>NZ_JASJGN010000290.1:0-13444 GCF_033791525.1 Desulfosarcina sp.
AAAGCCCCCATACCAAGACCCAAACTGAGCGATTCACCTTTCTCGAAGAAGGTCGATGGGTAACGATCACGGTTGGGTAGCATCGATGGTTGTATTCAATAAGGTGAAACCGATTGGGTTTGCCGATCTTTATCCGCCTCAGGCGGATCACCCTATCTTCGGCGTTAGCTATCGCCGCGCATAGTCCACTATAGCGCGACGACATCTGCCTTGAATCTGCGGCAAGCTCGACAATCGCTCAGATTGGGCAAAAGTATCAGACCCTCGACC
The DNA here is from genome assembly GCF_033791525.1 of Desulfosarcina sp. Classification (GTDB taxonomy): domain Bacteria; phylum Desulfobacterota; class Desulfobacteria; order Desulfobacterales; family Desulfosarcinaceae; genus Desulfosarcina. The sequence goes on from NZ_JASJGN010000290.1 coordinate 271, forward strand.
CGCCTTGTCCACGAACTGCATTCCGCTTTGATTTCAGGTTAATCTTTTTTCAGAGACCCTGCCGTCCGCGTCCGGCCGAGTTTGTGGAGAAATGTTCGTTGACGCAATTTTGTCAGCACGTCGCTTTCTTCCACCAGAAAGTAAACCGGCTGATTGTTTTCATCATAACAGGCATAAATGGCGTTGTAGCCCTTTGGGTCTGATACCGTTTTGATTCGCCTTACATCGTTATTGAACCTATCGCATACATCATCCCAGGGCTCCTGGAAAGCGTTGTCGATGGGCTCAACGGCCTGGGTCGCTTCGTTGAAATTGACGTGAAGGGATTTCATGGCAACTGCCTCATCTTTTGTCGGTTAAGACCGAGTGAACGCGGTTCAGGGGTCGAGGATAAAATCGGTGATATACGGGTTCTCCTTTTTTTCATGGCCCATGGTGGTATTCGGCCGATTGCCGTAATCGTGGCCGGGCCAGATGCGGGTATCATCCTCAAGCCCAAGGAGTTTAGTCTTGAGGCTCCAGATGAGACGGTCGAGCGATCCGTCTTTCCGATCGGTGCGTCCGGCGTCACCCACAAACAAGGGTGTCGCCGGTAAACAGATGCCCGACCACCAAGTTGTATTCCGCGTTCTCGCAAGAAGGGGATGAAAAAATAATACCCGTTGAACATGATGCTGTCAATTCATCCATCGTCGAGAAAGCGGCATTGTCGATGGTGGCAGCCGTGATTACCGCATTTGATTAATGGTCACGGGCATCCTATCAGGAGGACGTTGATTGAGACCTCCTCGTGGCCCCGGTGAGCGGGATCCCTGCTTCGCTCCGGCACGCCGCGGGGAGTACGCTCGCTATCGCGGTTCAAAAGCGTGGCAGAATCGTGATTCGACCGGCCGTCAACCGTGTAGGAGGGTTGTTTCGTAAACCGTGGAGGAAATGATGAGAATCTCGACAGTCACTTTTTTGGCCGTTGTGGCCTTTGCCGGCTGCGCCACCGTTCAGGTGAGCCAGGATTATGACCCCAATGCGGATATGTCACGCTTCGGCACCTGGCAATGGCGAGACCCGGTTCAGGATGCTACCGGGGACATCCGCATCGACAACCCACTGCTGGATAAACGCATCCGCCATGCTGTCGAGGCCCATCTGGCGAGTCGAAACATCAGCCCATCTCAGGGGCAGTCGGATCTATATCTGACCTATCATCTGGCCATCGAGCAGAAAATTCAAAGCGACACCTATTACTCGACTATGGGCGTGGGAAGCTACTATCATCCTTGGTATGGGGGCGTCGGTACCGAAACGCGCATCCGGCAATATGACGAGAGCCGCCTGACCATCGATATTTATTCAGCAGGCACGAGTGCCTTGATGTGGCGGGGGGTGGGTGTTTTCCGGCTGAGAAACCATAAAACGCCTGGAGAAGCCGCCGAGGAGATCCGGAAAATCGTGGACATGATCCTTTCCCAGTTCCCTCCGGGTGGCCAGCCATGATCAATTCTCCGGTTTGCCTTCGGCGTTGGTGCCACCTGGATGCCGTCTGATCCGTTAACGAAAATCGGATGGCCGCCAGTTCTCGATCAGGTAAAATTGCAGATCATGCTGTCATTGGGAATAAAGCGCTTGAACGATCGCCCGGCCTCTCTGGCTATATGCCCGGGAAAGGCAATACCGGATGCATGCTCTGCATAGTTGACAAACGTGCGCCCATCGATACGAACTTTCATGCCTTTCTGGGGGGCTTTCAAGGGGACGATTACACAGCTATATTTATATCTTTCCTCTAAATCGGCAACTCCCAGCTTCTGTGCCTGTTCGCCGACCCTGACTTCGAGGTAATGGCGAGATCCTTTCAGAATCATTGGCTTGTATTCCTCTCCAATTCGATCCAGTAAACCCTTCAAGTTCCGATTCATCATCGTGCCTCCTTAAAACATCTGAGTGTTGCCAGGGGACCTACTTGGCAAATATTTAAAAAAACTTAAATTTGCATAAGGCCGACAGCCGTCTCCGCGGCTTAGCCGGGATTGAAGCTGCAAGCGTGTAAGTCAATTTTCAACCATTAGGGTTGGCACGATGAGGCACTTAGGCAATATGAGCGGAGTAATAACATGTTGAGGGGACAATACTATCACTATGATCTTTACCTGGTGATTTGGATCACACCCGTTTTCGATCGGTCCCTTTCGTTGCCGCAAGGCCACTCTTGGTGCCGTAACTGACTGGAAAAAAAGCCTAACTCAGAAACACGGGTCGAAACTGGGAATGGCTTTTTCCGACGCTCTGTGATATGCTGCCCGTGAATATACAAAGCGATAGCAGGCACCTGAATTTCGGCGACGCCGAACCGGAAAAAATCGGTTGCTGTTTTCAGCGTGTTCGGTTTGCTTTTTAAATGATTCGCGCTTGTCAGTCGTATGCCCAATGCATTTAGACAGGAAAAATCCCAAGCGAATTCAATCAGATGGAGATAAAGAATGACCGACCGCAGATTCTTATCCGCTGACATCGATCCAGCCAAAGACACCAATGTGAGCAACCTGAAGCAACAGGCGATGCAGCTGATTCATCAGGAGTTGACCGAGGATCAGGACCTTCACGACGATGCGGCAGTCGCCATTTTGAACGACTACGACGGGATGGGGGCAGAAACCTTTTTGAAACAGCTGCATACCTATAGTTTAATCCTGAATGCACTTGAAAATAAGGTCGTTTTACAAAAGATGGCGCCGCTGCTGGCAAACATGCTGCGGGCAGGGATTTACAAGGTTGATGGCGAGGCGCTGGACGCTGTTACCGTGCGACGGGATGCCATACAGGTGCATGTAGATGGTAAATCGACCATGATTGGCACTGTGAATGCTGAACTTCTCACCATCTTGTCTTTGGGGAAGGAGAGCCGTGACACGGAGCGGCAGTTGATGGTGATCGATCAGTTGGTCAAACGCCGCAATGAAAAAAACCTTCAGGCCGTCTCCCATGCCTTCAAGATCCCTATGCATGACACAGAAAAAATAACGCTGTTAATCGAGAAGCTGTTTGATGGACAGGGAAACTTCATCCGCAAAACATTCGAACCGATGATCGATGAACTGGCACGACACGGGAACCACTCCTTTGAATTGTTATGGTGTTATTTCAAAGTGCTGAAAGGCCGGACCAATCGGGTTTCCTTCCTCAATGCCCTGCAGCACCTGATCAGCCGCATCAAGCGGCCCAAACACGCGCTGCGTTTTTTGTTGGCCGATTTCTGCCGGCATCCCGATCGGGTGGAACCCTCGGATCGGAATGCAATCATGCTGGCCAACATCCTGCTCAGGACATACAACAAGGAGCTTGATGTCGATATCGAAATGACGCCGGAAGAGGTCCTCAACGTCCGCAACGGATTGGATAGGAACGTGGTGCACTATGCACAGTTTCGGATCGATTCGGTGGAGTATCGGTTCTCCAGTAAAGTGGTTACCATTCATGAGAAAATGGTTGCGCTTTTAAATGCTACCAAACCTGGCAAACAGGCGCCATCCGTTCGCCACCTGCTGTTTCTTGAGCGTGAGATCTTCATCTTTCTTTCCCTGCTGTCGGGTAAAACCGCACACCTTATTCTGGTCTCCGCATTGAACGAATATGGCGATCCGAAAGCGGGCATCTATCGCACGCTTAGAGCTGCAACCTACCTGCCGGTTTTTCTGCAGCACCTGAAAATAATTGTTCGCGGTGTCGGACGGGTGGGGACACGTGATGATGTGGGCCTGCTCAGACAAATCAGCGAATATGGCTATCAGTTGTCCGAAATCAGTGGTACCCCGGAAAATCAGCGATCCGTCGTTCGAACCATGGCATGGATCGAAAATGTCATCCGGAGCATTACCACCGCCAACTGGCATTCGGCATAAGGGCAGGGGGAAATTGCACGTGAGCGATCAGCTGTCCGAAAAACGCCTCCTTTCTGCGCTTGAAAAAAAGGGTTTGATATCCTTCGCGCAGGCACGGGACTTTTATGGCAACCGTTTTGAACTGATTAAACAGTTCGAGCGTCGCCGCGTTAAACAGGGCGGCAACGATTATAATGAAAATCGGGACAAGCCGTTTATCCTCATCGATGCCATTGTGGCCTTGAACCTGAAGCGCAAAGATGATCCATCGAAGACTCTGGACGAGGATACCATTTTTCAAACCCTTGCGGAAAGCTGGGGAATTCCTTTTGCCAAGATCGATCCGCTGAAGCTTGACCTGAATGTCGTCACCACCACCATTCCCATCTCCTTTGCAAAAAATCACCTGGTGTTGCCGGTGGAGGTCAGCCAGGGAAAACTCACCGTAGCCACACCGAACCCGTTTAACCTTGACGTATTTGAGGATATCACCCGTGCCTGCCAGATGCAGGTCCACGCCGTGGTGAGCCCCCGGTCGGACATCATCAAACTCATCGACGAGTTTTTTGGTTTTAAGCGATCCATTGCGGCGGCCGAGCATCAGTTTTCCGGACCGACTGTGGACCTGGGCAATCTCGAGCGGTATATCCAGCTCAAATCCGCAGATGAACTGCCGTCCAATGACCATCACGTGGTCAATGCCGTCAACCACCTCTTCCTTTATGCATTCGACCAAAAGGCCAGTGACATTCATATTGAACCCAAGCGGGACGTCAGCCTGGTCAGAATGAGGATTGACGGTGTGTTGCACACGGTTTACAAGTTGCCCAAAAATGTCCACTCGGCAATCATCAGCCGGATCAAAAACCTGTCCGGGTTGGACATGGCCGAAAAACGGCGACCTCAGGATGGTCGCATCAAGACCGGCAAGAAAGACGTGGAGGTGGAGATTCGCGTGTCCACCGTGCCCGTGGCCTTCGGCGAGAAGGTGGTCATGCGTGTCATGGACCCGGATATATTGTTCCAGGATCTCGAGCGTCTGGGCTTTTCATCGCTCGATATGCAAAAGTACAACCAGATCATTTCCCATCCCCACGGCCTGGTTCTGGTTTGCGGACCCACGGGCAGCGGGAAATCCACCACCCTGTACTCCACACTCCGGAAAATCAGCACCACGAAGGTCAATGTCACCACTGTCGAAGACCCTATTGAGATGGTGCATGAAGATTTCAACCAGATTGCCGTCAGGCCAAAGGTGGGAATCACTTTCGGGTCGATCATGCGCAACATTCTCAGGCAGGATCCCGATATTATCATGATAGGGGAGCTCCGGGATCTGGAAACGGCGGGAAACGCAATCCAGGCGGCGCTCACCGGCCATTTGGTGATGTCGACCCTGCACACCAACGATGCCCCGTCATCGATTGTCCGGTTGATGGATTTGGGGGTTCCTGCTTTTCTGATTCAGGCGACACTCAGGGGCATTCTCTCTCAGCGGTTGGTTCGAAAAATATGCAATGTCTGCAAAGTGCCCATCGAAATCGATGCGGCCAAACTCCGGGCGCTGGGGCTGGAAACCGGTAAGTCCGGCAACCTGTCCCTATACCATGGCAAAGGGTGCCAGAAATGCCGAGGGACCGGTTATCTGGGAAGAACCACCATCCATGAAGTGCTTCCTTATACCGATGCCATCAAAGCTCAGACCGTTCCGGATGCGGATCTGGCCGCCCTGGCGGAAACGGCACGAGCGGAGGGCATGGCTTCTTTGCGCGCGAGCGCCGTTGAGAAACTGATGGAAGGCATCACCACCTATCAGGAAGTGCTTCGGGTCACCTCAAAAAACGATTTTGGGTGACGATCAAACGGTTTTTGCACAGACGCTTAATACGAAAAGCCTGCCCCGGGAAGGGCAGGCTTTGTCTAATGGCAATGCAGGTGTCTGATTTTTAATTGATTGGCGTTCTGAATCGTTCTCCGGGCCAGATGACTTTTGCCGTACTGGTAATGACCACCGTGGATGTGGTCTGCTCTGTATGCAGGATGAGAAAAGTGCCAAAGTCTACCGGTGGCAGGTTTATTGAGCTGATTTCGTCCTTTTCCAGGACGATTTTCTGTTTAGTGTAAATGCTGTATTGCTGCCCGACGTCGAGGTTGTCCGCGCGGCCTTTATCGATGAACACCACCGTATAATCACCGGTCAAATCCGTATGATCTTCGGAGATGATAATTCGTCCATCGATACCGGGGATGCTCGGTTTGAGTTCAATTTTGGAATGCCGCTCGTTGAACGGCATCAACAGATCGTCCACCCGTATGGTTCGAAATGACTTCAGGACCTTTGCAAGGACCATATCCGTATCTTTTTCAGTCACTTCCACGATGCCCAGAAGATAATGCTGGGTGCCGATCGTTTCTGTCGCCAGAGGATCATCCGTCGGTTCCATCAGCCTGAAAACCGTGTGCCGGCTTCCGGGAATGAGAATGCCTCCTGCGGCATCGTCTGCAGGCCGGATGTAGACCACATCCCCTTCGCTGATCATCACTTTTCTACCTTGAACCGCAAAAATGGTTCCCGAGGGCAAAACAGGGGGTTTTCTGATAAATCCGACGCGGTCGATGGATGGAAACACGAAATACGGTGTGGTCCCCTTTTTGCCCTCAGCGGGTTTCACCAGTGCAACGGCAACGGGTTGGATTTCGGCAGCGGGTTTAACGGCCTCGGTCTGCGTAATGGCCTGAGAGCCCGACTTTCTGTAAAGGCGGATTCGTTCTCCGGGGAAGATCCAGTGAGGATTGGAGATCTGGTCGTTGCCTTCCCACAATTCCGGCCACAACCAGGGAGAATCGTTGAAATGGTTTGACAGATCCCAAAGGGTGTCACCTTTCTGGATCGTGTAGTAAAACCCCGTCTGGCTTTCGACCACGTCGATCTTGTCTGCTGCTGTTGAGGGCGATAAAAACAGCAGGGGCAGGAGCAGAAAAACGGAAATAAGAGCGATTGAATTAATTCTGCGATTCATCAGAAACCTCATCTTTAGGTGGCATGAAAGCAATGATTGACCATTTTATATTTATTCCAGTAAGCATTTAATCCATTATGGATCTGACCGCTTTGAATATGCTTATGGGTTTCTCCAACTATCTTATCGGCCATCGATGAAGAAATCTTTAGGAAAAACAATCAACCTTTTTCATAACATCGGGCTGCGAATACGGATATGACGGGTGAGGCGCCTGGTAATGAGAAATAATAGCCAACCACCGTTGTCTATAAAGTTTGGATGTTTTTCACTAACCTGATTTCTGATGGATTGTCAAGGCCATAGCTAACAGCTCCTTGCCATGTTTTTTACAATGTCGTTAACTTAAGAAGCTTTCATGTTGGGAGAGCCAAACGCTATGGCTATCGGGATCGCTATCGAAATCGACAAACATGGCCAGGACATTGATTTCGATCCCGATAGCCATAGCGATATCGACCCCGAAAGGGTCGTTTTAAGACCACAGAAGGCTTAAGTTAATGACTTTGATGTTTTTTATACAACGGTGGGTTATACGCGGCAGCGAGGCTAAACAAAAAGCCCCCGCACGATAACAATGCGGGAGCTTTTTATCTTTACAGGATCTGGAGTGGGGTGGGACGATGGGTTACATCATACCGCCCATGCCGCCCATGCCGCCCATGCCGCCCATGCCACCGCCACCGCCGGCGCCAGCCATCGGGTCAGCTGCTTTGTCGTCGGGTTTGTCGGCAATCATGGCCTCGGTGGTGAGCATCAACGATGCCACGCTGCCAGCATTCTGAAGGGCGAAACGAACCACCTTGGTGGGGTCGATAACACCGGCTGCGATGAGATCTTCATACGTATTGGTTTCCGCATTATAACCCACGGCACCTTCGGAGTTTTTGACTTTGTCGATAACCACGCTGCCTTCGAAACCGGCGTTGCCGGCGATCCGGCGCAGGGGTTCTTCAATGGCACGCATGACCACCTTGACTCCCAATTTCTGGTCGGCTTTGATTTTGATCTTGTCCAGTGCAGAAAGGGTGCGAACCAAAGCGACGCCGCCACCGGGAACGATGCCTTCTTCAACCGCGGCACGGGTTGAATTGAGTGCGTCTTCAACGCGGGCTTTCTTCTCTTTCATTTCGGTTTCAGTTGCCGCGCCGACGTTGATCACGGCCACACCGCCGATCAGTTTGGCCAGGCGTTCCTGCAGTTTTTCACGATCGTAGTCGGAAGAGGTCTCATCGATCTGCGCACGGATCTGTTTGACACGCCCTTCCAATGCGGAGCGCGCACCGGCACCGTCAACGATGGTGGTGTTGTCTTTATCGATGGAGATGCGTTTACATTTGCCCAGATCGGCGAGTGTCAGGCTCTCCAGTTTGATGCCCAGATCTTCGGAAACCACCTGACCGCCGGTGAGAATGGCGATGTCTTCCAGCATGGCTTTTCGGCGGTCACCGAAGCCGGGGGCTTTGACGGCGGCAACCTGAAGGGTGCCGCGCAGCTTGTTCACGACCAGGGTCGCCAGGGCTTCACCATCAACATCTTCGGCGATGATGACCAGCGGTTTGCCCATCTTGGCCACCTGCTCGAGCACCGGCAGAAGGTCTTTCATGTTGCTGACTTTTTTCTCATTGATGAGAATGTAGGGGTCTTCCAGCGAAACGACCATCTTTTCGGGATCGGTCACGAAATAGGGGGAGAGATAGCCGCGGTCGAACTGCATACCTTCAACCACGTCCAGGTTGGTCTCCATGCCTTTGGCTTCTTCTACGGTGATCACGCCTTCCTTGCCAACTTTGTTCATGGCCTCGGCGATAATGTTGCCGATCGTTTCGTCATTGTTGGCGGAAATGGTTCCCACCTGAGCGATCTCTCGCTGATCCTTGGTCGGCTTGCTCATCTTGTGAAGCTCTTTAACGGCCACTTCAACAGCTTTGTCGATGCCGCGTTTAATGGCCATGGGATTGTTGCCGGCAGCAACCAGCTTTTGCCCTTCTTCATAAATGGCGCGAGCGAGAACAGTTGCGGTGGTGGTTCCATCTCCGGCCATATCACTGGTCTTGCTGGCCACTTCCTTTACCATCTGGGCGCCCATGTTTTCAAACTTGTCTTCCAGTTCGATCTCCTTGGCAACGGTGACGCCGTCTTTCGTAACGGTAGGGGAACCCCATGACTTATCAATAACGACGTTTCTGCCCTTGGGGCCTAAGGTGACAACCACTGCATCGGCAAGCGCCTTGACGCCGTTGAGCATCGCTTCGCGGGCTTTCATATCATATTTAATTACTTTACCAGCCATTTTTCGTAACCTCCATATCTAACGTTAGTTGGGTAATCCTTACTCAATGACGCCGAGCACGTCGTCTTCACGCATAATCAGATACTCTTCACCGTCGATTTTCACCTCGGTTCCAGAGTACTTTCCGAACAGAATTCGGTTGCCGACCTTGATCTCCAGTGCCACACGCTTGCCGTCATCACCAACCTTACCATTACCTACGGCCTTGACTTTGCCTTCAGCCGGTTTTTCCTTAGCGGTATCCGGGATGATAATGCCACCTTTGGTCGTGGTCTCCTCTTCGACGCGCTGCACCAGAATTCGATCCTGCAATGGTCTGAGTTTCATGTTTCCTTCTCTCCTTTTAAGTTTAGAACTTGTGTTGATCACCAAAAAACAAAGCCTCACAACTATTTTAAACTAGGTCAGTCATCTTGACCTTATTTTAAACAAATGTCGTCGCATACGCTGATTTGTTCTCAGGAAGCCGAAAGATTCAATAATCTAATCACACGTCATGGTTTGTAAAGAGTGGAGGTCCTTTTTTATATGCGGAAACCGCCAGTTTCTTTCTATTTTTGAGTCGCTTTGACGATCAGCATCAGTGGATGAGGCCGGGAGGACATCATCGGGACCACAGAAATCAATCCTCACCTGTTGTGGCTTTCGATTCAGAGCTGCCGGTACTGCTGGTTTTAGTGTCAGTGGTGGCTGGATCAGAATTTTTGCCGCTGGACGCAGCTGCTGGCTTTTTGGAATAGTCCGTTACATACCAACCGGTTCCTTTCAGATGGAAGCTGCTTTGGGAAATCAGTTTGTTCAGCTTTCCCGAGCAATGCCGGCAAACGGTCAATGGAGCATCTGAAAATTTCTGAATTGCCTCTTCTATTCCTCCGCACTCCGCACATTGGTATTCGTAGAGCGGCATGGTTCAATTCTCCAGTAACGTATTGCAAAAATTAAATAAAATTATGTGTCTCGACTGAATGAATGCTTAAATATATGTCAGTTTTCGTGCTTGTCAAGAAAATGCCGGCGAAAATTAAGGGATGGTTTTTAACCCATCGAAGGGGGGGCGCCAGGTGCCGTAAAAATCAAGTACGGCACCCAGTCCTGGGGTCTTCAGGGGATCAAGAATGTCGTGGGTGATGCCGTGTACCCGGCGCTCTTCAATCAGCTTTTCAACCTCGCTGGCATTGAAGTTCTGCTGAAAGCGGCTGAAGCGAACGATATGGACCAATTCATGGGTGACCACATACAGGGCGAAAGGAGAGAGCTCAATTTCCGGACGCTTCGTAAGAATTTCAAGGATGGAATGATCCTGAATACATATTTTATAGAAATCATATGCGCTTGAGCCCAAGACCCCGCCTTTCAGTTTGCCTTCATATCGAATGATTTGGGCGAAGGGACCGGTGACGATTTCATCTTCGGCCAGATCGGAGAGGGTTTTGACATCATATTTTGGGCGCAACCACTGGCTTGCGGACATTTTATAGTGGTTGCTGACCACTTCTTCGGCCATGGCCACGGCATTGTTGACAATGGTCAGTTCATCGTCCTTGAATGTGGAGATACCCAGCATTTTTTCCATTAAATTCCTGTAGCATACCCCATATCAAGGATCAATGGCTTAATCGGGTGGACCCGTAAGGCAAAAGGACTGTTTTCTTTGTGGCCGGCAGCGTTGACTGCAGGATCACATAGCCGGGCGGTTGATCGGAAACACGAATCAAATAAATATGGACAAGTTAAGCACGATGATATAAAAGAACGGGTTTATTCAGATAATTTATTATGAATGGGGGTGATCGGTTGGGCAGCGTGATCAAGAAACGAAGAAAAAAGATGCGTAAGCATAAGCACCGAAAGCTGTTGGCCCGCACGCGGCATCAGAGACGAAAGGGTAAATAATGATTCCTTCGACCTTCTGTGATGGGCACCCATAAAAAAAGCACCGACATAGCGCGCGTCGGTGCTTTTGCTTCCTTTTGATTTAATTGCCGCTACGGCCTACTCGACGTGTTCCCTTCGTAACCCTTCATGTATTTGAAGATCTCAGAGTCCGTAGACAGGATAATCGAGCTGTTTTCGGAGAGCGCTTCGTTGTATACTTCGAGCGTTTTTATGAAGGAATAAAATTCCGGATCCAGTCCGTAAGCCTCTGCGTAAAGTCGCGTTGACTCGGCATCGGCCTTACCTTTAATTTCCTGGGCGGTCCGGTAGGCTTCCGATTCGATGCGCTTTAATTCCCGCTCTTTTTCGCCTAGGATCTTCTGGGCCTCGCCTTTTCCTTCGGACCTGAATTTTTGGGCAATCTGTTTTCTCTCGGCAATCATCCGGTCGTAGACGGATTTTCTGACCTCTTCGACATAGTTGACCCGCTTGATTTTGACATCCACCAGTTCAATGCCGAAATTGGACAGTTTAGGTTTAGCCTGCGTGAGAATGCCGGTGTCGATTTTGTCGCGGCCGACGTACACCTGAGCAAATCTGGCCGGCCTGTCTGTGTGTGTCTCCTGATTGGCGTCATCACCCAAATCCTCGAAGGTGTCCAGTTCGCGGTTGCTGTTTCGAACCGCTTCGATGAGGCGGTTGGAGGTGATGAAGTTTCTCACCGTCGGATCGATGATTTCATCCAGCCGCTGCTGTGCCCGGCTCACGTATCCGACTGTCTTGAAGAAGAGGACGGGGTCGACAATCTTCCAGCGGGCAAAGGTGTTGACCCAGATGTAGGTCTTGTCCTTGGTGGGGATCTGCCCCGGATCGCCGTCCCATTCCTGCAGGTTGTTGGGGAAAACCAGTGCTTTTTCGATAACCGGGAGTTTAAACTTTAGTCCCGGTGTTGTTATCGTCCGCTGGACCTTGTCGAACCGGGTGATCACCACCTGCTCGGTTTCGTCCACCGTATACGCGCAGACGTACAGGGTCAATACCAGTAAGCCGGCAATGGCCAGCAATGCTTTTATTTTCATTTTGATTCACCACCATTGTTTCCAAGGTTCAAGAGAGGCAGGATGTTCTTCTGGTCGGCATCCACGATGAATTTCCGGTCGATCTTGGGCAGCAGCTCCTTCAGCGATTCCAGATATAGCCGTCGCTTGGTCACGTCCTTGGCCTTGACGTATTCGCTGTATTGGTCCTTGAATCGGGAGGCATCACCCTGGGCCCGGTTGACCCGGTCAAGGGAATAACCCTCGGCGGCTTTGATGGTCCGTTCCGCTTCACCCTTGGCGGCCGGGATGGCCTTGTTGTAGTCTTCCCGGGCCTGGTAGATCATCTTTTCTTTTTCCTGCGTGGCCTGGTTGACTTCATTGAATGAAGCCTGCACCGGCGTGGGCACATTGGTTTTCTTCATTTCCACGGTGACCACATTGATGCCCGTTTCCGCCTTGTCCAACTCAATCTGGAGCACCCGATGCGCTTCCACGGCAATCTCATCGCGCTTGGTAATCACCTCATTGATACTTCTGTCCCCAACCACCAGCCGCATGCTGGATTCCGAAAGGTCGCGCAACAAGCCATTGGCATCCTTCACCTTGAACAGGTAGTTGTCAGGATCCTTGATCTTGTACTGGACGATCCACGGAACCACCGCCACGTTCAGGTCGCCGGTGAGCATCAGGGAAATGTTGGCCGTGTCCGAGGCCGATGCGTACCTGCCATCACTCTCGTTGCGATCCGACTGAAAGCCGAACTCTTCCTTGTAGACGCGGTCCTGACGAACTTTGGTGACTTTTTCGATACCGAAGGGCAGTTTGAAGTTGGGACCCGGCTCGGCGATTCGCACAAACTTGCCGAAACGTTGAACCACCCCAACCGAACCGGACTCGATGGTAAAAAAGACAGAGTAACCGATCATCAGCGCAGCGATGACAACGATAATCAGCAGCGTGCCGCCCGGCGGTTTGAGTTTTTTCAACTGATTGACGATATCGTGCATTTGCGGTGGAACCCCGCCGGGTTGCTGTTGTTGACGGTTTAACTTTTACCAATCCCAAGCCATTTAT
>NZ_JASJGN010000291.1:0-23156 GCF_033791525.1 Desulfosarcina sp.
AACTCGGTGGTGTTCCAGCGAATGTCCTCCACCAGCGGTTCCGGCCCCACCAGGGCACCGCCGAGAATGGTGGCGTTGCCGGCCATGAATTTGGAGATGGAGAGCATCACCATATCCGCCCCCATATCCATGGGCCGCTGAAGCGCGGCGGTGGCCGTAGTGTTGTCGACCATCAGCGGCACCCCCTTGGCGTGGGCCACGTCGGCCACGGCCTGAATGTCGGTAACGAACAGGCAGGGGTTGCTGGGGGTCTCCACCCACACCAACCGGGTTTTTTCGTCGATCTGACGGTCCCAGCTGGCCGCATCGGCCGGATCCTCAACGAATCTGAATTGAACGTGGCATCGTTCCGGAAAAATCGTCACCGCCTGCTTGTATCCCTCGCCGAAGACATTCAGAGAGGTGACCACATTGTCGCCGGGACGGGCGATCGTGAAGATCAGGTTGAACAGGGCCTGGGACCCGGAAGCAGCCGTCAGGCAGGCCTCGCCCCCTTCAAGAGAGGCAAGACGCTCCTCCAGCACCGTGTTGGTGGGCGTCCGGGTGCGGCCGTACACCGGACAGGGAATTTTGTCGAACGTCTCGTAGGGGAAGGTGATGGACTGCACCAATGGCGGCACGAATGACCTGAAGTCATTCTGGTTCTGCATGGGGTTGAATCCGGCATGCAGGCAGCGGGTGTCGAAACCATCTGCCGCGTCCTCGCGGATTTTTCGGGACACCTTTTTGTCGTAGATCCAGGACTCCCTGAGAAAAAAATGCTTGTCGTCGGACATGGGCTATCCTCCTGTTGGGACATCACATTGCCAAAATGGGTTGAGATAGTAACAAGAATCCAGGAGCCAGGAGTCAGAATTTAGAATGGCGTTGTTGTCGCCTCGCTCCTGCGTATTTTAAATATAACGCAGCCGAAGGCAACCTCCTTATTCGGGCTCCTGACTCCTGAACCCTGAACCCTGAACCCTGACTCCTGAACCCTGAACCCTGAACCCTGAACACTGAACACTGAACACTTAACCCTGAATACTTAACCCTGAACACTTAACACTTAAGCAACTAAGATATATATTTTTAGAATTTAACTCTGAAATTGAACGTACAAAAAATCACTTCTTTTTCCCATCAATCCAATCCTGTTCCCGTTTCACGATGGCTTTGATCTTTTTCTGGACATCTTCGGGCAAAGAATTGACGGTATGCGTTTCCAGGATCCGATCCACTTCCCTGGAAGCCTTGTCTTCAAGAGTCAACCGGCCGTTCTTTTCCCACAGGGAGTAAGGCCCCTTGTCGAAAAGCTTGGAGTAGAACGGCTCCTTGTAGTGGCGCATGGTATGGGGATGCTGCAGAAAGCTGCCCGTGGGCCCCACCTCGTCGATGGCATCCAGGGCCAGGGTTTCGTCATCCACCACGACGCCCCGGGTGGCGGCGCGCAAAAATCCAATCGTCTCGTTGGCCATCACCTGAAGCTGAAGCGAGCCCTGAAGGCCCGAGTCCATGAAACCGACATCGTGGACGATGTTGGCGCCGTGGAGCAGGGCGGTCATCAGGCTAATGGTGCATTCCATGCCGGCCTGGTGGTCCAGCATCTTGGCATCGGTGGAGCCGCCCAAACCAAAAACGGGAAGGTCGTAGTGTTTGCCCATGCTGGTGGGCACACCCTGCTCGTCTGCCAGCACGTAGTTGCCCACCATGGTTTTCAGGTTATAGGGGCCGCCGTTCCAGCCCGGGACGGCAATGGGCGAACCGTCGCGGACCAGTTGCGAGATCACCACCCCTAAGAGGATGCCGGCGTTCATGGAGGCCATACATCCGGCAATCGTGGCCGGTGAGTTGACGCCGCCGGCATTCAAGGGGATCCACAATTGAGGCAGCCCTTTTTCGGCCAGATAGATGCACTTTTGCAGGGCCTCCTGGTTGGCCACCAATCCGGATGTCACGTTGATGTAGCAGGTGGCAAAGGGAAAACGCCGGAAGGCATCCGGGCCCCCGGCCACGGCTTCGCACATCTCAACGGCAGCCACACAGCCCTCGAAATCCGGCGAGACGAACACAATGGGCTTGGTGGTGTGGTTGAGCATCACTTCCATCTGGTAGCGGTCGTAGATGCGCTGGTCCACGTCCTTGGGCAGGAACAGGGACATCACAAAATCGATTTCGGGAAGTGCGTCCATCACCGTGGCGGCGGCCACGACATCCTCGAGAACCGGCCCCCGGCGTTTGCCCGTATGATGGTCCAACACGGTCAGGCAGTCCGAACCGCCGCCATAGTAGGTATTATATCCCCAGGCCCGGATGGCAGGGTTTTTTTGGCGGTCGTACAGGGTAAGGCGGCGCGGCGCCGAGGCCAGCGCCCGGGTCACCATGGTTTCGGGGATGCGGATGCGGATGCCGTCGGCCGAAGCGCCGCCGGCCACCAGAATCTCCCGGGCTTTTTCGTCGTGGACATCCACACCGGTGCGTTCGAGAATCTCGAGCGTTCCGATGTGGATGCGATCGCATTCCTGATGGCCCATGCGGGAATAGCGGGCGCTGGTCAACCGGTTTTCATGGGTTGGTATCATGTGTCACCTCTTTTTTGATATATCAATTTTAATTTAAGTTATATCAATTACTATTTTGTGGAAACCTAAAAGTCAATTTTATTGTTGCACATATGCCGGTTACTGATATTAAAAAGGACCCTGAACCTGATCTCAAAAATAGTCTAAGTGCCCATGGCAGCGTTATGAAACGGCTCAACATGCTCACATACTAACTGTATGCTGCGCTTTTTCGCCGTTGCATGCCTTGCCCTGAACCCTGATCCTTATTTTTGAAACAGGTTCATATCGAAAATCACACGCAATCGCTAAACCATGGAGCCCCCGATGCCTCAAAAAACCAACGTGCGCACATCCAAAAACCAGATTTACGCCACCCTGAGAAGTGAAATCATTCTGGGGCACCGCAAACCCGGCGAACGGATGGCCGTCGACGACCTCAAGGCCCGGTTCGGCACCAGCGTGACCCCGGTGCGCGATGCGCTGCAGATGCTCAACCAGGAAGGGCTGATCACCATCAAGCCCCGCTCCGGATATTTTATCACCCAGATCACATTGAAAGCGCTGCGGGACATGCTGGAACTGCGGGAGATTCTTGAGACAGCCGCCGTGGAACGGGCCGCCGAGACCATCACGGATGCCCAGCTGGCGGCACTCAAAAAGGTTCACGCCGGTTACACCGGAGACGACGACCAGGCTTACACCCGCTACACCGATGAAAACAGGCGGTTCCACTACCTGCTGGCCCAGGCATCCGGCAACCAGGAGTTGGCCCTGGCCCTGCGGGGTATACACGACAGGCTGGCCCGCTTCATGGTGATCCGCCACGCGGGAAAAAGTCTCGAAGAGATCCACGCCCGACTGATCGATCGGCTGCAGGCCCATGACGTCTCTGGCGCCCGAAAGGCAATCCTGGACGAGGTGGGCGAAAGCCGGCGGGCCATCATGGATCGAATCATGCAGGAAGAGGCGGCGTACTGGCATGTGGGGGCGGGGGGAGATATGGGAAACAGATAATCATCCTTATGCATGACTGCGCAGCCGGTCCGAAGAGAGTGATGATGCGACAACAAATTGTCGAAACCATTGAAACGATGGTTGAACAAACAAATCAACAGTCAGATATGGCATCCGCCTGGAAAACGCCGCTGGTGGGGTTTGCCGACGCCGGGGATCCGCTATTCGGCGAGCTGAAAACAGTCGTCCGCCCGTCCCATCGATTGCCCGGGGATCTTTTACCCGGCGCATGTACGGTGATCGCCTATTTTCTTCCCTTCGATCCGGCGATCCCCCGATCCAATCATCGGGGCTCGTTCAGTTCCGAGTCCTGGGCCGTCGCCTATATCGAGACCAACCGCCTGATCGCCGGAATCAATGAACGGGTCAACCGGCTTCTGGAGCATGGGGGATTCCGGGGCACCCGCCTGCCGGCCACGCACAATTTTGACGAAGAACAGCTGATGAGTGACTGGTCGCACAAGCATGTGGCCTATATTGCCGGCATCGGCAGTTTCGGGCACCACCACATGCTCATTACGGAAAAGGGATGCTGCGGACGACTGGGAAGCGTGGTCACCGATGCGGCCATTGAGCCCACGCCACGAACCGAACGGGAGCGCTGCCTGTTCAAGTTCGACGGTTCCTGCCGTAAATGCGAAAAGCGCTGCCCGGCCAAGGCCCTCGAAGCGGATCTGTTTGGCCGTCACGCCTGCTACGATCGGCTTTTGGAAAATGCCCGCCTGCACGAGCGCCACGGACTGGCCGATGTCTGCGGCAAGTGCGCCGCCATCGTGCCCTGCTCTTTCACCGATCCGGTGAAACGCGCCACCCGGAAAAAACGGTCAGATCGCTGAACCTGCCGGGCAAGCGGCCCATCCGAACTCATGACGCAGCCAAGAGGATGGATCATCGGTTAATCACTTAGGTTTCACAACAGGGATCTGTAGCGTTTTGGCCGCCGTCGCTCATGGTATAAAACTGAACGTCTGTGTCGGAAGCCACTACCGTTGAGCGGGTTCCATCCTTCTTAACCGTGCCATCGGTTTTTTCTTCTTAGGGATTGAGCCCAGTATATTGTCCCGGTCGCTGCCGCCCGATGGCGCGGCCACACCCGCAACTGTCGAATTTGTTTATATGACAGACAATAGAGGACTGAAGCCGTTTGATTCCACTTTCCGTAATCGATATTCGCGACCGATCGATCGTGATCAACCCGTCAGTTTCCATAGAATCGATCGCAGAGGTGATGCTGCGCGTTGGAATGTCGGAGAATTCTTCGAAAATACCGTCTTGGCGGATCGTTCCGTCCTGAAATTGCCCATTGAGCGGATTGCACATGAAATAGAGGATATTGATTTCCAGGTTGTTGAATTTCATATCACACCTCTTCGCGGTCTCATGCGGTTGGTTAGCGAAAAGAAACGAAAGCTGAACAATGCGTCAACCGCAGCCAATAATTTCAACAAGAATCAGGCCAACTATCCAAAGCGTTGACAAACCAATGAATTAACGATGTAGGGCGTGAAATCCGGCACTTCACGAAAGATCAATAATTTGAGAAAATCAACTATTTGAGAATGAATATCAAAATTTTGATGCGAAAAGGTTGGTGTGCCTTAGCCGGAGAGGGTGCAGTGCTTCTGCAAGGCTACTTGGGTGGTTTGTGGATATGCATTCGCTTCATTCGCTCGATCAGCGTCGTCGGTTTGATCGCCAACAATTGTGCGGCGCCCGCTTTTCCGTATATTTTCCATTGGCAGTGGATCAATGCGCTAATCGTGTTTTGACGCTCGAATTGTTTTAATTCCGCGTCAGTCATCACCTGTCCGTGCAAATCGCCATCCGGCATGCTGACCGCCGGCAGGCTCTCACTGAATTGAACTCCCGCTTTGATAAGACTGAAATTCAGATCATTAGATCGGGCAAGAATCATCGCCCGCTCAATGGCATTTTCAAGCTCCCTGACATTGCCTGGCCAATGGTAGGATTGCAGATCGATCAGGTTGGCTTTGGTCAAACGGGGGCATGGAACATTCAGCTCTCTGGAAAGCTTCTTGGCAAAGTGGGTGGCCAATGGTTGAATATCGGTTTTACGATCTTTCAGGGGGGCGATCTGAATGGGAAAAACATTCAGCCGATAGAACAAATCGTCTCGGAATCGTTTGGCCGTGACCTCCGTTTGAAGGTCTTTATTGGTTGCGGCGATAATCCTGACATCCACCTTCCTGGTTTTGTCCTCTCCGAGGCGCTCGTATTCACCTTCCTGTAGAATGCGCAGCAGCTTGCTTTGCAGATCAAAAGGGATTTCACCCACCTCGTCCAGAAAAATGGTCCCGCCGTCGGCAGCCTCGAACCGACCGATCCGATCTTTTACCGCACCGGTGAAGGATCCTTTGACGTGGCCGAAAAATTCGCTCTCATAGAGCTCTTTGGGAATGGTCGCACAGTTCACCTTGATCAGGGGCTTTTCTTTTCGGCTGCTGTGCTTGTGAATTTCACGGGCGACCAGCTCCTTGCCGGTACCGGACTCACCGTGAATCAAAACATTGGCATCGGTGGGAGCCACCAGTTCAATCTGCGAGATGACGGTTTTTATCGGATGACTGTCGCCGATGATGGTGCCGTATGCGTGGGACGCGGCAAGTTCCTGTTTGAGAAAAACATTTTCAGCCTGCAGCCGATCCTTCAACAGCCGGATCTCTTTGGTTCGCTCGGCAACCAGTTTTTCCAGCTCATCGTGTGCGTTCTGGATCGCCTCTTCCGCCTTTTTGCGTCTGGTGATTTCAGATGCCAGGTTGTGGTTGGCCGCCTCCAGGGAACGGATGTAGACGGCACACTGGCTTTCCAGATTCCTGCACTTCTCCTTTAAAAGGTGAAGATCTTCCGGCTGATTGATGGGCGATGCAACCATGCGGTGCTCCAGGATGGTTTTGATCGATGCAGGCCGTCCAGACCCATGGGCTGTTGAACCCACCGATCGACACGGGACAAATGGGCAAACAAGGGTAAGCTACTACAGGATTAAAAAAAAACAATGCGCAGGGTCTTCCTTGACAATTCCCGGGCGGCCGACTTATTATTCGCTTTCAAAAGCGCCTAAATAATTCTTAGTTGTTGGCTCTCCACAATTTGATGGTCCCCGTTCGTCCAACCCTTGAAGAGAAAAGGTGAAACGTGCAGCCGATCGACGCCAACGCCCTCTTATCACCATGGCAGCCTGGTATGTTCACCCTGACTCTGTATGCCGTCGTCGTCATCGCGCTTACGATTGCCCTTCTCTTTCTCTCCCGCTGGCTGGGACAACGGTTACCCAACGATGAAAAACTGCGCGTTTACGAAAGCGGCATCATCCCCACCGGTCAGGCGAGACTGCGCTATCCGGTGCCTTTTTTCATGGTGGCCATCTTCTTTTTGATTTTCGACGTGGAGGGGGCCTACATCTTCTCCTGGGCGGTGGCCAGCCGTTCGCTGGGCTGGGCAGGCTGGTTCCAGATCGAATTTTTTATTGCCGTACTGATTGCCGGTCTGGTCTACATCTGGGTGAAAGGAGGCCTCGAGTGGGGTCCGCATCGCGATTGAATTCCGATATCGCCCTGGCCAGTGTGGACGTGGTGGTCAACTGGGCCCGCAAGTACAGCCTGTGGCCCATGTTTTTCGGCCTCTCCTGCTGCTTCGTGGAAGAGGCCACCGTCTTCACCGCCCGCTATGACATGGCCCGTTTCGGCGCCGAAGTCCTGCGGCCCTCGCCCCGTCAGGCCGACCTGCTGATTACGTCCGGAACCATTTTTAAAAAAATCGCCCCGGTAGTCCTGCGGCTCTATGAGCAGATGGCCGAACCCAAGTGGGTGATCTCCATGGGATCGTGCTCCAACACCGGCGGTATGTATGACGCCTACAGCGTGGTCCAGGGCGTCAATCAAATCCTGCCGGTGGACCTTTACATCCCCGGGTGCCCACCGCGGCCCGAGGCGGTGTTGGCCGGGCTGGTCAAGCTGCAGGAGAAGATCGTCCAGGAAAAACCGGCCCGCCCGATCTTTCATCTTGCCGGCGGCACGCAGGGCACGCAGCAGCCGGTGCTGGTGGACGGCGTTACCAAAAGCCGCGATCCGCGCGGCCCGGGAATGACCGGCACTGCCATTCGGGGCACCTCGGTGATCCCGCCGGATTTTACCGGCAACCGTAGCGACGGGATGTGGACCCCGCCGCCGGCCGAGCAACCTACCACCGAAACGGACCGGCAGCTTGCCGAAAGACTGCGCCAGCGCTTTGGCGACGCCGTTCGCGCCGTATCGCCCACCAGTGACATGGCCACCTTTGCGGTCAGCCCCACAGCCATCCGGGAGGTGCTGGCCTATTTGAAGAATGATGCGGTACCGCGATTCCGGAGGCTGGATGACCTGACCGCCATCGACGAATCGGCCCGTCGCAACCGCGAACCGGGGCACGATTATACCGTGGTTTACCATCTGCTGGCCTTTGACCCGCCCACCCGGCTGCGCTTGACCGTGAACCTGGCCGGCGAATCCCCCTCCGTCCCCAGCGTCACCGGTATCTGGCCGTCCGCCGCCTGGTACGAGCGCGAAGTCTACGACATGTTCGGTATCGGCTTTGACGGGCACCCCGACCTGAGACGGATCCTGATGCCGGACCACTGGCAGGGCCACCCGCTGCGCAAGTCCCACCCCGGCCGGTCCACAGAAATGGATCCTTACACGCAAAGCGATGCCCGCCGGCTGCAGCCACGCGACGGCGGCCTCTTTTTCAAAGGCCGCGAGGGGCGGCAGGACCTTATCGTTAACGTGGGCCCCCACCATGTGAGCACCCACGGATTGATCCGCTACATACTTGGCCTGGACGGGGAAACCATCACCGACATGGATATCGAGATCGGCTACCACCATCGGTCGGTGGAAAAGATCGGGGAGCGGCAGACCTGGCACCAGTTCATCCCCTACACCGACCGGGTGGACTATCTGGCCGGGGCGGCCAACAACCTGCCCTATGTGATGGCCGTGGAGAAGCTGACCGGCATCGACGTACCCTCTCGTGCCCAGTGCATCCGCGTGCTGCTCAGCGAGCTGTTTCGCCTGAGCAACCATCTGGTCTGGCTGGGCACATATGCCCATGACGTAGGCGCCATGACCCCGACGTTTTATACCTTCCGGGAACGTGAAATGATCCTGGACATCGTCGAGCTGATCACCGGCGGCCGGCTGCACCCCTCCTGGTTCCGCATCGGCGGTGTGGCCGCCGATCTGCCCGAGGGCTGGAAAGCCGCCGTGGACGCCTTTACAAGCATCTTCGACCGGCGCATGGATGAATACGAAGCCCTGATCACGCACAATCCCATTTTTCGGGCACGGACCCTGGGCGTGGGCGCCATCAGCCTGGAAGACGCCGTGACCTGGGGGGTCAGCGGCCCCAACCTGCGTGCCTGCGGCCTGGCCTGGGACCTGCGAAAGGCATTCCCCTACAGCGGCTACGACCAGTTCGATTTCGACATTCCCACGGCCGAGGGCGGCGATTGCTTTGCCCGCTACCTGGTGCGCATCGAAGAGATGCGCCAGAGCCTGCGCATCATCCGCCAGGCTGCCGAACAGATGCCGCCGGGACGCACCGTCACCGACGACTACCGCTATGTAGTCCCATCGCGCAAGGATATGCTCACGGATATCGAAACCCTGATCCACCATTTTATCAATGTGACCCGGGGGCCCAAAATTCCCAGGGGCCAGGCCTATGTCGCCTGCGAGATCCCCCGCGGCGAACAGGGTTATTTTGTGGTCAGCGACGGGCTCGGCTATGCCTACCGTATGCGCATCCGGGCGCCGGGTTTCGCCAATGTGCAGGCCCTGCCGCTGATGGCCAAAGGTTGGTCGCTCTCCGATCTGATCACCATTATCGGGTCGGTGGACTACATACTACCAGATATCGACCGTTAAAAGGACAGTGCCGTAAAACGTTCGATATCGGCGTTACGCGAACGCCTCATCGCTGCGGCGTACCGTAAGTACGCCTCGCTCTTCGGAATTCGCAAGCCTTGATCTCGAACGTTTTACGGCACCGTCTGAAATTGGTTTTTTTAAGGGTTTATCGCGTATATGCTTCCGGAAAAATTAAAAAGCGAACTCACCGCACAAATCGGCCGGGTGGCCCATCCGCGAGAGATGGCCATCGACGTAATCAATGCCCTGCAGGACCATTTCGGCTACTTTTCCGACGAGGCGCTGACGCAGGCGGCCGACCTGCTGGGCATGTCGCCGCTGGAACTGGATGAACTGGCCACCTTCTATACGTTCATCTACCGCGAGCCGGTGGGAAAGCACGTCATTCACGTGTGCGACAGCCTGATCTGCTGGATGGAAAACGGTGAGAACCTGGTGGCGCACCTGTGCGGCCAGTTGGGTATCCGCATGGGTGAAACCACGGCCGACGGGCTGTTCACCCTGTTGCCGGTATGCTGCATCGGCTACTGCGACCGGGCCCCGGCCATTTTGATCGACCGCAAGGTGCATGGCCCGCTGACCATCGAATCCCTCGATCGGCTGATCGACACACTTCGGGAGAATCATTCTTGACCGCAACCTATCCACAGGTGCTGCTCAAACACCGCAAACCGGACCGCATCACGACCCTGGCGGAGTACCGGGAGGCAGGTGGATATGAGGCCCTGCGACAGGTCTTGACCGAAATGGACCGGCAGGAAGTCAAAACCCGCCTGTCAGATGCCCTCTTGCTGGGACGCGGCGGCGCCGGGTTCCCGGCCGGCATCAAAGTGCAGACCGTGGCCGAAGACGCCCCATTTCCGCGCTATATGGTGTGCAACGCCGATGAGATGGAGCCGGGCACGTTTAAGGATCGCGTGTTTCTACATGCCGAGCCGCACATGCTCATCGAGGGAATGACTCTTGCGGCCTATTCGATCAAGGCATCCCACGGCATCATCTTTATCCGGCCTGAATATGAAAGCGCGGCCAGAATCCTGGAGCGAGAAATCGACATCGCTCGTCGGGAGGGATGGCTGGGGGAGCGTATCCTCGATAGCGATTACGACTTCGAGATTGTCGTCCACCGCAGCGGCGGCCGCTACATCTGCGGTGAGGTGACCGCCCAGATCAACGCCCTGCAGGGCATCCGGCCCAACCCCAAGCAACCGCCGCCCTATGCCACAGACAAAGGGCTGTGGGGCAAGCCCACCCTGGTGAACAACGTGGAGACCCTGGCCTGCATTCCCCATATCGTTAGAAACGGGGCGCAGTGGTTCAAGGATCTGGCCTTGTCGCCGGAGGCCGCCGGCACCAAACTCTTCTGCATATCGGGCAAAGTGAACAAACCCGGTTGCTACGAATTGCCCCTGGGCATCAAACTCTCGGAAATCATCGAGACTTGCTGCGGTGGCATGAAGGACGGGGCCACGTTCAAAGCCTGCCTGCCGGGCGGGGCCTCCACCGGATACTTGACCCCGGACCACTACCATATCGCGATGGATTTCGAGTCCCTGAAAAAGGTAGGCAACCGCTTGGGAACCGGGGCCGTCATGGTGTTCGACCACCACAACTGCATGGTGGCCGCAACCTTGAACCTGACCGAGTTTTTCGCCCGGGAGTCCTGCGGCTGGTGCACCCCCTGTCGGGAGGGATTTCCCTACCTGCGGGACCTGTTGTGGCGAATCGAAAACGGGCAGGGGGGGGCGGATTTCATTCCCATGATGAAGACCATGTGCCGACACCTGTGGAAATCATATTGTGCCTTTGCTCCGGGCGGGGTGGCTTCCATCGAAAGCCTGCTGGTATACTTTGAGGACGAGGTGATGGCGCATATAGAGGGTAAGGGATGCCCGTTCAAGAAATGAAGCAAAGGGCATCTTGCGGCCCAGGGCGGCGTTCTCCCATTTTCACAATCCTCGACGTAGCCCTGCTACGCCTGCGGTTGTAAAAATGCTGCGGCCTTGCCCTGAACCACAAGCTGGCCTTTCCACTGCAAATGTAGGAAAATAGTTTTGACAACATCCGAATGAATCGACGACCTTTTTGGTCGAGTCATGAGAGAACATCGAACGCCAAACAACCGTTTAGAAGGTTTTGTAAAAAGGCCGAGATCAAGGCTTGCGAGTCCCGAGGAATGAGGCGTACTGATCGTACGCTGCAGTGACGAGGGATGAAGCGTAACGCAGATATCGGGCTTTTTATGAAGCCGCCAGGTTGAATATTATGCCCAAGCTTATCATCGACAATCGGGAGATTGATGTCCCCGCCGGCACCAAGGTGATCGAGGCGGCCGAACGGCTGGGCATCATGATCCCGCGTTTTTGCTATCACCCGGCCTTAGGATCGGTGGGGGCCTGCCGGGTCTGCGCCGTGGCCTTTACGGAGGGGCCGGTCAAAGGCGTTCAGATGAGCTGCATGATCGACGCCCAGGACGGCATGGTGGTTTCCACCACCGATGCCGAAGCCGTGGATTTCAGGCGGCACGTCATCGAATGGCTCATGCTCCACCACCCCCACGACTGTCCGGTGTGTGACGAAGGCGGACACTGCCTGCTGCAGGACCTGACCGTCGCCGGCGGCCATGGCCTTCGCCGCTACCGAGGCCTCAAACGCACCCACAACAACCAGGACCTCGGACCGCTGGTCCAGCATGAAATGAACCGCTGCATCCAGTGCTATCGCTGCTCGCGGTACTACCAGGAATTCACGGGATACAGGGATTTGGGCGTGATGGGCATCGGCAGCAGGGTCTACTTCGGCCGCAGCGCCCCAGGGGTATTGGAGAGCCCCTTTGCCGGCAACCTGATCGACATCTGCCCAACAGGCGTTTATACCGACAGGCCCTCACGCTACGTCGGGCGGCGCTGGGACTATCAACGTCAACCCTCTCTGTGCATTCACTGTTCCTTAGGCTGCAACCTGACGGCTTCGGCCCGCTACCGTCAGGTCATGCGCCACGAGGCCCGGTTCAATGGTAAGGTCAACGGTCATTTTATCTGCGATCGAGGCCGCTACGGATACGCCTACGCCAGCGCCGTCAACCGACCTCGGCAGGCCATGGCCGCCGGAACCATTGGGGCAACCGCCGATATCCTTGCCGGTGCACGGGAAGCCATCGAACAGACGGTGGAGCGATATGGCCCCGTCAGTGTGGCGGTCGTGGCTTCGCCACGCAGCAGCCTGGAAACCCTGGCCGTGGCCAAACAGGCCTGCGGTCGGCATGGATGGACCGGTCTGGCAGTAGCGGGCACCGCCCGGCAAGCCTTGAACCAGAAAACCGCCGTCGACCGTCTCAGGCCGGAACTGGCCGTCTCCCTGGCTGCCGACACCAAGGCCCATGACGTGCTGGTCATCGGTGCGGATCCGCTCAACGAAGCCCCCATGCTGGCCCTTTCACTGCGCCAGGTGCAGCGGCACGGGGGCCATGTGACCGTGATCGATCCGCGGGGGGTGCGGCTGCCTTTCGATTTCGATCACTGGGCCGTTCATCCCTCGTCCGTAGGCGCCATCGTGCAGGCATTGATTCAGGAGATTGGAGGCGGCGGGGCGTCAGCGCCGGCGATATCGACAGCATTCGATGTAAGAACCCTGGCCCGGCGCCTCAATGCCAGCCCACGACCGGTGGTCATCTGCGGCACCGACATTCTGACGCCGCGGGAAATCGATCTGGCTGCCGATCTGGCCCAGGCACTGTGCCGGACCCATAAGGTGGCCGGGCTGTTTTTTACTCTGAATAGTGCCAACACATTCGCCGCCGCCCTGACCCATGACGCATCGGTTTCTACCGAAGCGGTTGTCGACAGAATCGAAGACGGCAGCGTTCGTTTGCTGGTGGCGGTTGAGCAGGATCTATGGCGTGATTTCCCGGACCGGAAACGCCTGCAGGCCGCATTGAAACGGCTGGATCACCTGGTGTTACTCGATTTTGTGGACTCCCCGCTGAACCATACGGCGGATCATTTCATACCGACGCAGCCGCTCTACGAATCCGGCGGCCATTGGATCAATCAGGAGGGGAGATTGCAAGCGTCATCGGCCGTGATGGCCGGCGGCGAGCCCATCGAGGTCACCGGCACTCTGGATCATCCACCGCGCGTGTTCGACACGCGCATCCCCGGCAGTGAACCGATCGCCGCCTGGCAGGCCGTAGCGGCCCTATCAGAGGAATCCGTCGAAAATCAAATGCAGCTGTTGAAAACCGCCCTGGTCGATTTTCATCCCGCCGTGAATCCTGCACCGGCCGAAGCAGCGGGACAGCGCATCGACCTGCATGCAATATCCCCTGCCCGCGTCGAGTCCGGGGTGCCGACCCTGCCGGCGGATGAGGATGCTCCCGCCGATGCCATCATCCTGCTGCTGGTCGACTGGACCTTCGGCACCGAAACGCTGTCGGCCATGGCACCGGCACTGAACAAGGTGGAAGAAGCACCCGCGGCGCGCCTACATCCGGACACCATCTCCAGGCTAGGTCTGGAAGAAGGCAGGCCCGTCACGGTAACGATGAACGCAAATCGGCTGAAGGTACCCGTGCAGGCCGATGCGCGCATGGCGCCAGGTGTGATGGTGATTCCCAGGCACCATCTACTGGAATGGCAAATTTTCGGTGAAACGCGTGTGATATTGGAACGCTCGCAGCTGAAGGCTGAAAGCGCATAGCAAAACAATCATCCTCTCCCCTTGAGGGGAAAATTTGATGTGTATGGAGACCCTGTTCCTTAGCTGAACCAAAGATGTGATATGCGTCCCCTCGCCCCTTTGGGGAGAGGGACAGGGTGAGGGGCATTTGTTTAAGGCTGTCGTAAAGCCTGACACAAGGCAATCGAATCGTGTTTGGATAACGGATATCGTATGGACTATTTGCTCGGCCTCATCATACTGTTAATCAAGATCGCCGTCATGTTGGGAGGGCTGCTTCTGGCGGCCAGCTACCTGGTGTGGCTGGAGCGCAAGCTGCTGGCCCGGCTGCAGATCCGCCTCGGACCCAACCGGGCCGGCATTTTCGGTCTGCTCCAGCCCATCGCCGATGCCATCAAGCTGCTCACCAAGGAAGACATCGTGCCCTCGGCGGCAGACGGGTTCATCTTCCGCCTGGCACCGGCTGTGGTCGCCGTTACGGCGTTGCTGATGTTTGCCGTGGTGCCCCTGGGGCCGGACATGCAGGTGTTTGGCCACTCCGTTCCCATGGTGATCACGGACTTAAATGTCGGGCTGCTTTTCGTGTTTGCCCTGTCGTCGCTGGGGGTCTACGGCGTGGCTTTAGGCGGCTGGGCCTCCAACTCTAAGTTCGCCCTGCTGGGGGGCATCCGCGGTGCGGCGCAGATGATCAGCTATGAGCTGGCCCTTGGACTCTCGCTGGTGCCGGTGGTGATGCTGGCCGGGTCGTTGAGCCTCACGGCCATCGTGGATGCCCAAGCCGGCCTTCCCTTCATTGTGCTCCAACCAGTCTCGTTCGCCATTTTCGTGATCAGTGCAATGGCCGAGAGCAAGCGCATTCCCTTCGACCTGCCCGAAGCGGAAAACGAATTGGGGGCCGGATTTCACACCGAGTACAGCGGGATGCGCTTCGGCCTGTTTTTTCTGGGAGAATATGTCCACATTCAGGTGCTGGGGGCGCTGACGGCGGTCTTTTTCCTGGGCGGCTGGCACGGGCCGCTGCTGCCGCCGGTGGTCTGGTTGATGTTGAAGATTTTGATCGTGGCCGTGATCATGATCTGGATCCGCGGCACGCTGCCGCGGCTGCGCTACGATCAGCTCATGGCCCTGGGCTGGAAAGTGCTGATTCCGGCATCGTTGATCAATATTGTGGTGACGGGGGCATTTATTCAATTTGCCGGGTAGTGCCGGGCAATAAATGGCATCTTGCGGCCCGGCTCTGCGTTCTCGTGTTTTTGTAATCCTCAACGTAGCGCTGCTACGCCTGCGGTTGCAAAAACCCTGCGGCCTTGATCCGAACCACAATCTACCATTTCTGAATCGACACCGAAAAAGGTGATATGAGCGAAGATAAAAAAATAACTGACGAAAAACCCTTGAAACCTGCTGAAAGTTCGGGGTTGTCGGCCCTCAAAGCCCTGGTGGAGGGGTTCGCCACCACGGCCAAACACCTTGCGCGCAAACCGATCACCGAGTCCTACCCGGAATTCAAACGGGAACTGCCCGAACGCTCGCGGGCGCGCATCGTACTGACCCGTGACCCCGACGGTCGCGAGCGCTGTGTGGCCTGCTACCTCTGCTCGGCTGTCTGCCCGGTGAGCTGCATCAGCATGCAGAGTGCCGAACAGCCCGACGGGCGGCGCTACGCTCGCTGGTTCCGCATCAATTTCGGCCGCTGCATCTACTGCGGCCTGTGCGAAGAGGCCTGCCCGACCTCAGCCATCCAACTCACGCCGGATTTCGAGAACGTCCAGCGCGACATCCTAACAATGGTGTTTGAAAAAAAGGATCTGCTGGTGGACGGCTGCGGCAAGGACCCCTCCTACAATTATTACGAACATGCCGGCGTGACCACCGAAA
The DNA here is from genome assembly GCF_033791525.1 of Desulfosarcina sp. Classification (GTDB taxonomy): domain Bacteria; phylum Desulfobacterota; class Desulfobacteria; order Desulfobacterales; family Desulfosarcinaceae; genus Desulfosarcina. The sequence continues at coordinate 16,040 of NZ_JASJGN010000291.1, forward strand.
AACGCGGCAAAGGCGAGCATGCCAGTGAGGCGCCGCCGGTCAATGTCAAGAGCAACTTGCCCTGACAACATAATTGACGACTCCGAAAAAATTGAATCTTCTTCCAGGGAGATAGGCCGATGACAATCAATCCGGATTTTCTTTCACCGTGTGGGCTTTACTGCGGTGTATGTGCCATTCATATCGCCCATCGTGATAAGAATCAAAAATTTCAGGAGCGACTGGCGGGGCTTTACAGGGGAGGCGTTGATGGCAAGGGCAGGCTTCCGAACGGAGACAACCTTTCAGCCGAAGATATTCGATGCGGGGGGTGCCTGTCCGACGACCGGTTCATGCATTGCAGGCAGTGTGAAATCAGGGACTGCACCCAAAAAAAAGGATATGCCGGGTGTCATCAGTGCGACGCGTTCCCCTGTCGGCACATTGAAAATTTTCCGATGACAGTTGGAAAGAAGGTCATTTTGCGGGCGGTTCCCTATAGACGAAAAGTCGGTACTGAAAAGTGGGTTCAAAATGAGGAGGCCCGCTATGTCTGCCCTGAATGCGGCAACACCGTTTTCCGGGGCGTGGTAAAATGCAATCGGTGCAAAGTGAAGCTGGATCTGGACTAGTGTCCGGTCGATATGCTAACCAGTCAAATGTAACCCAACTTGTCAAACAGGGCATTCAACCATGTCCATCCTGACCCTTTTATTTTACGCCATCGCCCTGCTGATCGTCGCCGCCACGGCCATGGCCGTTACCCGGCGCAACCTGGTCCATGCGGTGCTGTATCTGGTGCTGTCGTTTTTCGGCACGGCCATGCTCTTTTACCTGCTGGGCGCGCCCTTTCTGGCGGCGCTGGAAATCATCATCTACGCCGGTGCGATCATGGTGCTGTTTCTGTTTTTGATCATGATGATCCGGCTGAAAAAGCTGCCGGGCATGTTCTTTCCCGTCGGACAGCTGCTGCCGGCCATCTTGATCAGCGCGGGTTTTCTGGTGGTCAGTTCGGTAATGATCGGCCGGAACTCGTCGGGATGGGCCCCCATGCCGGCGGCCCAGGCATCGCCGATGGCCTTTGGCGTTTACCTGTTTCAAACCCACTGGCTGGCCGTGGAAATCGCCTCCATGCTGCTACTGGTGGCCCTGGTCGGTGCCTATATCCTGGGCCGCAGGGTTCGCGGACCGTCGGCAGACACCCGAAAGGAGGCGCCGTGATCGTTCCGCTGAACCACATTCTGCTGCTCTCGGGGCTCCTGTTCAGCCTGGGGATGTTCTGCACCCTGGCCCGACGAAACCTGATCATGATGCTGCTGGGAATCGAAATCATGCTCAATGCCGCCGCGGTGGGCTTTGTGGGCGCATCCCTGCACTGGCAGCAGATGGAAGGTCAGGCCATCGTCATTTTTATCCTGGCGGTTGCCGCCACCGAGGTGTCCATCGGTCTGGCCGCCATCCTCGTGGTTTACCGACGTACGGATTCGGTCGATCCGGACATGAATGCAGCGTTGTGGGAAAAAGGAGGACAACGATAGCCATGGTACCGGCAACCCCGCTTCCCATCAGCCTGATCGTCACCGCCGCCGCCCTGCTGCTGCCCCTGCTGGCCTTCGGTGTGATCATGCTGGCCACCCGGTCCCGCCACCGGCTCTCGGCAGCCATCTCCATCGCGGCCGCCGGCCTGTCCCTGCTGGCGGCCGTCTACCTGCTGGTGCAGCACTGGCAGATTCAGGCACCGCTGGTTTTCCAGGCGGTCTGGATGGTTTCCGGGCAGATGACAATTCCCATCGGCATCCTGCTGGATCCGCTGAGCCTGCTGATGCTCGCCGTGGTGGCCGCAATCAGCTTTCTGGTACAGATCTACTCGCTGGGGTACATGGCCGGGGATCCGGGATTCGGTCGCTATTACGGCTGCATGTCCCTCTTCGCCTGGGCCATGCTGACCCTTACCGTCTCCAGCTCGCTGCTGCAAATTTACATTTTCTGGGAGCTGGTGGGGCTGGCTTCCTACCTGCTCATCGGGTTCTGGTTCGACAAGTTCAGCGCCAGCGAAGCCGGGAAAAAAGCATTTGTGATGACGCGAACCGGCGATGTGGCCTTTCTGCTGGGGCTGGTGCTGCTCTGGCTGCAACTGGGCACCCTGGATATTCCGGTGCTGACCGACCCTGCAGCGGTGGGGGCGAAGCTGTCGCCAGGCATGATCACGCTGACCGCCCTTTTGATCTTCGGCGGCATCGTCGGCAAGAGCGCCCAGTTTCCGCTGCTCACCTGGCTGCCCGACGCCATGGAGGGCCCCACACCGGTGAGCGCCCTGCTGCATTCGGCCACCATGGTGGCCGCCGGCGTCTACCTGTTTTCGCGGCTGTTCGGCTTTTTCTCACTCTCGCCGACAGCCATGGCGGTGTGCCTGGCCATCGGCACGATCAGCATGCTGCTGGCGTCCACCATGGCCATGGTCGCCCGGGACATCAAACAGGTCTGGGCCTATTCCACCATCAGCCAACTGGGTTTCATGCTCATGGGACTGGGCGCCGGCAGCCTGTTTGCAGGCACGTTTCACCTGATTACCCATGCCGGATTCAAGGCGCTGTTGTTTTTATGCGCCGGTGTGTTCATTCATCACTGCGGTACCAACGATATGTTCGAGATCGGCCGGCAGGGCGGGCGCCGGCTCAAGTCGGCGCTGGTCTGCACGATCGTTGGAGCGGGGGCGCTTTCCGGCCTGCCACCGCTTTCCGGATTTTTCAGCAAGGAGCTCATTCTGAGCCACCTGCTGGACAGCGGGCACCCCGTCGCCTTTCTGGCCGCGGCGGTGGGCGCGTTTCTGACCACCTATTACTCGTTTCGCCTGATTTTCATTATATTGTTTCCCCGTGATGCGGACGACGCCCCGTCAACCAAAAGCCACGACGGCCATCACAGCGCCGGGGGCGAACGATCCATGGCCGCGGTACTGTGGTGCCTGGCAGGTGTCACCGTCGTCCTGGGTTTTTTCCAGACGCCGCTGCACGATTTTCTTGCACGTGCCGGCACAGGGGTCAACGCTGCAATGCCGGCCCACCACAGCTGGCTGCCGGTGGCCGCATGCATGCTGGCCGCGGTGGCCATCGGCCAGGCCTGGCTCGAATTCGGTCGCAAAAAAGCCCGGCAAATCGGCTGGGTGGAACGCATCCCGTTGCTGGCCGACCTGTTCGGGCAACGCTGGTACCTGGATCGGCTCTACCGCTATCTATTGGACACGTTGGTTTACCGGGGCATATCGCGACTGTTTACCGCCAACGACCGGCGTGTGATTGACGGCGCCCTGGACGGGCTGGGCCGATCGACCATCGGGCTGGGGCGGGTAATCGACTGGGTGCACAGCGGCATGATCCAATACCGGCTGATGATCATGGTCGCGGCAGTGATCAGTTTGATTCTTTTCATTGGATGGGGCGGTTGATCATGGCATACCAGCTGGCTAATTTCCCATTTTTGACTGCGCTGCTGCTCTGCTGTGTTGCAGGCCTGCTGGCGATTTTAGCCATTCCCGCAAGGCATGCGCGGGCCATTAAAATCGTCGGCGCCGTGTTCAGCGGCCTCACCCTGGTGATCTCGATCTATCTGTTCATCGCCTATGACCAGCAGTCGGGCGGTTTTCAGTTCGTTGAGCGGGTAGCCTGGATTCCCGCGCTGGGCATCGCCTATTACAACGGGGTGGACGGCTTCGCCCTGCCCATGCTGCTGTTGACCGGTATCGTCTTTTTTACCGCCGTGCTAACCTGTTGGGAGATGGAACTGCGGGTCAAGGAGTTCTTCGCCCTCATTTTCCTGCTCGTGACCGGTGTCTTCGGCCTGTTCATGAGCCTGGACCTGTTTTTCATTTTCGTCTGGTTCGATGTCTCCCTGTTTCCCATGTATCTACTCATCGCCATCTGGGGAAGCACCCGCAAAGAATACGGGGCCATGAAGCTGACCCTCTATCTATTGGCTGGCAGCGCGCTGATTCTGCCGGCCATCGTCTACCTGGTGGTTCACTCGGGCGCCATGACCTTCGACCTGCTGGCCCTGATGGAGGGCGACCGGTTTACCCCGGCACAGCAGCGCATCGCATTTTTCCTGCTCTACATCGGCTTCGGCATCCTGGCCGGCGTCTTTCCCTTTCACACCTGGTCGCCGGTGGGGCATGTGGCGGCACCCACGGCGGTGTCCATGATCCACGCCGGCGTGTTGATGAAGATCGGCGCCTTCGGCATCCTGCGGGTGGGCATGTTCCTGTGCCCGGAAGGATGGCAGTACTGGGCGCCGCTCATGGCCGTGTTGGCCACATGCGGCATTGTCTACGGCACCTTCGTCGGTTTGAATCAGACCGACCTCAAATACGTGATCGGCTATTCCAGCGTGGCACACATGGGCATCGTCGGGCTGGGGCTGTCCACCATGACGGTCGACGGCATCAACGGGGCGGTGTTCCAGATGTTCGCCCATGGCATCATGACGGCGCTCTTCTTCTCGTCGGTCGGCTATATCTACGACAGGACCCACACCAAAGCCATCGCCGAACTGGGCGGGCTGAGCCGCATCATGCCACGGGCGACCAGCTTTTTCATTATTGCCGCGCTGACCGGAATCGGCGTTCCCTGCCTGGCCAGCTTCTGGGGTGAACTAGTGGTGTTCATGTCCTGTGTGCGGGTATACCCGGTAGCCGGCGCGTTGGCCATCGGGGCGCTGGCGGTAAGCGCCCTCTTCATGCTGCGTGTGGTCCAGAAAACCTGCTATGGTCCGCCGCTGGAGAAATTTGCCGACCTGAAGGACATCACGGCCGCGCTGGCCGTGCCCCGCGTCATTTTGGTGTCGGTGATCGTGCTGTTCGGTCTCTTTCCGGGCCTGCTGTTTGATATGATCCATACGGCCACGATGCATTTGATTGGATTGCGATGAACTGGATACTGCTCACTCCCGAATTGATCCTGCTGCTGGCGGCGGCGCTGTTTTTAATAATTGCCTGCCTGAAGCCGGACCCGCGCAGGGATTACCAGCTTGCCGTGACCATGGCGGCTTTCACCGTGGCGGCCGCCATTGCCTGTGCGACGATGAGCGGCGACCTGTTCAACCACGTCTACCGGGTGGATCTTTTCTCCCAGGTCTTCAAGGCCCTGCTCGCTATCGGTTTTTTCCTGGTCGTCGTCCTGTGCGACGACTTTCAGGGGGTGGCCCCCTCGCACCATGGCGAGGCTTATTTTCTGCTGGCCGTCTGCACGCTGTCCATGATGATGCTGGCCTCTGCGGTCCACCTGCTGGCGATCGTTCTGGCCCTGGAACTGTCCAGCTATTCACTCTACATCCTGGTTTTCATGCGTCGGGAGCATCGCTGGGGGATGATTTCGGGACTGCGCTATTTTCTGGTGGGAGCCAGCGCATCGGCCATTATGCTGTTTGGCCTGGCCCTGATCTACGGGGTTACCGGTGCGGTGCACATCGATATACTGGTCCAGCGGCTGCCCGCGATGATGGGCCAACCCGTAGTCGTAACCGGACTGCTTTTGACCCTGGCCGGGTTCTTCTTCAAGCTGGCCGTCTTTCCCTTCCATTTCTGGGCACCGGAAGCCTACCAAGGCGCACCCAACCAGGTGGCGGCCTTTATTGCCGCGGTGTCCAAGGTCGCTGCCGTGGCCATTTTGCTGCGCATGATCGCCATGGCCCAGGGCAACAGCGACCTGCTGGCCAGAGGGCTGATCGCCATGGCCGTGATCTCCATGACCGTGGGCAACCTGGCGGCCATTGCCCAACGGGATTTCAAGCGCCTGATGGCCTTTTCCAGCGTCGCCCATGCCGGCTACCTGCTGCTGGGCATGCTTTGCATGACCCCTGCCGGCTATGCCGCCGCCATGTTCTATGGCGCGGCGGTGCTGATCATGAAATACACCTGCTTTATGGTCATGATCCGCGTGGCCGACGATGGTCGAAACCTGCAAATCGATGAACTGGCCGGGCTACACCGGCGCTCACCGCTGCTGGCCCTGGCATTGATGATGGCCCTGTTCAGCCTGGCCGGCATCCCGCCCACCGTCGGGTTTGTTGGCAAACTGATGATTTTCGTGGCCGCCATGCAAAAGGGCTATCTGGTGCTGGTGCTGATCGCCATGGCAAACGTGGTGGTCTCCTTGTATTATTACCTGTTGGTCCTCAAGGCCGCATACCTGGATGAACCCGCCCAGTCGCTTCCGGCGATCAACCTGACCATACCCGCCCGTCTGGTGGCCGTTGCTATGATCGTCCTGATTGTGGGCATTGGGTTTTACCCCACCCCCCTGCTGGATCTGGTGCAGGCTGCGGTTTTGAGATTACCATAGTCCCACCTCCTGTTTTCGGGAAGTTACGGCCACCCGGCGCATCTCATTTCCATTTTCATTCTCTCCCGTGCAAAAACAAACAGATTTAAAGAACCCTGACTCAATAGTTTGATGAATCACATCCAAAATTTGATTTAATCAAAATTTTGAGCCTTTGCATCAAACCAACGCCTTCGGATTTCATTCAATTTCAACAAGATAATCTCTTGTATGCCTTCGGCACGACAATTGTAATGTTATCATGCAAAGGGTTGGTTCCGAAGCTCGGCTTCGGACAGGATTCGATGAAGTGCTAAACCACGGAGGTGTAAAATGAGCGAAGAGACCAAAGAAATTGAAAAAAGCGACCCGGAAAAATCAGTCACCACGGATCGTGACAGCAGCTGTTGCTACTACGTCGATCCATGTGGGTGCTACGTCGATCCATGCTGTTGCACGCCGCGCTATATCTCCTGTTGTTGTTAGCGCTGACGGGGGGTTGGTGTGCCGCCATTATCCAGCGTTTGGATGATCACGAAATCTGTATGGATCATGATAGATGCTGGTGCCTGTTCAATCGGATCAATAAACAATAGGATTTCAGGAACTCAATGATGAAGCATGAGACCGCAGACAGGCGAATGCAGCAGCGGTGTGTCAAAGATGTTAGCATGACATGCGCTCATCTGAATCAAAACGATGACCGCATCGTCACCGTGCGCAACTACAGCAGCACAGGCTTGTATTTCGAATCGGATGAAGAGGCGCTAATCGGATCTTTTGTCGTAATAAGGACGCCCGGGTCTCACGATGTGGGAGTGCCT
>NZ_JASJGN010000292.1:0-3169 GCF_033791525.1 Desulfosarcina sp.
GGGGCAGAAACTGGGCTGCCAGCAACGTCTTGAGTGCCGCTGAGAGCCTGCCCATAAATTTTCTCCTGGAGATGCGCTGAATCGGATCAAGCATGTTTGGGTTGGTATCGAACGTGACGCTCCTTAGTCAACAGGTTCCTCGAACAACTTAACCATGATCACCAGAGGATGCAACCGCTCGCAGGCAACAGTGAGCGTCACTCAAACCGGCGCTTGCACCTTTCAGTCGTGCATTCGTCGACCGATCTGTGATATCTACGTCAAAAGCATCATTATAATTTCGCTCAGCGTATGTGGATATAGACATATCCGCCGCTGCCGTACCCGAAGGCTTCGAACACGTGATGGTAATCACACGCCAACCCTTTGTAAAAGGCGTCGAAGGATACCTGGTAGGGCATAAGCTGTTCGGGGTCTACGTCGAGCATGGTGACCCGCTCGGAGGTGGAGTCGTAGGCGCCCACCGGCGATATGTGGGGGATATTCAAGGTTGGGACCAGACTGCCCTGGTCAAAATGGGCGATGATCAGGCAGTTGCCGTGGCGATCAAACTCGCGTAGCCGCTTCTTAAGTCTTGCACGGATCGGCGATTTCGGAGTTGCATTTTTGGGTGTCTGGACGATATCGACGGTTCGAACCTTCAGATCATAGGCAGTGATGCTGTCCTTGACCACCTGGCCCAACAGCGGCAGCGGCAGTCCGCGGCGTCCCCGGTATCCGCCGTCGCTCATACGTTCTTTCCAGTGGCCGGTGGTCACACGGTCGAGGATGTCGGTTTGACTGATGGGATGGGTATCGTTGTTTTCCAGGGATCTGATGGCGTTGATGCACGATACCACGCTGGCCACCGAACACGAGGAATCGTGAAATTGCTTGACATGGTATCGCCAGATAGCCTGTTTAAGTGGATTCCATTGGGGCCGGGCAGGGGAATGGACGGTTCTAACCCGGTCGCCTTTAAAAGCACCGGTTCCGGTCATGCGGTGAAAGCCGTACCGGGCGTAAAGGTACGGGCGAATCAGGTTGCGCAGCAGGTTCATCTCCACCCCTCAGGCGTAAAAAAGTAGTCTAAAATATGATCATTGATCGGATTCATTCAAGCAGTTTGCCCGAGTCGTTGCGAGATAGTTGCCGGTTTTTGTCAATTATTTGTCAGATTCTGTCCGGTTTTCCGGACACATCTTGGTGTGGCAACGATGCGTTTTGTATCGAAAGACAGCACTGACAAGGCTCCGGGGACGACCTTGATCAGTGGTATTATTATTGCAGTTCTGTTATATGGTTGGACACCCAAACGGAGGCCTACAAGGAAGGGTCGACATGCATCACAAACGTGTAAGGTTATGGATCATCGTCTTTTCGGTCTTGCTCGGCCTTTCCCATTCACCCGTTCATGCCGCCGAAGAACCGTTTCCCCTTTACCCGGTCATCGATCCAAATGTGACGTTTTGGACGACTATTTATGCCCGCTATTCAACCACCCAGGCCGTCGTTCACGACAGCGTTCATCTGGATATCGTTTACGAGGTGATCGACCTTAAACCCGCCGACCATCCGGGCGCCCGGAAAATCAACCGCCGGCGAATGAAAAAGGCCGGTCAAAAGGTTGAATCGGTATTGAAGCGCCTGGCAGCCGATCCCTTGGCAGAAGATGCAGACTGCCGACGGGTGGCTGCGCTTTTTGGACCCGGGGCCGTTGCACGCACATTCAGCCATGCCCGTCATCGGGTTCGCTGTCAGATCGGTCAGCGGGATCGCTTCCAGGCCGGTCTGATTCGTTCCGGCGCATACATCGATCGGATGCGCGCCATTTTAAAATCCAACGGGGTGCCCGACGACCTGGCTTATCTGCCCCATGTGGAATCCTCTTTTAACACCAACGCCTACAGCAAGTTTGGTGCAGCCGGGATGTGGCAGTTTACCCGGTCCACGGGCAAGCGATTCATGACTGTGGATTATGTGCTGGACGAACGGCGTGACCCCCTTGCCGCCGCCCAGGCGGCGGCACGATTGCTGAAGGAAAACCACGACCGGCTGGGCAGCTGGCCCCTGGCCATCACGGCATACAACCACGGTGCCGCCGGCATGCAGCGGGCCAAGGCCGCTCACGGCGATTATCCCGAAATTTTCACATCCTATAAAGGCCGCACCTTTAAATTCGCTTCGAGGAATTTCTATTCCGAATTTCTGGCTGCCCGCCGCGTCGCATCGAATTACCAGCGTTATTTCGGGCCCCTGACCCTGAATGCCCCCATTCGATCGAGGACGGTGAGCCTGGATGGTTTTGCGGCATTCACGGATCTTTGTCGCCATTTCAAGGTTTCCCCAAAAGTGGTCCGGACCATGAATCCAGCCCTTCGGCCACCGGTGTTCAGCGGTCAGAAATATATCCCCAGGGGATACGTCCTGAATCTTCCCGCCCCCGCCGAATCAGACGGCATATCGTTGGCCACTATTCCTTCGGATCTATTCAAAACAGCTCAGAAAGCAAGCCGGTTCTACACGGTTCAGAAAGGGGATACAGCCGGCAAGATCGCCCGGATGCATCGTGTGAAGCTAAACGACCTGATTCTGGCCAACAATATGGATCGACGGGCAACCGTTTATGCCCGGCAGACCCTTCGCATTCCCCAGGCCGGGGACTCGGTCCCCAGCGAAAAAACCCCCCAACCGCCGATACCGCGGGGTCCCGTGGTTCTTTTTGCGGGCGGGGAAAGTGCAGACACATCTGTTGCCATCCCCGAGAATATTCCTGTGGAAAGCCTGGTCGCCCGATACCGTCGTCCGGGGCCATCTCCTGCTGATCTTATCGCAATGGCCGTCGTTGAACCCGAAAACGCGCCGGAAAATACGATCGACAATGATTGGGGGACAGAGCCAGGTATCGTCAACGCAGATGTCGGTTTTGCCCGGATCATCCAGTTCAAACGGCAAACGGTGGGTGTCATACAGGTCGAGGTTGAAGAGACCCTCGGCCATTATGCTGAATGGGCCGGTGTCCGTGCCTCACGGATCCGTCGCCTGAACAACATACCCTATGGCCAGCCGCTGCAATTGCACCAGAAGATTAAAGTTCCACTGGATGCCATAGCAGCCGCGGATTTCGAAGCCCGACGTTACGATTTTCACAAGCGGCTGCAGGAGGATTTCTTTGCAGCCTATCGTGTGG
>NZ_JASJGN010000293.1:0-3606 GCF_033791525.1 Desulfosarcina sp.
CAAATCACGGCAAATAGCTGTTCGATAACGATAGAAACCCTCTCAAAAATAGGATCTTAGTTCAAGATCAAGGCGCAACTCGCGTTTCAATCCGCAGGCGCCCGCAGGAAGTGCCCTTGGGGTGAATACTCCTGTATTTTGAGGAATTGAAACAAGAGTTCAACGCAGAGATTGGGCCAACAGACCTTTTTGAGCTAGTCAGAAATATAATAGTCCGGCCCCTTCCCCAGTCCGTCGGGGTGAGCCTTAGTCCGATAGAGCATGACCTCCCTGAACTCGTAAACGGGTTCCTGCGCGTCGGCATCCCCGCCGTGACTCAACGCATAAATTTTTCCATCACTGCGGATTTCATAATCCGCCAGATCCGACCACCCGTCCGGATGGTGGACCGTCCGGTAAAACCTGCCGTCGAAAATTACGTAATCCGGGGTATCCGCCCCGCCGGAGTCCTGTGTTCGGTAAACGTTTGGCATCGGAATCTCCTCTCGTGCAATGGAAGCCATCTCAACCATGTCGGTTGCGGTCGCTTCCTGTTGATTTTTGGAAATCCCGCGTTTCAGGACCGGTCCCGCAGGGTGTAAAAACAAAACAGCCTTTTAAACCTGTTGGTTCAAAAGGCTGCACCCGTTTTCGGCACCCTCTGCCTGCATCGGCCAATGGCAGGTATATTATCGGCCTACAGCATGTGCTTTCACCACAGACATTGAGTCGCCGCAACGCTGGGGTGATCTTACAAGGCAGGTCTTCTGACTCTCCCCGCCCGATTCGACGGCCTTCCCATCCTCACGATCAGAACAGTGGCCATGCGTTCTCGAAACAGTCACCGGATTGTAGATCCGATACGGGGTTACAGCGGCGGGACCGTTCCCGATTCACACGGGATTCCCTATTACGCCCGAAATCGGGCACCTTGCATAGTTTCTTATTTCAAAGGGGTGCCACTGATGTCAATGGCTATCTTTTTGCGGCCGATGGCGAATCAGCCCTTCCTGGGACACAGTGGCCACCAGGCGGCCGGCCTGCGTGAAAATGCGGCCGATGGACAGCCCCCGAGCCCTGGATGCACTGGGGCTTTCCATCGCGTAGAGCAGCCAGTCGTCCATGCGAAAATCCCGGTGAAACCACATGGCGTGATCCAGGCTGGCCATCTGCATCGACGGTTCCCAGAAGGTGTGCCCGTGGGGGTACAGGGAGGTGCCTACCAGATTGAAATCCGATGCATAGGCCAGCAGGTAGTGGTGGACAGCCATTTCATCTGGCAGGAGGTCGATCGCTCGGAACCAGACATATTTTATAGGGATTCTTTTCTCCGGCTTGAACGGATTGATCGGGTTGACGTGGCGGATCTCGATGGGTTTTTTACACAGGATCTTCTCCCGGATGCCTGGGGGAATGTGGTCGGCCAGTTTACGGGCGGTTTCCAACTCTGGCTCCAGCCCGTCGGGTCCCTCAACGTCAGGCATCTCGTCCTGGTGGTCGAAGCCCGGCTCGTCGATCTGGAAAGAAGCCGCCATGGAGAAAATGGCCCGGCCTTTCTGCACGGCCACCACCCGCCGGGTGGTGAAGCTTTTCCCGTCCCGAATGCAGTCCACGGTGTAGGCAATGGGTTTTTTGGCGTCGCCGGCCCGCATGAAATAACCGTGCAGGCTATGGGCTTGCCGTCCGTCGGGGACGGTCTGGGAAGCGGCGGACAGCGCCTGACCCAGGACCTGGCCACCGAATACGCTGCCGAAGCCCAGGTCCTGGCTCTGGCCGCGAAAAATATTTTCTTCGATTTTTTCCAGCTTGAGCAGTTTCAAGAGCTCTTCGAGAACGTTTCCCTGGACGCAGACGGTCATGGTTTTTTCTCCCTGTAAACTCCAGTATTGATTGCCACTATCGATTACCATTAGCCTGCCGGTTTGTCGAATAGTAACCGTTCACAGTCTACAGTTATCGGTTCACGGTTAAGAAAAACAGAAGGCAGAGGATAACAATTTGGTTTTCTTTTGAGGATTTAAAAGTTTGGGAAAAAGCTTGCCGGTTATCAGACCGTCTGTGTAAATTATTAGGCGGTTGCAGCGATTATGGGATGAAATACCAAAGGCTTCAATCTTGGCATAGTTCATTGAAAAACTGTAAACTGTGAACCGATAACTGTGAACAGATGCGTCGAATTCAACCGTTTTGGATGCAACTGTCGCGCGCTGCGTTTTGCGCCTCCCCACCTTTACATCGGGGGTGACAAATTAACCGGTTCCCGTTATAGTGCGGTCTTGTTCAACCAAACGATAAACAGCCTGTCAAGGTCTGCCATCGGGGAGGTCGCCTATGCCGGCACCGAAAAATGCAATGGAAGTTTTTCAGCTTCTGGACAAGTCCAACTGCAGAGACTGCGGCGAGAAAACCTGCCTGGCTTTTGCTGGTGCTGTGTTTCAAGGACACCGGAAAATCAGCGAATGCCCGAAATTGAGTCCTGATGTCATCGAACGCTTTTCCGGAGATCCCACCGACCTGAACACCCTCGAAGAGAACCGGGAAGCCTTCATGGAGATGATGAAGCAGCAGATCTCCCACATCGATCTGTCGTCGGCTGCCGGAAGAACCGGGGGTCGCTCTGAAAACGGCCGCCTGACCCTGAAAATCCTGGGCAAGGATTTCAGCGTTGACGGGCAGGGCAACCTCTATTCGGACATCCACATCAATCCCTGGGTGGCGGCGCCCTTTTTCGATTACGTGATCAACGGAAAAGGCGTTGACCCCACCGGCCAATGGGTTTCTTTCCGGGAACTGAAAAACGGCAAAGACCGATACCCGTTGTTTCAAAAGCGGTGCGAAGAAGCCATGCAACAGGTGGCGGACAGCTACACCGATCTGTTCGACGACCTTGTCCACCTGTTCAGCGGTCGACAGGTGGAGCGGCAGTTCGAATCGGACATCTCCGTGGTGCTCCACCCGCTGCCCAAGGTACCGATAATGATCTGCTACTGGCGCCCGGATGAAGGCCTCGGGTCCAGCCTGAACATTTTCTTCGATAAATCTACCGACCAGAACCTGGATATCGGCTCAGTTTTCTCATTGGGTGCGGGTCTGACCCAGATGTTTCAAAAGCTGGCCCTGAGGCATGGGTTTGCCGAGATTTCCTAGCACCACGCATCACACCGCCTCTTTCTGAACCAGTTTCGCCTCCACGTGGGTGACGGCTTTCCCCGACCGCAGCACGCGAGTATGGATCGAAAAATCATCCGCTCCGACCGGTCCGACGAATGAGATCAGCAGGCTCCGCATCTTACGCGCCGGCGGCACATGGCTTCTCATGGCTTTCAAGGCCAGCGCCCCCACCAGTCCGCCGTATCCGGCCCGGCCTTGCATCCAGTCCGGCGTCAGTTGCAGACGATTGGTATCCGTGGCGCTGTCAACACGTTCCAGCAGCGCCGCAAAAGAAGTATCCGGCATCTCGATGACCTTTCATCTCCGTCTGAAAGTAATTGGTATGTAAAAAATCGGGCCAACCGAACGGTTTTCGGCTGCGATTCCATGGGGATGATCGCGGCTGGAAGCCGCTCCCGAATTCCGAGAATTGACATTATATCGTTTGGATGAGTTGCGCATAGAATCGACAGGCGT
>NZ_JASJGN010000294.1:0-13982 GCF_033791525.1 Desulfosarcina sp.
TTTAGCGGGGGTATATGAGCCTTTTAATTTAGCCATCCGGCGTTTATTCAAAGACTTTTTACCAGGCCGTTTAATTAATTTAATGTCATTTACTTCTATCTCCGCCGCCGCAGGCGCTCTATAGAAAGACGAATGCTATCCTGCATCCTTGAAATTGCTTCCCCTAAATCGCCTATCTCGTCCTTTCCTCCAATGTCTATTTCAGCATCCAGTTCACCCACACTGATACGGTTAGAAACCTCAGTTAAAGATTTGATTCTTCCTGCTAATCTGTGCCCGTAAAAATAAACAATAAAACCGATAAGCAAAATAGTGGTTATAAATATTCCAAAAACAATATTTCGGGTCATATCCGTCTGTTTTTTTGCTCTGATATTAAGTAGTTTAACAGGCCCTGTAAATTCATCAACATAGGTGGTAGCAGCAATTATAAATGAAGTCCCTTCAACAGGAGTGCATACCATAAACTTTTCTCTAAAAGAGCCGTCTTTTTCATACCACCTGTAATATCCTCTTGATTCTCCACCTTCTTTTACTCCGGTATAAACTTTCCAAAAACCGGCAAAATTTTTCTTCATAGGTTTTTTTAATGCACTCATGTCAATACCGATTATTTTTGGATTAACATGGATCCATGTACGCCAGACACCTTTCGAGTCCGGTATTTCATAAAGAGCGGAATACCCAGTCATTCCCACTTTTTGTACAGCTATTCTTTTAAATTCTGCATTGTAGTTAAATTCTTCTTTTTTCATGCCGGGATGAGAATTAAGATAGAGATTACATTGTGCTGCAACCGTCCTTGCGTTATCAGCTACCTTCTCTTCAATGAGATTTATAAGGATTTTTGAACTTTCTGAGGTAAGGAGTGAAGAAAGATTGTTCATTTGCCATAAATAGAGTATATTGGCAGTTATTATTAAAGTAATAGGAATTACAAAAAAAAGCAGAAGCATTTTGCTGCGTAAGCCAAAACCCTTTAAATTAAAGTTTTTAGTTTTCTTTGTTCTGGCATATTTCCCCTTATTTTTTTGCTTATAAGCAGATGTTTTTTTGACATCGACTTCCTTATCAGGTTTTGTGAACTGCGGCTTGGGTAAAGATGTGGCCGGAGTTTCAACGGGAGCTTCAACAGGCTTTATAACCGTAATTATAAAATCGCACACTTTGCATTTAAATTTTGCCTTATCGCCTTTAACTTTTAAAGGGTCAATATTGTATTTTTTGCCGCATTCCTCGCATATAACAATCATTATTATACTCCTTTTTTATTAAACTCGGCAGCCTTTTAATACCCTTTTTCTTTTAATTTATTAACCATACCCAGCTTAAATACAGACCTCTTCTCTTCACGCTCAATGTTCATAGCTAGTATCTCAACAAGTTCAGCTGCTCTGAAAGCAGGAAATTTTGAGATGCCATGGTCCATATTTGCTATCTCGTCTTCTATTAAAATTTCAGCAACCGGCCCTACGGCAAGTGATAATTGAATGTTGAGGAAATTAAAAAAATCATCATCTGCCATCAAGATGTCCTCTGCTGCCGACTCGACAAGCTTCAGTTGTAAAAGCCTGGAGATTGCATTCCTTATCTCATCTATATTCAGCCCTGTTTCCTGTGCAATTATTCCAAGATTTTTTTTGCCATCCAATCCCAGAAAAACATTCAGAAGCCTGCTGTCTAAAGTAACGTCACCCGTGCCGCCTGTGGCAATTTGTTTGAAGACCATAGATGAAATATTACCCGACAAAACGTCCATTGCCTTACCTCCGATGTACTATTTCTGAAAAATTGTTTTTAACATGATCCGGCTTTAAAACGTTTCCCGCCTGCGGCGGGGGACAAATAAGCGCAGACTTCGAAATGGAACGTTTTGAAATTGGCTCACATGACCTTATTTTCTTTCTTTCCCTGATCTTAATTCGTCCCTAAGGGCCTTGAACTCTGATCGGATTAACTGCCTGATCTGATCCATTGCATTGGCAAAAGCCTCTATGGGAAGTACATCAGCTTTTTCAGCTTTTGCCTTAGCAGCCGGTTTTACCTGTTTTCCCTTTTCTGCAACAGGTTTTCGAGGCAACAGCTTATCTTTTAAAACCTTATATTTATTTACTTCCACCGAAAGAATCTTTTTCTTTTCAGATTCCGTTAAGCCCTTAGTGCGAACTACTTTATCCAGTTTTTTAAACAATGAATTAAGAAATTTAAAGGAATCCGGATGCGATTTGCCTTTGTTGATCCTGATATGCTCGCCAATTGAACCTAGAAGTTGAATAAGCATAAAAACAATCCTGTCGTCTTTATATCTTTTTTTTAATCCGACAACTTGATCTGCCAGCCGTTTCATTGCATCATCAGTAATTTCCCAATCGATGGACAAAATAACAGCTTTTAACTCTTTTAAAGGATATTCTTTAATATCGCTGCTTTCCTCATCAGCTTTTTTAGGTGTTTTATCCTCGGCAAACAAATCATCAAGCCGTCCATCAATCTCATTGACTAATGCATCATCGGTATTTTGCGGCATTAATTATTTACCCCCTATTTTAACTCCTTTACTATCGTAGCAATTGTCATTGAAATAATTTTCTTCATTGTCGTCACAACGTTTGTTCCCTTAAGTGCACTTGCCTCAAAAGCCGATGTTTTTAGCTGGCTGTTAAGATCTTTTTGCAACGTCTCAACAGATGTCAGGGGAATCCCCTGTTCTGAAAGGTCAACTTTGTTGTATTGCAGGACTAAGGGGATCTTGAAAATGCTTTTTTTATAATTTGCAAGATCTTCCTGCAGGTTTTTAATGGAAAGAATGTTCTTCTCCCTTCTTACCATCATTGAATCCGCTACAAAAACAATACCATCAACCCCTCTTAATACAAGTCTTCTGGTGGCATTATACTTCACCTGTCCCGGAACGGTATAAAGTTGTATCTTAACATCATATCCATTTACCTTTCCAATATCAAAAGGAAGAAAATCGAAAAACAACGTCCGGTCACCATGGGTTTTGATAGTAACCATCTCTGTTTTTACACGATTACTGAATTTTTTATATATAAATTCAAGGTTTGTTGTCTTTCCGCCCCTTCCTGGACCATAATAGACAATTTTAACCTGAACTTCTTTTTTTTTAGGATTTATAAATGCCATTTAAAAAACCTGTTAACTTTTTTCGCTTTGTATTTTTTATTACCATTGGTTATCCTTTAAAAATGAAATATCATGGTGTATTAATTTCGCTTAAAACTTTTTTTATCATTTCTGCGACTTCACCAACCTTCAACCTTAAAAAACCCAGCGATATTTCATTGCTGAATATTGTAATCAGCAAAAAATCCGCCTCTATTTTGTTAAAATGTATGTTCTCTTTTTTACCCTTATGGAAAAGCAATGAAAACTCACCTTCCCCAATAATTTTGGCCATGGCGCTTACTGCCCCGAAATTTCCGGCTGCAAGAGCCGCCAGGGAATAAACATCGTGTTTTATTTTACCGTTATCTTTATTGGCAATGATGTTGCCTGCCATATCGATCAGAAAAACACAACGAACCCCGATATCAACCAGATGCTCCTGCAAAATATCTTCCATTCTATCAAGTTGTTCTTGGCCAAGTGTATATGACAATTGTATTCCTCCATTAAAATATTAATTAGGTTCTTCTCCATTTTAGTTGGAGAAGAAGGTCCAAGGATTACAGGGGTCAAGGATTCAAGGCCTGCCCTGTCGCGACTCGGTGATTACTTAAAGTATAGGCTAAGCTTCATAAAAATAATCATTTATTGACAATATAGTAAGGGTGATCGGTCTGGGCCAGGGGTTTGTTTTTTAAAGACTTTATCAGCGCTTTTAACATCCTTTCGATTTCTGATAGGTCTTTTTTTAGTGTGCCCAATTCACATTTTTCAATTAAGTCTAAATCCCCTGCTATTAATATCTGTGTTTCCAATTCGCAAACAGAACCATTCTTTGTAATTCTCTATCATTTCACTCGAACCCTTGAATCCTTGACCCCTTGGACCCTCTGGGATCACGCCTGCTCAATTGGAGATAGCCTATGTTTTAATTAACTACAACTAATCGGGAGATGATCCTATATTTTCAACTCAGAGAGAACCCGCCGGGCCGATTGATCCAGCATCAAGGTGTCCATCCCCACGGCGTTCAGCGTATAGCCTTGCTTGATAAAAGGCACCACCGCGGCAGCATCCACACCGAAAATTCCCAGGGCCATGCGGCGTTTCAGGCACGCCTGGCGGACCGTTTCGACATGGTGCTGAACATCGGCATCGTGGATATTTCCCGGTTTTCCCATGCTTGCGGAAAGGTCGTAAGGACCGATGAACACCGCGTCAATGCCGGATACATCAAGGATCGATGCGATGTTGTCGACCGCGTCGACATGTTCCACCTGGACGATCACGACCGTCTCCTCGTTTGCCCGGTTCACATAGTCGGCAAAGGACGCGCCATATCCCTGGGCCCGGGCGATCCCCACGCTTCTTTTGCCCATCGGCGGATACTTGGCATACGCCACCACCCGGGCCGCCGTGTCGGCATCGTTCACCAACGGAGCGATGATGCCATCCGCACCCGCGTCCAGAGCCTGTTTGATGTAAACCTCATGGTTCGCCGCCACACGAACCACACAAGGGCACTCGGGTTGGGCCGCCTGCAGCAGCAATTGAATGTCACCCGCGGAGAGGCAGCCGTGCTCACCATCGATGAAGAGCCAGTCAAAACCGGATCGGGAAAGCAGTTCGGCGATCTGCGGGCAAGACAGGGTGACGATCGTACCCGTCAAGAGATCTCCCTGAAGCAGCCGTCTTCGAAAATCGGGGTTCATACCTACAGATTCCTTTTTATAACCGTCCCAGCAGATCAGCCCACTTAACCAGAACCTGTCCAACGCCCTGATCCACGTATACCGCAAACTGGGCGATGCACGAATAGGCCAGGGCGAACTGGGCCAGGGCATAGCCGGCAATGGTGAATTGACCCAGGCTGATCACGCCGATACCAAACTGGGAAATATTGATGATCCCGGCGCCGAACTGCCCCACGGCAATCACCCCTTTGGCCACCACCGGCATACGATTGGGCCGGTATTTAAAGGAAATGTGCAGCAGGGGAAGCCCGAGAAAAGTGGCCTGGCTCTTATACTCGAAGCCGTAGCCGTCCCACCGCTCACGAGCCGGGTACGGCGCCCCGCAGTCCGGACAGGCGACTGCCTGTTCACTCACCTGGTGCTTGCATTCTCTGCACGGCTTCATGAATCATGTCTCCTGCAGGTATTGTCATACTGGTTGACGGTGGTTAGTCAACCATCAAATGCTTGTGGACTTCACCACTCCCGGCCGAATAAAGACTGTCCAGGAAGGCTACGAAAAAGCTGCCCGGCCGGTCGCTGACAGCCAGGGCCAACTCCCCGCACAACCCATAGAAACCGAATGCAGCGGCGGTAGCGGCCAGCAGATCCTCCCGGGCCACGGCACAAAAAGCGCCGGCAACCGCCGATAGCCCGCATCCCAGGCCGGTCACCCGGGTCATCAGGGGCACACCGTTAGCCACTCGAAACATCCGAGTGCCGTCGGTAATTATATCCTTCTCCCCGGAAATAGCAACGATACAGGCGTGTTGCCGAGCGATGGCGCCGGCGGCCGCCACGATCTCGTCGGACAGGGATAAGGATGAATCCACCCCTTTTGTCTTCACGTCGTCAACAGCCAGGGAAAGCACCTCCGATGCATTGCCCCGGATCACCGAAATTTTGGTTTCATCGAGGATGTGCTTGACGGTGCGGGTGCGGTAACCGGTGGCACCGGCACCAACCGGGTCCAGTATCACCGGGATGCCCCGTTGATTGGCCGCCTTGCCAGCCAGCACCATGGCCTCGATCCATTTTTCCGCCAGGGTGCCGATGTTAAGCACCAGGGCACCGGCCATGGCAGCCATTTCCGCCACCTCTTTGCGACTGTGGGCCATCACCGGGGACGCCCCTGTCGCCAGCAGTATATTTGCCGACGGGTTCATCACCACGAAGTTGGTGATGTTGTGGACCAGAGGGGCATTTTGCCTTATTTTATCAAGCAGTTCAATAGTGGTATTGGTCATGTCCATACGAATTCAACTCCTCAGAAAAACGTGATTATGTGGCCATCCAGAGCCCCATTTCCCGTACAATGGCATCGGCATGGGCCACCCAGGCAAAATGATTCTGCCCCGCAGCGGGAATCTCGTCGGCCCCCATGTGCAGGTATTCGACCGGCGCATTTTTCAACTTGTCGCAAAGATAGCGGATTGCCCGGGGCGGGGCAAGGTGGTCGTCGGCAATGGCAATGGCCAGCACGGGCGTAACCACCCGTTCCAGCGCCGCCTCCAGATCGCAGCTACAATTGGCCGGCTGGTAACAACCGGTGCGGGCATTATGGGCCCAGTCGCGTACCATGGTTCTGGCCTCACGGCCGCCGAAGCCCAAACGCCGGCCTGGATAGTAGCCGAGCAGCCTTGAGATTCCCCAGGCCAGTTGGGTTCCCAGCAGGATGGTCAGATTGGCGGGGAAGGTCCACCCCCTGAAATAGATCGAACAGCTCGACACCAGTACGATCCCAGCCACCCGGCCGGGAAAAAGCCCGGCGTACAGCACGCTCATCTGACCACCCAAACTGTGTCCCAACAGGTAGATGGGGCATCCGGGAAATCGCCCTGCCGTAACTGCCACCACGGCCGGTAGATCCTGGGCGACCATCTCGCGGAAACCGAAATCCACCGACCGGGAAGCCCGCATCGAACTTTCACCATGCCCCCGCAAATCGGCGGTGACTGCCTGGAACCCCTGGCGGCCCAATGTGCCGGCCAGCGGTTCGTACCAGGACGCCGGAACGCCCATGGCCGGCATGAGGATGCATACCGGGCGACGAGCATCATCAACAGGGTAGGCGGTAATCTTCGACCGGCTCCCGTCCGCCATGGAAATCGGCAGCGTTTCTTTTTTCGGCAAGGCTGACAAGATGTGAGCTGACATAGCTTCTGAAACGTTCCGGTCGTGGCGGTGGCTTTATGTTTAACAGGCCAATGGGAAGTCCCACCTACGGGAGGTGGAGCGAATTGTCCTCCTGCAGATCGCCTATCGTTGTCCGGGCGCTTACCCCTGTGACGGTTGGGCTTTCTCCAGCTGGGCCGCCACATAATCCCAGTTGGCCAGGTTGTCCAGCACGGATTGGACAAAATCCACCCGTCGGTTCTGGTAGTCCAGATAATAAGCATGCTCCCATACGTCCACGGTGAACAGCGGGATCAGGCCATGGGCCAGGGGCGTGTCCGCATTGGCGCTGGTGACCACCGCCAGCTTTCCCTCGTCCAGGACCAGCCATACCCAGCCGCTGCCGAACTGGTCCTTGGCAGCGGTGATGAAGAGCGCCTTGAACTCCACGAAACCGCCGAAGGCTGAATCGATCATCTCAGCCAGCAGGCCCTCCGGGGCACCCCCGCCACCCGGTTTCAGGCATTTGAAAAAATAGGCGTGGTTCCATGCCTGGGCGGCGTTGTTAAAGACGCCCGCTTTGGACGCGTCCCCTGCGGTCGCCTGGATCACCGCTTCAGCGGTCTTACCTGAAAAACCCTTCCCTTTGGTCAGCGCATTGGCCTTTTTCACATAACCGGCATAGTGTTTATCGTAGTGAAACCCCATGGTGTCCGCACTGATGGTGGGGGCCAGGGCATCCTGACTGTATGGCAGCGGTTCCATGACAAAAATGGCCGAACCGTCCCCGCCGCTGCACTGTACCAGAAACAAGGCGGCCAGGGCGCAAGCTGCCAGCACCGATGAACGGGCGATAAAGCGTTTGTTGAAACCGGGATGGGTTACCATGGGTTTTCTCCTTTTCGGTTTTCTGCATAGACGGTTGTTAAAAGATTTGGATATTGTTATTTGGAATTTATTTGAGATTTGTCATTTAGAATTTGGTGCCTGTGATTGGTTGTTTCCATTTTATCCGGGTTAATTTCACTCGAACGTAACCTGAGGTATCGTTTACTGCAATTCCTTTTCGCCGGGTCCTTTAAGCCGACGTTTCCTGAAACCGGACGAACAGCGCCAACCCGGCACCGGTGACCACTATCCCCAACACCCCCAGGGCATTGGGCGGGGCGGCACCGATGATCAGAATCTCCCCGGCCAGGGCGAAGATCACCTCGCTGGATTGGGTGGCGTCCACGGCGGCCAGTTGACTGCCGGTTTTCGATTCGTTCCTCGCAAAGAGGAACAGGCTCGTGGCCATCACACCTGAGAACAGGGCCACCAGGGCAGTGTTCACGATCTGCCCGCCGACCGGCGGTGGTGGTGCGGTCACGACTACCAGCAGGATCCAGAAGGGAACGCTGCCCAGGGACATGAGCAGCACCTTGGCAAAGGGGTGCTCCAGCATTGGGTCACTGATATCGGGCAAACGGCCGTGGCCGGTCTTGGCCTCCCACACCATTTGGTTGCCGATGGGGTAGCAGAATGCGGCGATCAGCACGGGCAGCGCCCCCTTGATCAGTTCCGCTGAATCGACCGCCCCTGCCTGGCTGAGGTTGACCAGAAACACGCCGGCAAAGACGATGGTCGAAAACAGCCAGATCCGCCGGGGAAAGCGACGGCCGAAGGCTGAGAGCACCACCAGCGTGGCAATAATGGTAAACTGCCAGGTGGTGGCAACGATCCAGCCGGGAGCATAATCGGCGCTGAAACAGATCAGGGCATAAAAAGCCCCGAAGCCGATGCTGCCCACCGCCACCCAAAACGCCAGGTGGTTGAAAAACAGGCCCATGGTGCGGGCAAAGGCTGCCGTTCCACGAAACACCAACAACCAGACCGTCAGAAAAAGAATCATATAGGCATAGCGGAGACTGGCGCTCCACACCCAGTGACCGCCGCTCAGGCTCATGATCCGGTTCAGCACAAAGGTGGAGCTGAAGAAAAATCCGGAGAGCAGGCCGATCAGAATGAGTCTCACCATCGGCGATTACCTGAATCTTGCATGAGAATTAACGAGATAAAAAATACTGTTTAGCATCACCAAAAGCCCCCTCCGCGTCTCACTTTCCGCTTCGAATGCTCTCATACAGGGCGATACCCGCGGCGGTGGACAGGTTCAGCGACCGTATATCACCGGTGGTGGGGATTCGGTAGCAGGCCCGGGGGTAGCGGGAGAGAATCACTTCAGGGAGGCCCCCGGTCTCGGATCCAAACACCAGAAACATCCGTCGGCTGGCCGGCATCTCCCAGAAAACCCGTGTCCCTCCCTTGGAAAACAGCGCCATTTCACCTTCCCCGGGGTTGAGCGCCTCACAGAACGCATCGAAACTGCCCCAGATACCGGGGGATACACGGTTCCAGTAATCCAGACCAGCCCGCTTGACCTGGCGGCTGTCCAGGGAGAATCCCAGGGGGTGTATCAGGTGCAGCCTGGCCCCGGCCCCCAGACAGGTGCGGCCGATGTTTCCGGTGTTCCAGTGGATTTCCGGTGCCACCAGCACCACGTGGCGCTCCAGACCGGCATTTTCACAGAGGGCCGCATTGCCAATATCGTCACCGTTTGATGAACCCACCATTGGAAGCCATCTCAAATTAGAATTTGGGCTCAAAAGCCGTTTTGGGGCAGTGTCAGTCAATAAATGTCAACTTGTGGTTCAGATCAAGGCCGCAGCTATTTTGGGAACCGCAGGCGTAGCAGCGCTACGTCGAGGATAGCGCTGAAGCTTCACTACGTGCTCCGAATGGCGAGAACGCGGAGCTGGGCCACAAGATGATATTTAGGGACCGGCACTACTTGATGTAGCCCCATTCCTTCAGCCGCTGATACGCATACTGGGCCTGCTTTCCCTGCTGGATCTGCTTCAGGTATGTGTTGTAGGCCCGGGCTGCCGGCTCTATTTTCTCTCCACCTTCCAGGGACAGCCCTTTCAAGAAAACCGTGTTGGGATTGCCCGGAAGACGCCGCTCGCAGATGCTGAAATCCTCGTAGGCGGCGTCGTACTTTTTACCGCGGATCTTGGTAATACCGCTGATGTAGTAGGCTTGGGCCTCGTCGGGATAAACCTGCTTGGCCCGGTCCGCATACCGCTCCGCCTCGCTGTCTTGTTTCTGAACCAGCTGGCACTTGGCCATGAGCAGCAGCCCCGCATAGTCATTGGGCGCTTCGTCAAGGCCCTGCTTGAACAGCCCCTCCGCCTGGCTGTAGTGTTCTTTGCCCATGGCCTCCTCGCCCTCCTGCATCTTCTTGATGGCGCCTTTGATTTTTCTCAGGCCTGCGGTGTTGTCCATGTACCGCTCCCGATACAACGGCTGGCCGCTGTACTGTCGGTATTCGTTGGTGGCGTGATTCACCGATGTCTGGTAGCGCTCCGAGGACATGGGGTGGGTCGCAAAGAGAAGATCGGTCATCCCGGCCGGGTGCCGGTTCATGCTGTTGAGCATTTCCATGAGGCCCACCATACCCTGGGGGCCGTATCCGGAGCGGGTCATGTATACCATGCCCAGGTCGTCCGCCTGGCGCTCATTGTCACGGCTGTACGTCGCCAGCAATGCCCCGGAGCCCAGCTGTCCCAGTTGTCCGGCAAGGCTGCCAGCTCCGGAACCGACAGCCACGCTGGTCAGTATGGTCAGTCCCCCGACGGCCATGTTGGCCAGCTGGGCCTTGGACATGATCTCGGCGGTATGCCGGGCATTGACATGCCCCAGTTCGTGCCCCAGCAGGGCGGCCAGCTCGGCTTCATTTTCCAGCTCCAGCAGGATCCCCCGGGTGCAGGCGATGCTGCCGCCGGGAAAGGCATAGGCATTCACGTAGTTGGCATTGACGCAGTGGAAATTATAGGGCATCTGCCCGCGATGGGTGTTGCCGGTCAGCCGCTTGCCGGTGGTCTGAACATAGCGTTGCAGGACCCGGTCCTGGGTGTTCCCGTAATCGGCTGAGAACTGGTGGGGAGACTGCTGACGATCGACGGCAATCTCCTGCTTTTCATCCATGATCATGAACTGGGATTTCCCCGTGACGGGGTTGGTGGCGCAACCCGTAGCCAGACTCGTGGCCGCCAGGCTGGTCATGATCAGAAATTCACGACGGCTCAGTCCGTTGATTGCCCTTCCGGAAAAACGCATTTGTACCTCTGATCTCAGATATTTTTCGTTGTATTAGAAGATAGTTAGTGGTTGTTCATAAACGGTAGATTTTGGTTCAGGTCAAGGCCGCAACGATGTTGAAACCACAGGCGTAGCAGCGCTACGTCGAGGATTTAAACATCGTGAGACCACCGACCTGGGCCAAAAGATGCCATTTATGAACGGCCACGATTAGGCCCGTTGCCCACAATGCGGACAATACTTAAATGAACTGTCGAATCCACGTTTGCAGGCCACACAAACGGTGGAAGCGCCTGACAGCGGCACCTCCTGAACCGGCGTCCGGCTGCCATTCACCGGTCGCTGGCAGGCTTCGCACAATAAAAAGGGCTCCCCCTGTTTCACCCGGATCAGGGGGATGAAAAACAGGCTCAGGTAGTGATCCACCCGGGTGGCAAAGGCCTGGGTCAGCCCGCAAGCTGGGCATCGTTGCGGATTTCCATCCACCCGTCTGGTTTTGGGTTGAACGCCGGCGATTAAAAACATATAAACCGTTCATGGGTTCGAAGGTTCATGGGTTCAAAGGTTCTGGGTTCTGGTGGGGCTGTGCCCACCGATAGACAGGCTACCTTATATACAGACTTCTGTCCTTCAATGGCGTCTTTGCCCACAACCCTGAACGGTAAACGCTAAACCTGTGAGCGCTTACGTTTGTTGCAAGCGTGGATTGTATTGTATAAGAAAAAGCCCCATAGTCAATATGGAAAACCGCTTTGCATGGAGTCGCACATGATCATCGATTTTCACGTACACACCTTCCCCGCTGAGATCCGGGATCACCGGGATCGTTTTTTCGATGCCGAACCCGAATTCAAGCTGCTATACGAATCGCCCAAATCCAAACTGGTATCCGCGTCTAACATCATCGACATGATGGATGACCAACGGGTGGATATGTCGGTGGTGTTCGGATTTCCCTGGCGCAACCCCGACACCTGCCGGCGCAACAACGATTATGTCATCGAGGCGGTGAACCGATACCCGCAACGGCTGCGCGGCCTGTGCTGCGTGGACAGCCTGAATCCTGACGCGGCCGAAGAGGTGCAGCGCTGCCTGGACGCCGGCCTGAGCGGTGTGGGGGAACTGGCTTTCTATGGCTGCGGCATCGACGGTGAATGCCAGCTGAGCCTGGGCCCCATCATGGCCATGTGCCGGGAGCATGATGTGCCGGTGCTGCTGCACACCAACGAGGAGGTGGGCCACCTCTACCCGGGCAAGACGCCCAACACCATGATCCAGATCTACGAGACCATGGCCCGCTTCCCTGACAATACCATTGTTTTAGCCCACTGGGGAGGCGGACTCTTCTTCTACCACCTGCTTAAAAAAGCGGTCAAGGAGACCCTGAAAAACGTCTATTACGACACCGCCGCCTCCCCGTTTCTTTACGACAGCCGGATTTACAGCTATGCCAAGGATCTGGTTGGAATGGACAAGATCCTTATGGGCACCGACTATCCCCTGCTCAAGCCCGACCGGTATTTTAAAGAGATGATCGATGCCGGTTTGAGCCAGGAGGACATGAAAATGGTATGCGGGCAGAACGCTGCACGATTGCTGAAGCTAAGTCGACCGGGTCCGTCGTCATGAACCAAAACGGCCATACACAATTGAATGTGTATGGCCGTTTTCCGGATGATCTTTCTGAACAATAAATGCCAGATTATTGAAATAATAACCTAATCCACAGATTGAGCCGTAGACCATAAAATCAGGGAGCACAATTTAACGCCCCCTGATTAGTCCGGCTTCACGACGTCTGAAACCGTTCACGAACAACCCCCTTATCCCTGCGCACCCTTTTCAAGTTCATCCAGTTTGTCAGGCTCCGAAACAGCAATGTCCACAAGACTCTTGGGGATGGAACTCTGCTCGCACATAATTCTGATTTCCTTCTCTTCTTCGCTGAATTCCATAATTTCACGGATGGAATCAATGTAGCCGATCAACTCATCCGGGGGTATATTTTCCAATGCCGGCCCGGCAGCCTCGGCCTTTTTCCGTTCGGCTTCCTCTTCTGCCAGCCGTTGTTTTTCCTTCAGGTCTTCTTCCATGGCCTTTTTGGCGGCATCGATCACGCCCTGGTCAACGTTGGCCATCTCAATTATCAATTCTACAGAGACGTCCTTCTCAAACAGGTGCCTGACCTTTTCTTCGTCGGATTTGCCCGCTACCGCCTCAAGCAGGGTTGCCACTCTTTCCCTTTCTGCAAGCTCCTTCTTTATCTCAGCCTTCACCTGTTTCAATTTCTCATCGGAAATTTCCAACGCGCTGGTGATGACCTGGGACGCCACTTTTTCTTTAATAAGCAGGCGGATACTTTCATCGCCGGGCAAGCTTTTTGCGCTGGCAATCAGCAGATCGAGCTTTGTCTGTTCAACCATCTTGATCACATCTGCTCTGCGCTCGGGGCTTCTGAGCTCTGGCCACGTCTTTGCGACGTCGTCAAGGAGCTTACTCGTTGCTTTATAAGGGTCAGCCACGTCCTCCAGGGTAAGTGCTGCGACCGCTGTGTTGAAATCCTTCATAAGTGGACGTCCGGCCTTAACCGCTTTTTCGACCGCCCATCTCAATTTAAGCAAATTTCCCCCGTGACGCGAAACATTGTAACCGGAATTGTCAAGTTCACCTGCAATCCGTTGAATCGATGGTTCCAGCTTTTCCCCGGCGAGGTCCGTTGAATCAAGCGCAAGGATATTCTCTTCTATCAACAACCAGAGAGGCTTTTTCCCGAAGGCGTCGCTTGTCGTCATTTTTCATCTCCTTTTTTAATGATTGAAACCGATAATCAATGTGCCGGAATAATCCGGCTGAAAAAGTATCGTT
>NZ_JASJGN010000295.1:0-4135 GCF_033791525.1 Desulfosarcina sp.
CGGCCATCGTTGGTCATCAGTAGCAGCCCGGTGGAATCCTTGTCCAGCCGTCCCACCGGAAAAAGACGATCGGGCAGGTCAACCAGATCCGTCACCACCGGCTCCCCCCGGTGCTCGCAACTGGCCACAATACCTTCGGGCTTGTTGAGCATCACATAGATGAGCCGATCCGGTTTGCCCACCGGCACGCCGTTGAGGTGCACCACGTCGGTCTCGGAATCTACCTTGGTGCCTAATGTAATCACCACTGCGCCGTTGACCGTGACGTTGCCGGCAAGGATGTGTGCCTCGCCTTTGCGCCGGGAACAGGCCCCGGCTTCGGAGAGGAATTTTTGTAGGCGAACCAATGCCATGGAGGGGTGTGCAGCCTTTCGTCAGGACCGGTAATCGGCGTTAATCTTCACATAATCCAGGGAAAAGTCACAGGTCAGCATGCTCGCCGTCCCCTCGCCCTGATTCAGATCCAGGGCGACGGAGAATTCCGGCTTTTTCAGCACCCCGGTGGCCTTTTCTTCGGCATCCGGGCCGCAGCCCGTGCCGTCTTTGACCATCTGCACATCGTCAAAATAAAGATCCAGCCGCTCCGGATCCAAAAAAACACCGGCACGCCCGGCCGCCGCTATGATTCGCCCCCAGTTGGCGTCTTCCCCGAAAAAGGCCGTCTTGACCAGCGGCGAGTGGGCAATGGTGTCGGCAATCGCCCGGGCATCCTCATCGGAGCGGGCCCCGCACACCGTCAGGTCAACCACCTTGGTGACCCCCTCGCCGTCCTTGACCATCTGCCGGGCCAGATCCATGCACAGGTCATCCAATAGCCGCTGGAAGTCGACCCGATCGTTGTCCGTTTCGATCCTAACCCCGGAGGCGCCGTTGGCTAAAAGAATCACCGTGTCGTTGGTGCTGGAATCCCCGTCGATGGTGATGCGGTTGAAAGACCCGTCCACCGACCGCTTCAGCACCATTTGAATATTGGATACGGGGATGTCGGCGTCCGTGCAGATGAAACACAGCATGGTGGCCATGTCTGGCCGGATCATGCCGGCACCCTTGGCCACCGCGACGATCCTGTAGGAGACACCGTCCAGCGAACCTTCACGCGCCCCTGTTTTGGGTCGGGTGTCGGTGGTCATGATGGCGCGGGCCAGGTCGGGCAACCCGTTTGGACTCAGGCCGCCGGCCAGGGCGGGCATGGCCGCCTCGACCTTGTGGATGGGAAAAGGGGCGCCGATCACACCGGTGGAAGCCACCAGCACCTGCTCGTCGGGCAGGTTCAACACCCGGGCAGCCGCAGCGGCCATGGCTTCGGCGGCGACCAGGCCCTGCGGGCCATTGGCACAATTGGCATTGCCCGCATTGACGATCACCGCCCGGGCCGAACCGGATTTGACCCGCTCCCGGTCCAGCTTCACGGGTGCCGCCTGGACCCGGTTTCGGGTGAACACCGCCGCCACCCGCGCCGGTCGGTCGGACACCAGCATGCCCAGATCGAGGCTGTCGTTTTTCTTGATGCCGGCGGCCATGCCGCAGGCAGTGAACCCTTTACAGGTCAACGGAACCATAGCAATATCCTTTTAAACGGGTTTGCTTTTCATTGCTCAAATATCGCCCGTTGTCAATCGGGGAAAAGCGTCAACAACCCTTGCAAACCGATGATAGATGGCATAAAAAGCGCCTGTTTGCATGATCGCACCGTCTGGGTTCTGGTCTATGGTAAATGGTTTCTGGTCTCTGGTTTCGGGGTTCAGCTTTGAGCCTATCAGCTCATAAGCTTATGAGCTTAACAGCTATTGTTCAAGGTTTTGCGTTCGAAGTTCAAAACCTCTGAACCCTGAACCCTGAACCTCTGAACCCGTGAACGGCTGCGAAAAGCCGGTTGGTTTAAAACCAAGGAGCACCCGATGGCAAAAAAACCCATGTGTGAGAATTGCCTCACCCCGCTGACGCTGAAACGAACCTGACGGTCGGTCATTTTCCGCTGCTCGGGGTGCAGCGCCGAATACCCGCTGGCAAGATTCATCCACCTCATAGACGATGCCATGGAGCAGCAGTTGGCGGGTCTGCGCTGTGACAGGATATAGCCGACATGATGATCCTCAACAACCTGTTCCCGGTGTTTGCGCTCATCGGTCTGGGCGCCCTTCTCAAACACATTCATATGACCGGCGAGCGGTTTCTCAAGTCCTCGGACCGACTGGTCTATTTCATCTTTTTCCCGGTTATGCTCTTCTGGAAGATCGGTTCTACTCCATCGGTGGACAACAGCGCCACCGACCTGATTAGTGCCGCCATATGCGCCGCGGCCATCGTCTACCTCATCAGCGCGGTCTGCTTGAAATTGTTCAATGTGTCGAATTTCGCAGCCGGTTCGTATTCACAATGCTGCTACCGGTCCAATACCTACGTGGGGATGGCCGTGATCTTGAACGCCCTTGGCGAAGCGGGCGTATCGCAATACGGCATTCTCATCGGGTTCATCATTCCCATCGTCAACGTACTGGCCGTATCCACCTTGATCTGGTATTCCGGTCAGGCCATCGACACCCGCGAGCGGCTCCGCATCACGCTGCGCGCACTGGTTTCCAACCCGCTGATCATCGGCTGCCTCGCCGGTATGGCCTATTCCCGATTTATCGGTGAGTTTCCGGTTTTCCTGGACAACACATTTCGCCTGGCCGCCATGGTGACGCTGCCCCTTGCCCTGCTCTCCATCGGCGGCACGTTGACCCTGAAGAACCTCAAAAACCACATGGGCCACGCATTTTTAGGGTCCGCCATCAAGCTGCTGGTCCTGCCGGTCGTCGGCTGGTTTTTTCTCAAGGCCTTTGATGCGTCGCCCTTATCCTTTCAGGTGGGCATGCTTTTTTTCAGCCTGCCCACCTCGCCGGCCATCATCGTGCTCTCTTCCCAACTCAACAGCGACACCGAATTTGCATCCGCGGCCATCGTGCTGTCCACGCTGGTGTCTTTCTTCTCCATGCGCGTTGAGCTAGTGACGTGTTAGGAGGAGAGGCATCTTGGGTGAAGCCACACTACAGACATTCCGATTGATTATCGAATACGACGGTTCCGGCTTCCACGGCTGGCAGCGGCAGAAAAAAGACCGCACGGTTCAGGAAACCATCGAAAAAGCCCTGGCGATCATGACCCGGGAAAAGGTGACCGTCATCGGTTCCGGCCGCACCGATGCCGGCGTCCACGCCCTGGGCCAGGTGGCCAGCTTCAGAACCCGTTCCCGCCTGGATGCGGAGGTTTTTGTCAACGGTCTGAACAGCCTGCTGCCCGGTGATGTGGTCGTCAGCGCATGTAACCCGATGCCCGACAGCTTCCACGCCCGCTTCGACGTGACCTCCAAGCATTACCGCTACCATATCCTCAACCGGTTCATGGCACCGGCCATCGGCCGGCAGTTCGTCTGGCACATCCGTAAGCCGCTGGACACGGCGGCAATGTCCCAGGCTGCCAGGATGCTGATAGGCACTCACGATTTCAAGGCTTTTGAGGGCACAGGAAGCCCCCGGGATCATACCGTCCGGACGGTAACCGATTCAACCGTCAAGGCAACCGGCGGCGGCAATCTGACCTATGATATAAAAGCCAACGGGTTCTTGCGGTACATGGTCAGAAATATCGCAGGAACGCTGGTGGAAGTGGGTTTGGGAAAACTATCTGTTCCTGACATCCAAGAGATTTTGCTATCCAAAGACCGCTCACAGGCCGGTGCCACGGCTCCCCCTCATGGGCTCTTTTTAATGGATGTGGCCTACGACTGACCTGACCGTTGAACCCACTATCAATCAACCAGTTTTTCAGACGGCGCAAAAAGCACCTTGTCCTGAATCAGTTTCAAGATGTCCTCCCGTTGCATGCCCATTTCCTCGCCAAGAATCAACTCCGTGTGTTCCCCCAGCAGCGGTGGCCGACGCCTTGCCGACGGCGACGCATCTGAGAACTTGTACGGGAATCCCAACTGCGGGATTTCCTTTTCGATGGGGTGCGGCATATTGAACGTCATGTCACGGGCCTTGACATGGGGAGATGCGAACACCTCCTCCATATCGAGGATCGGTCCGCATGGGATACCGGCCTCCTCGAAAAGCTGCAACCACTCCCGGCTGGTTTTGGCCCCCATTTTCTC
>NZ_JASJGN010000296.1:0-22669 GCF_033791525.1 Desulfosarcina sp.
GTCCAAACCCGACCGCCTGCTAAGAATAATAAACCTCAGCAACATGTTATACATAAAGCCATCGCGTGGAAGAAACTTCTGGAAAATGGAACATTTAAATCAAAAAGTGATCTTGCCAAAAAAGAAGGCCTAACCCGAGCCAGGGTCACGCAAATTATGAATTTACTAAAACTTCCGTACAACTGGAGATATTTCCTGAAGCAGTTAGACGATTCCAAAGAGATTCGAAAATATTCCGAGAGAAAACTCCGAAGTTACGATCCAGACAAATTCCCCTGTAAACTGTGTCCAATCAAGAAAAGCCCTACTGCTAGCCCGAGCAACGGATCTGCGAACTGATCCTGTCACGTATATTTCTTGAAATGGTGTTAACCAGTTTTTTAGCAAGAAAATTCCATGCCAATAAAAAAAGCGAATTGGCTGAAATCATTACCAATTCGCCTTCTCATACAATGCTCAAGAGCGTCGAAAACACGAGTGAGTGTTAACCATAACTACCTGAAATCATTGCTAAAAAAAATGGCTCCCCAGCACGGACTCGAACCGCGGACCCAGTGGTTAACAGCCACTTGCTCTGCCGACTGAGCTACTGGGGATTATAAGGTTTCTTTTGCCGTGGTGACGGCTAAAGAAGTGTCTTAAGTAGTCGACCATGATTTGAATGTCAAGGGCTTTTTTGGCCCGGGAATAGTGGTTCGTTCGTTCTGTTTTGCTGTTTTGAAAAAGATTATAACGTGTTGAAATACATTTATTTGTTATCTTTCGTGCGCCTCTCATATTTGCCGCGATTCATGTTTTTCGCTCCACCGGCATTGACCCGCCTTGTGCGACGCCCATTGACCGATTTAATGCGTGCAACCAAGGTAACGGCCGGTCAGGGTTTGAGGCGAGATAGCCGCTTTATCGAGAAGCCTTCCCAAAAATTTTTATGGCCCATTCGCTGCGTTGGCTCCTCGTTTCATGTCCTCGACTTACATCAGTATGCCTGCGGGTTGAAACGCGGCTCCGCCTTGACCTTGAACCAAAACCCTATTTTTGAGATAGGTTCCAGATAGCTGGAATTCGATGGGGATTTTTCAAAAAATGCGGTACATTAAGTTTCAGTATTTATCAATAATTGTCCTTTCAGACAGTTTTTTCATTTTTATGTGAGTCTGAAAAACCTTCTAAATATGGTGTTGACGGGGCTAAATAAAAGGATTAAGGATAAGTATAACTGTTCATAGAGAATATACAAAAGTACGAACCGATAGTCATGTAGCGCACCTTTCAATTGCTGATTCATCCAGAATTGCCGCCACAGGAGACCATCATGGAATTAACGCTGTCTGAAAAAATCCAATTATTACGCAAACGATTGGGCTTGAACCAGGGCCAGTTTGGCGCCAAGGTTTTCAACACGAGCGTGGAGACCGGACGGACCAAAGTTAAAAATATTGAGCTGGGCAAGCAGAAACCCACGCCCGAAGACTTGGCCCAAATGTCAAAGGTGCTGGATGTGCCCCCAACCGTGTTCCACCAGGGTCAATCAGCTGAACCCCTTGCCCAGGTTCCGTTGCGACAGGGAGTACTCGTGGACCAGGCTGTTCTGGATCGTTTCGAACAGCTGGGTCCATACTTGGAGATGCTCAACCGGGCGGTTTTTATCAACGATGAAGAACTGATCGAACATATATCCGCCAAGCTGTCCGGCGTTTTGGTTTGCAGCGGCACTCTCAAGGCGATTAACAATTAACCCGCGGAGGTCGTGATGGACGATAACAACCGGGATTATCACTGCATGCGGGACCATTACCTGGAATTGCTGTGGACAGCGCAGAAAGTCGAGGACCGCCGCCTTACGGAATTGATTCTTCGGCGGCTCAAGGACACGGCCTTGGAAATGACAGCGGCACCCGCTCCTGCCTGTGAAATTATTCCTTTCCCAAGTACAATTGTCTGTGCCATTGGGTGTGCTGATGGATATGACGAGATTCGTCTGATATGGCCCCGGCAGCCATTGCGGCATCTGCTCTCCATGATCTGCGGATACGCCGCTGTTGTCGTTTTCTTCGGAATTTTTGGAATTACTGCGTAAACAAACCTTCCTTTCTATTTTTTTGCAGGTACAACACCACACTCTTTCCCAGTAGCGGATTGAGCAGACGGTCGATCCACCGGGTTACCCGTGGCTTTTTCATGATATCCCAGACGAGCAGGCGATGGTAAAGGTTGACTGCTGCCGAGTCCGTTCGTGTCAGACCGACGAAACACTTGAGCCACCAATAGGGGGCGTGGATGCTGTGGGCGTAGTGATGCCCCAGAAAGCGGGCACCCGCCCGCTCCAGCCGGTCGATCAATTCGCTTTGGCGATAGATACGCACATGGCCCTGGTTGGCGTTGAAATAGGCATCGGAGAGCGCCCAGCAGATGCGCTCGGGCAGGTAGCGGGGAACGCTGACCACCAGTGGTTTGCCATGCTTGAGTACCCGGATGATCTCTCGCATGGCCGATTCATGATCCGGAATGTGTTCCAGCACCTCACTGCAGACGACCAGGTCGAAGCAGGCGTCGGGAAAGGGCAGGCAGGTCACGTCGGCCGCGGAAAGGCACCAAGTTCCGCCCCCATGTTCGCCCAGCCGGTCATGAAAGCTGAGCCGCTCACGCGCTTCCTTCAGATCTGTCGGGTTCAGGTCTGCTCCAGTCACCCTTACTCCCTTTAGCCGGTAGGCCGCGCAGGCGTGCCGGCCGGATCCGCAGCCGATGTCCAAGATGCGATCGCCGGGGCGGACAGCCAGGCGGGAGAAATCAACGGTAATCAAGGATGGTTTCCCGATAGGCGTCAACAGTCTTTTCGGCTGCGCGACGCCAAGTAAAGTGCTGTTGCACCCGCTGGTATCCGCGTCGGCCAAGCCCATCGGCCTGATCCGGGTGGTCCAGCATGTCGATAATGGCCCGGGCCAGGGACATGTGATCTTTCGGAGGGACCAGAATGCCCGCGTCACCCACCACTTCCGGAAGAGCGCCGCCCGTGGTGCTGATCACCGGCACCCCGCAGGCCATGGCCTCGCCCGCCGGCAGGCCAAATCCTTCGTAAACAGATGAGACGACCGCCATGGCTGCCCGGGCATACTGGCGGACAAATTCCGCATCGCTGATGCTACCGGTAAAGACGATCAAATCGCCGATGCCCAATCGCCGGATCAACCGGCTGATGCCGCCGTTTTTCTTGGGTGTCCCGACCACTACCAGGCTGATGGCCCTTCTTTTTTTCGCTATTTCCGCCACCGCATGCAGCAGGTAGTAGAGTCCTTTGAGCGGGACGTCGGAACTGTTGGTGACGATGATGCGGCCCGGCTCCCGCTGGATCTCGGGAATGGGGTAGAAAAGTTTGGTGTTGATGCCGTTGGGAACAACTGCAAAGCGCTTCCGGGGAATCTTGAAATCCCGGGCGATATCTTCCCTGGCGCATTCGGAGACGGTGATGATCCGGCGAAGGGTGCGAGATACCCGTTTTTGCATGCCGATGAAGGAGAACCAGCGCAGGTGCTTGATTTTTTTCCAAAAAGGCCTCACCGAACGCACGGCGATGTCCCGGTCAACCGTGATGGGGTGGTGGATGGTGGCCACGGTGGGAATCTTTTTGGCGATGGACCAGATGCCGTAAGACAGGCTCTGATTGTCGTGAACGATGTCGTAGCGCTGCATCCGGGTGCGCAAAAAGCGCTGGGCACGGATGCCGAAGGTAAAGGGTTCGGGAAACCCCATGGTCGAGACACCCGCCCATTCCATGATATTGACAGGGTCGCAGAGCTCCCTGAGGGTGGGAACCCGAAACAGACTCTCCGGATTGTACAGGTCCAGGCAGGCCGGCCGGTGGGTGGGGATGTCCGGGTCCAGACCGGGATCCGGCGGGCCGGAAAACACTTCGACGTGGTGGCCGATATCTTTGAGTGCCCGGCTCAGGTTTTTCAGGTAAACACCCTGGCCTCCGCAGTGGGGGTTGCTCCGGTAGCTCAGCAGGCAGATGTTAAGGGGACGTTCCAGGCTGCTAATCATAGGCGTTAAACAGGTAGTCCTTCCCACGTGGCAAAATAGAACCACTTACAGCCCTGCTGTGACCAACGTCAAGTGTTTTCATGTATTGATTCAGACTCGATTGGCAATCCTAAAGGGCATTGTCCGCCTTGCGGTTAAGGAATATGGTGACAGAGAGCAAACCGCAGTGTTATGCATGACCGAGGACTGAGGACTGAGGACAGAGGGCGGAGGGCGGAGGGCGGAGGACAGAGGACAGAGGACAGAGGACAGAGGACAGAGGGCAGAGGGCGGAGGGCGGAGGGCGGAGGTCTGAAACCGGTGGATTGGGTATGGTGAATGGGTAAGTGTGGAATGCTCAATAAATAGCAGGTCATCCCTGAGAATGCGGGGACCTGGTTTGTGTTTACGGTATTTTCAGGAGGACCCGTGGACAATGCGATGCCCGATGCAGTGATGCTGGTGGAAGTGGGGCCGCGTGATGGCTTCCAGTTCGAAAAAACTGTGGTTCCCACCCGCCGAAAGCTGTCCGTGATTGCCCGGTTGGTTGCAGCCGGGCTGAAACAGATTCAGGTGGCCTCCTTTGTCCATCCGGAAAAGGTGCCCCAGATGGCCGATGCCGACCCATTGATCAGACAACTTCCCCGCCAAAACGGTGTGGTCTACACGGCATTGGTGCTCAACCGGCGGGGACTGGACCGGGCCATGGCGTCGGGCATCGCGGCCGTGGAAATCTCCCTTTCCGCCAGTGATTCCCACAGCCGTAAAAACGCAGGCATGGCCCATGGCGAGGCACTGGAACACGGGCTGCGCATGATTGACCAGGCGATATCCGCCGGCCTTCACGTACGAGCCAGTCTCCAGTGCGCCTTTGGTTGCGTAGATGAAGGGCGGATTCCCACTGCTCGCATTGCGGGCATTGTCCGACGGTTTGTCGAGCACGGGGTCCATGTACTGGCTCTGGCGGACACCACCGGTATGGGATCACCGCCCCTGATAGAAGAGGTTCTGGATGCGGTACTTCCTCTGGCCGGCCGTTTGCCCCTGGCGTTGCACCTTCACGACACCCGCGGCCTGGGACTGGTTAACCTGATGGCCGCATTGAAATACGGCGTTTCGATTTTCGACACTGCTCTGGCCGGCATGGGCGGATGTCCCTTTGTTCCTGGCGCGGCCGGTAATATCGGCACCGAAGACACCGCCCACCTGCTGGAAAGCCTGGGGATTCATACCGGTGTGAATTACCGACAGGTGGGTGCTGTTTCGCGCGAAATGGAGACGTTTTTTCACCAATCCTTCCCCGGCCGGATGCACCGTGTGTCGGCCTTTCAAACACCGCACGAATCGATTTAAATCGGATTGCCCCGCCTCTCCTTTTTTTAACTGAATTCCTTTAGTTTAAAATCGGCCTGCCGATATTTGGAACATGTCAGGCAAGTGGCTTTAGCGGACAGCGCTAATTTGCGGTGGGGTTCCGAAACCAGATTCATTCACATAAATTCGATCAACGATGACGCTAATGGCAGACGCACCCAAAGAGACCCTATTGTTTGTGGATGACGAGGAAAGTATCCTGGAGGTGGCTTCGGAATATTTTATGGCAAAAGGGTACCACATTCTGACTGCTGAAAACGGCCGCCTTGCCGTCGACATCATTGAAAAAGAAAAAATAGACTGCTGCTTCACGGACATCAACATGCCCGAAATGGATGGGCTGGAACTGGCCGAATACATCCGAACGGTGGACAACACCATTCCGGTCATCATCATGACCGGCTATCCGTCCCTGGACAACACCATCCGCACCTTGAAAAACGGTGTGGTCGACTTTCTGATCAAGCCGGTCAACCTGAATCAGCTGGAAATCTGCGTCAAACGGGTGCTGCGGGAGCGGCAGCTGTTTATCAAAAACATTTTTCTGACCCAGGAGGTGGAAGGCAAACACCGGATCGAGAATCTCAATCGAGAGCTGACATACAAAGTCGAGGAACTAAACACCCTCAACCGCATCATGACCGACTTTGCCACCATCGACTCCAGCTTCGACCTGTTCAAGCGGGTGGTCGACCTGTCCACTGAACTGACCCACGCTGACGAGGCCTGTTTTTACGTCATCAACGAAGCGATTCAACGGCCGGTGCAAGTGGCACGGTCCGTTGCCGGCGGAAACGGGGGCCCGCCGCCACAGCAGAAGCATTCAACTGCGTCATGTGTCGATGAAGAGTTTGCCTGCAGCAAGGATATCAGTCAGTTGATCATGGACAATTGCGATGAGGACAAGCCCTTGCTGATCCATGAAAACGGCAACGTGCGGGGGGTGCCCGAAGCCATCCAATCCCTGATGCTCGTTCCGCTGAACATCCGCAAGAAGGTGTTCGGCGTATTGGCCGTATCGTCGCTGAACGGGGATGTCCGCTTTTCGGAAAAGGACCTGTATTACATGTCGTTCATGACCAACAAGGCGGCTTATGCGATCGAAAATGTCGCCCTTTATGAAAATATTTATGAGAACCTCCTGCAATTTTGTTACGCTTTTGTGCGGACCATTGAAGCTCGCGATCCATACACCGAGCAGCATTCCAGCCGAGTGACCCGGATTGCCATCGCCCTGTGCCGGGGCATGGGCGGCAGTCAGGAGGAGCAGGATATTCTAAACGTCGCCGGCCAGCTTCACGACATCGGGAAAATCGGTATCCGGGATGACATTCTGCTCAAGCCCGGCCGCCTGACCGATGAGGAGTTTAGCATCATAAAGCAGCACCCGGTAATCGGTGCAAATATCGTCGAGTGCCTGGGCCTGTGGGACCGGGAAAAGAACATCATCAGATGCCACCACGAGCGTTATGACGGCAAAGGCTACCCCGATGGCCTGGCCGGTGAAAACATCCCCATGCTGGCCCGGATCCTCTCTGTGGCCGACGTATACGATGCCATCGCATCCGACCGTGCTTACCGCAATCGCATGGAAGAGTCCAAGATCCTCGAGATCATGTATGGCGGATCCGGTACCCAGTTCGATGCCAGTGTCATCGATACATTCCGATCGCTCTACGACCAGGGCGTTTTAAAAGCAATCAACGAAACCTCGCCGTGATGCCTCACACCCATTTCCACGGGACTACGTATATCGGCACTGGGTCTTCACCGGCCGCTATCCCGTTTCCAAAATAGACTGAAATCCTTCCTGCACCAATTGGGATTGGAAATCGTCTCCCTTTTCCCCCTATTTATCATTTGATCCGAATGGTGTAAAAACCGGTCAGCGTGAAACAGGCCGTGGGATCCTACCTACGCCCAAGTTGATTGGAGAATTTGATGCGCGTTGTTCTTATTTTGCTGTTTTCCCTCGGCCTGACTTGGTGTGGCTGTTCCAACGTGTCCGCCATGCTGACCATTGAAACCGATGGTGTGCTGCTCCATTTCCCAGAGGGTGAGGCAGCCATTGCAGCACGGTTGAACCACAACCTTGCCGATATCATGATCTATCTGCAAAAAATGGGTCTGCCGGTTAAACGACCGCTTCACATCGTTGTGGACGAGAACCAGGATGAACCCGACGTTCAGGTTCACGTCATCCCCCACCTGGAGATCCGCATTCCCTTGCGTGCCCCCGGTGTGTTGGAAGAGGGGTATACGGAAGCTGACCCCTGGACCTATTTTATGTTCAAGGGGTTGTGCCTTCAGGGTATTTACGGGCTGAGATCAAAGGTTCCCGGGGTGCTTTACAAGGGGTTCGGTGCAATCATTTCCCCCAACGTCATTTTACCCCCCTGGGTCGACGGCGGCATATGCAATTTGCTGTATGCCCTGTATCTTAACAAGGCGATTCAGGATCCTTTTGAGGCCGCGCTATTTCGATCTACCCCGCCGCCGGATCTCGAAATTATCAGTCACCACCCGCAAATCTGGCCCGGTTATTTTGCCTTCCGCATTTACGGAAAACCATTTATCTGTTGGCTCTATCAGGAATACGGCTGGTCGAAGATCCTGGCGTTTCTGCAAGTCCATGGCGCTGGCCTGATTCCTATCGAAATCGATTTGAAAGCCCGCGAGGTTTTCGGTAAAACGTTTTCGGCGCTGTGGCAAGACTTCCAGCGCCCCTATGCGCAGCCGCAGCGGTTATCGCCACCGGCTATCCTCGCCCGGGGATACTGGGCCGAACCCTTTGTATACTGGAATCGTGCCGGGGTCTTTCCCGGCAAGCTTCAAATCAGGAACCGCGGCCGTTACGGCGTCGTCGACCCGGACGGGACGCTGTGGCTTTCGGAATTCAATACCAGCGCCACGCTTTTCGGATATACCGGGGGCCGCGTGGTATCCACGTCGCGTAAACATATCTGGGATCCGGGGCCCGGACGCGTGGCCGTCAGCCGTATCGGCCGGCGCCCTTATCTGATGGTTTTCCCCGATGATGGCAAAGGGGGGTTCGGTCAAATCGACAGGGCCGCCACCGATGAACCGACCATGATTGAAGCACCGCAAGGCGTGATTGCGCTGTCCGGCCCGGTGCGCAACGAACGCGGTGCGATTGCCGTGGCAGCCAATATCCAAGGAAACTGGGATATCTGGATCTATAACGAAGGTTGGATGCAGCTTACCCAAACACCGTCCATTGAGCTGGATCCCTGGTGGGAGGGCGACTCCCTGGTGTACGCCTCGAACGCCAGCGGTCGATTCCAGATCCACGCAGCCAACCAGGAAGCGATCACCGCTGTCGACAGCATGGCCCTGCTTCCCAGGCACGGCAAGTTCCTCAATCTGACCGCAAACGGTTGGCGGATGGGCAACTATAAACACGATCGGGTCTCTTTTGGACCGCCTGTATACGCGCCGGTGGTGCCTGCCTTCAGGGAGCCCGAGGCGCCGGAACTGAACACCCAGCCTTATTCCCCCTTGAAAAGCATCTGGCCCAACTACATCCGGCCCGACCTGTTTGCCGACATTTCCGACTTTCAGATCGGCATCGCAACCAAGAGTCGTGACGTTAGCGGTGATTATCGATTGGACGCCGGGTTGCGCTACTCCTCCGACACGAATTACTTTGCCTTGCGGCTCGGCGCCCAGGCCAAAACACTGGGTACGCAGTTCACCCGCTACCCGGTTTCCTACACCACCGATGTCGATCAGACCGTTGATGAGTCCCGCCATGAAGCCAGACTGTTCTGGCGGCCATTGGAACGGGTCCTACCCGAAAGCGACAACCTGCTTCGCTCGTCGACCGGTTTAGACCGCTTTGACGGGCTCGAGCTGTCGTTGAACTGGCGTAACTGGGATCCGCTGAATACCCGAACCCCTGATTCAT
Organism: Desulfosarcina sp.; assembly: GCF_033791525.1. Taxonomy (GTDB): domain Bacteria; phylum Desulfobacterota; class Desulfobacteria; order Desulfobacterales; family Desulfosarcinaceae; genus Desulfosarcina. The sequence continues at coordinate 9,320 of NZ_JASJGN010000296.1, forward strand.
CCGCCACCCCCTCGGGCCATGAAGAGTGGCTTGGCATCGGATTGGCCAAGCAGGTGGAATTCATGAGCCTGTGGAGCAGTCTGGAGCTATTTTCGCAAGACCGCCAGTCGCTCACGTTGGGTGGACGACTGCTTTATGGTGATCAAACGCTGACATCGGTTCACCTGCTTTTGGGTCGGGCATGGGGCGGCGCGCCGAACCTGGGGCACACCACGTTCCGGGTCGGCGGTAACGTGTCTGAAGGGTATTTCACCCGCTTGCCCCCCAAGCTGTTTCCGATACGCGGGTTTAGCGCCAACCTAATTGAAGCTCCCAAAGCCGCCGCCGGCGGTATCGAGGTGTTCTGGCCCCTGGCCAACCTTCAGATGGGGTACGGCACGCTGCCACTCTTTTTACATCGCCTGAGGCTGGGAACCTTTGTCGATGCCGGGATTGCCGGTGAATCAGTCGAGTCCGACGATTGGCTGGTCGGCGCCGGTTTTGAATTCGTCATGTCGGCAGAAATCGCCTGGGGTAGTTTTTCCGCATTCCGGATAGGTGTGGCCTGGCCCCTGGTTTATCCGGACTATGTTCAAGACAACGGTGCCAAATTTGTGATCCAGCTTGGACGGCCATTATAGCCTGCGTGGCGCCTTGCCATAGCCGGGTCCGCGATCCCGGATGCGCGGGCATGTGCACGACGATGGGCTTGAAACCGGTCTCTTCGAACCGACACCGGTTCCTCGGTCATCACCACAGGCGACATCCCTTTATCAATTGTGCAGAATGGTGTAAAAGACTGGGAATCGTCAAGCAAACCCATGTTTGCCGGAATGCGGCGGTGCAAAAGGGGTGCAAAGGAGTCCTATGCCGACCTGGTCGGAACCACAGGATCTGAAGACATGGATGGTGCAGGGGCTGAGCCTGCGGGGAATGGTGCTGTTGCTTTCCGTTCTGGCTATTCTTATTTCCGAAGTGCGCTTCAGCTGGGTGGAGGTGTTAGTGGGTCGCTATCTGGCGGTTACCAACAGCCACCGGCCGGAATCGGGCAGCGTATGGGAGCAGGGCCGCTTGAAGCAGGTGGCCACCCAAACCCTGGAGCAGATGGTGACCCAGCAGATCACCGCCCAGCGTGAAGCCCGCGAGGCCAGCTCACTGTCCCAACTCATCGATGGTCTTACCGCGTCCCAGGGGGCCATGATCTCCGCAGCGCAGTTTAAAACCCTTTACAGCCAGATCCCCGAGGCCGTCGCCTGGACCCTGTTTTCACCCGTCCTCATGCTGCGCATCAGTGCCGAAAAGAGCTGGGATCGGGTGTATATGGAGCGGGAAAATGGCCAGGTGGGGATCTACCTGCTGGATCGCGGCAACAATGTGCTCAGTTACACGACCCTGAACGAGCAGCAGCTCAAATCCACCGGCACCGAACCGCACATCAAGGCAGGGACTTTGGACGGGCAGCCGGAGTTTGCCGGCCGCATCTATCCAGCGGATCGGTTTTTCATGGCTTTGGACACCCTTTCGCCGGAGACCCAGCGGGGTGTGCTCTCCCATCCCGGCACGCTGCTGGCCGCTCAAGGGACCCCCGTGCGTGTGGGGGTCAGTGATGAAGTCAACGCCGATATGATTCGAATCGGCATCGAGATGGACACCCCCCAGGGGCGGCAGATCGTGTTGGCCGTGGGGCAGGAGTGGGCCGTCTGGCAGGTTCGCATGCTGCTGGAGCCCCGGCTTTCCAAACCCCCTTCCAGTAAGATGCGCTGGCCCCTCAGGCGGGAGGATCGATGACTGATAGCCTGCGCTTTTTCCGGGCCGTCACCGCCTTTATTTATCTGATGGCGACAGTTGGTGCCCTGGCGGGAATGGGTCTGTTCTGCCTGTTCCTTGTCGCGGTCAAGGATTTGCCGCAGGTCCCCGAACCCATCGGCCGCATCAACGACACACCCGCCACTGAAATCTTCAGTGCCGACGGGCAGCGCATTCTGACCATCGGCGGACGGGAAACCGTTGCCCTGGATGACGTCTCCTACCCATTCATTCAGGCTATGCTGGCCACAGAAGACCACCGGTTCTGGGAACATCGGGGCGTCAACAAGTTGCGCACCGTAAAGGCTTTGTGGGTCACCTTGTTCGAGTCGGGAAAAATTCAGGGTGCCTCCACCATCACCCAGCAGCTGGCCAAAAACCTGTTTTTCAGTTTCGAGCGCACCTGGGTGCGAAAGTTTCGGGAACTGCTGGTGGCTCTTCAGATCGAAGCCCAGTTTTCCAAACAGGAAATCCTTGAGGCCTATATCAACCAGATTCCCTTCGGTGTCGGTGCCTATGGCATCGGCGAGGCAGCGCGCACCTTCTTTGGAAAACCGGCCGGTGGACTGACTCTGGCCGAAGCGTCATTGTTAGCCGGCCTGCCTAAATCGCCCACCCGGTACAACCCGTTTCGATACCCGGAACGTGCCCGGGCCCGGCAGCAAGTGGTGCTGCAGCGAATGGTAACCACCGGTATGATCAGTCGCGAAGAGGCCATAGAAGCCCAGGCCGTGTCGGTTGACCTGCGTGCACAGGGCCGTTCGCTGAGGGTGGACAGCTATTTCCTGGACGCGGTGATGAAATCGCTGGAAGAGACCTATAGCCCCGAAGTCGTCTACCATGGCGGCCTGCGGGTCTACACGACCCTGGACGCCGGGATGCAGCAGCAGGCTGAAACAGCGCTGCAACAGGGGATTGCCAAGCTGGAAGCCCAGATGGACATGACCCACCGGTCCGAGGAGACCAGGGTGGAAGACGACAACGGGCTGCAGGGGGCACTGGTCGCCGTGGAGGTAAATACCGGGGCGGTGAAGGCATTGGTGGGCGGACGGGATTTCTTTCAAACCCCATATAACCGCGCGGTGCAGGACAACCGGCAGCCGGGATCCGGTTTCAAACCATTCCTTTACTATGGGGTGTTGGAAAACCTGGACAAGACGCCGGCCGATGTGATGGTGGATCAACCGGTTTCCATACCTGTGGCCGGCAAGGCGCCGTGGAAGCCGCGCAATTTCAAACGCACCTACGAGGGTGCCATGGTGCTCAAAAAGGCTTTCACGGCGTCGGTGAACACCGTTGCAGCTCAACTGGTCTCCACCGTCGGTCCCGATGCGGTGATCAACATCGCCCGGCGCTGCGGCATCACCAGCCATCTGGCCCCGGTCTATTCCGTCGCGTTGGGCACCTTCGGGGTCAGTCCCCTGGAGATGGCCGCCGCCTATGCCACCTTTGCCTCAGGAGGCGTGCGGCATCCGCCCTACTGGATCCGTCGGGTGGAGGATGTGAGCGGCCGGGTGCTGCAGGAGCATATTATCACCGGTGAACGGGTTCTGAATGAATCGATCAATTTTCAGCTGGTGGACATGATGGCCGGCGTCATCGATGATGGCACGGGCAATGGGGTCCGGCGAATGGGTTTTGCCCTGCCGGCCGCCGGTAAAACCGGCACCACCAACGATTACAACGACGCCTGGTTTACCGGTTTTACCCCCAACCTGAGCACATCGGTCTGGGTGGGGTTTGACCGGGGGCAGGGCATGCGGGATAAAAACGGTGCAGGTATTACCGGCGGGCGCGGAGCAGCGCCCATCTGGGCGCAGTTCATGAAACAGGCTACGGAAGGCGAGCCGCCCAGGGCCTTCGTGGCACCGCCGGATATCTATTTCAAGAAAGTGAATCCCGAAACCGGGTCGTTGGCCGGGTTCTGGACGCGCGACCCGGTTACTGTGGCGATGAGAAAAAAACATTCTTAAGGGATATGGGATACTTGTTTAAACATCTGGCTGTCCGGTTGTGGGTGGCCCTGGTCATCGGCGGCATTGTCGCCCTGTTGGTGCTGCCGCCTTTTGCCGGCGCCGTGGGACCCGGATGGATGATCGTACCCGGCCTCGGCCTGCTTGCCGCCGCATACTGGTTTACAGGCGTGGCATTTGCTGCCATGGGGCGCCGCCGACTGGAGCGCCTGCTTGGCGAGGCCACCGTGTGGGAGCGGGCCGGGATGCCCCGGGAGGTGCGCCAGGCCCTTGCCCGGGCTGCGGCCATGGTGGACAGCTTCTTTTTCTCGCCACTATCCCGACGAACGCCGGCCGGGCAGCTGCTGGCCCAAACGGCACGGTTCCAGATGGCTCAGGCGGCACCTGAATCGTCATCCGATGCCATTGTCGGCGCCTATTTGCGCACTTTTCCCCGTGACCGGGACGCCGCCATCAAATGGCTTGACCGGGTGTTGGCCGGAAGGGCGTTGACCGATCAATCCCATGACATCGCCGCCAGGATCGGTGACACTCACCCCGAGGACATGGCCATCCAGCGGATGCTTGCCCAGTTTTACCTCTCCGAACGGCGCGGTGACTTTGCCGCCCTTCAGACTTACGGGCTGTTGATGGATGCTGGAGAACCCCTACCGGACACCTTGATCAGTGACATGGCGGATCTCTTCCTGTCCGAGCAGCGTCCGGACACGCTGGCCCTGAAGGTTTACCTGGACGTCTACACCCGCGGTGGACGTGACAAACGCCTGCTTCCGGGCATTGCCGCCTGCTGTCGGATGATCCATCCTGGCCCGCTGACCCTGCCCCTGCTGGAAAGGGCCGATGAGGCGATGGCGGGCATTGCCGCATCTCAGCGCAGTAAAATGGCGGCTGCCTTTTTGCCCACGACGACCGATTCCGGCACGGGACGATCGGCCAGGGAACGCCGGATTGAGCGGCCGGCATTCGGTCCAATGATCCGCAACACATTGACCGGATTGAGGAGAACGGCCTTCGGGTTTGTCGCCGTTGTTTCCGACCAATTGCGAAAGACCCGGGAGGGATTATCATCCAGGCGGGCCAAATTGGTGCTGAAATGGTCGGCCATGGGGCTGTTCATGATCGGTGTGGGGTGGCTGGTGATCAATACCGCCATGCATTTTGCCGTTACTTTCAAAACGGTGGAAAAAGAGCCGGTAACGGTGGTTGCCCCGGTCACCGATCCCTTTACCCTTCAGGTGGCGGCTTATCTGAGCGAAACCGATGCCCGGCGCTATGTGGATCAGCTGAAAGGCCAAGAGTTGGATGCCTATTGGACCCGGGCCTCCGGATCCAACAAAACCTGGTATCAGGTGCGCATTTCCCATTTCAAGACCAAGGCAGAGGCCAGGACTGTGGGCGAGGATCTGAAGACGAGGCAACTCATCGGTGATTATTATGTTGCCAATTACAAACGGCCTGACGTACCATAATCGAGAACATTCGTCGCTTGGCGACATCCCGCCCTTTTTTCGGTAATTACCCGGCGTATGGTAACTATTCAACTTGACCTGATTTCGTGCAAAGGAAGCTGAACATGAACGCCACCGCTATGACCCGAATCGTTGAATTATGCCTCAGACTGGACAACCATGCCTCCCGCCTATACCTGAGCCTGGCCCGCAATGCCGGAACTGATGACCTGAAAGGGTTTTGGCAGGATATTGCCACTAAAAACGAGCAGCACCTGCTCTACTGGGACCGGCTGCTCAATTGGGCCGAAAAGGGGATGCTCAACAACCTGTTCGATGGTCCGGAAAAGACGCTGGACGAGTTAACGGGGTTGGAGGAAAAAATATACGACCTGGTCGACAGCTGTACACAGGTACGCCGCAAGAAGAAGGCCTTCACCATGGCCTTCAAGCTGGAATTTTACCTGTTGCACCCGGCTTTCGAGACCCTTTCCCAATATGTGGCCACTTTCAACGGCGATGCCGGATCGGATTTCCCCTACGAGCGTTTTGTGAACCGGCTTTTTGATGCCCTCCAGAAAAATGAATTGGGCACACTGGAGTTGGAACTGGTGGGTGAGGTCATCCACCGCCTTTGGAAAGAGAACCGGCGGATGGCCTTTTTAAGCAACTACGATGAGTTGACCGGTATTTTTAACCGCCGGGGGTTGTTCAATGCGATCACCCACCTGGCCCACTTGGCCCAGCGCAATGAAAATACCGTTGGTGTATTGATGATCGATATCGACTATTTCAAGGCCATAAACGACAACTTCGGTCACCAGTTCGGTGACGACAAGCTGCGCCGGGTGGCCGAATGTATCCGGGAAGGGATCCGTGCCTCGGACGTTCTCGGGCGATACGGTGGTGAGGAATTTCTGGTCTTTTTACCCCGCGTGGAGCCGGTGTCGCTGGGAGAAGTGGGAGAAAAGATCCGGCGGGCTATTGAGACGATGCCCGACACGCGCGCATCCGTTACCGTCAGCATCGGTATTGCCTACGGATATGTGGGAAGGGAGGTGGACGCTGATATCAAGACGCTCATCTACCAGGCCGATGAGAAACTCCTGATGGCCAAGGCCGCCGGCCGCAACCGCATCGAACTTTGACGGGTGCGTAACAAGTCCGATATCCGCGTTACGCTTCATCCCTCGTCACTGCAGCGTACCATAAGTACGCCTCATTCCTCGAGATTTGCAAGCCTTGATCTCGAACTTGTTGCGAACCCGTCGGAAATGCGACTTTTTACGCGTTCATCAACTTTAACTGGGTGTTAAAAAGAGCTTGTCTCCCTTTGGCAAAGCGTTTAGACTTACCCCATCTGGATACGGTATTGGCCTACAGCCAAATACAACTGGAGGAGTCAAACATGGAAAAACAGGATGTCATCAGGATCGCTGAAGGTCTCAGGCTGATCGAAGAGGGCGTGGAAGCCATTCAGGGCGTGATGAAGGAGAAAAATATCAAATCGCTCAAAGACGTGGCAGCCGAACTGATTCCCTTTTTCAAAAAGGATGACGATTCACTCACCGAATCCATTATCAGCCATCTGGAATAAAGCGACCACCCGGACGTTATCCTCTGCCCCGCGTGCCGGGGAGAAAAGGCCGGACCCCATTATACGGGATTCGGCCTTTGAATTTAACGAAGGGTTGTCAAAAAATGGATGTCGCCAGCTTATTTTTTGTGGGGTCATCAATTATAGGAACGACCCTAACCCCTTTCAGTATAAACAGTGAATAGGTCTCCTTTCATAAACGGTAGATTTCGGTTCAGGGGAAGGCCGCAGCGATGTTGAATCCGGAGGCGTAGCAGCGCTACGTCGAGGATCTCAGCTGAGCGAGAACGCCGGCCTGGGCCGACAGATGCCATTTAGGGACGGGGACTATTTAAAATCTATCCGCAGTTGCTTTTTGTTGATTTTGCCCACGCTGGTCTTGGCGATGGTCTCAACAATCTGTACCCGGTCCGGCACGCCGTACTTGGGGATGACGCCCTCTTCGGCAAATTTGGCGAAAAAGGCTTTCAGTTCTTCGGGGCGGGTCTCCTGCTCGGCCCCGGGTTTGAGCACCACCAGGGCCATGGGCCGTTCGCCCCATTTTGGATCCGGCACACCGATCACCGCTGCTTCGCTCACGGCCGGATGACGGCTGATCATGTCTTCCAGGGTCAACGATGAGATCCACTCACCGCCGGTCTTGATCACATCTTTGACCCGATCGGTGATCTGCAGGTAGCCTTCCGCGTCGATGAAGCCGATATCACCTGTGTGCAGCCAGCCGTTGGCCCACAACTCCTCGCTCTTTTCCGGATCATTGCTGTATCCCTGGGTCAGCCAGGGTGAGCGCACCACCACCTCGCCGGCGGTTTTGCCGTCGTGGGGCAGGGGCTTGCCGTCGGTGTCCACCACCTCCAGCAGCACGTTGGGCACGGGCAGGCCCGTGCGGCAGCGCATTTCTACCTGCCGCTCCGCATCCCAGGCGAGCATGTGGGGCTTGAGGTTGGCCACGGTGAGCAAGGGGCAGGTTTCGCTCATGCCATAGGCGGTGTAGAGGTTGATGCCGTTTTCCAAACCGGCTTTGCATAGGCCCCGGGAAAGGGCGCTGCCGCCGATCACCACCTTCCAGCGCGACAGGTCCAGATTCTTGATGACCGGGCTGGAGACCAGCATGTGGATGATCGTGGGTACGCAGTGGGAGAAGGTGACTTTCTGGGAGACGATGAGCTTGAGCAGCATTTCCGGTTCGTATTTGCCCGGGTAGACCTGCTTGGTGCCCAGCATGGTGCACAAGTAGGGAATCCCCCAGGCGTGGACGTGAAACATGGGGGTCATGGGCATGTAGACATCGCCGGAATTGATGGCAGCCTGGGATTCGTAGGCACACAACCCGGACATGAGTCCGTAGGTGTGCAGCATGATCTGGCGGTGGCTGAAGTAGACGCCTTTGGGAAGGCCCGTGGTGCCGGTGGTGTAAAAGGTGGTGGCCATGGCGTTTTCATCAAAATCGGGGAATTCGTAGTCAGGCGCTGCCGCGGCCAGTAGGTTTTCGTATTCGCCATCCAGTGCCACCGGCGTCTCCGGGCGGGTCGTTTCGTCGCTGAGAAGAACGATCTTTTTGACGGTTTTCATCTGGTCTTTGACCGCGGCCAGCAGAGGCAGAAAATCGGCGTTGACCAGGATGATGTCGTCCTTGGCGTGGTTGATCGTGTAGACCAGCTGCTCCGGCGACAGGCGGATGTTGATGGTATGCAGTACCGCACCCATCATGGGTACGGCGAAAAAGCACTCCAGGTAGCGGTGGCTGTCCCAGTCCATCACCGCCACCGTGTCCCCCTGCTTCACGCCCAGGGCGTTAAGGGCATTGGCCAGGCGTTGCACCCGCTGGTTCAACTCGACGTAGGTGTACTTCATCTTGTCCCGGTAGACGATCTCCCGGTCCGGATAATAGGTCAGCGGAGTGCGCAGGATGTTCTTGATCAGCAGGGGAAACCCATAGGCCGATGGGGTCTGGGGGATGAGTTTGACGGGCATGACGGTCCTCCTTTGAAGGTTGACAAGCGGGTTATGATGGATTTTGCAGAAAACAGAAACGGGTCGACTGTTCAGAATCGTGGAATAGCTGTTGAATGGAAAGAATGTAGGGGTAACGCGTGCAAGCTGTCAAGAAAAAGGAGTGCCAGCAGCCGTTCAACTCAAGGGAAAATCCTTCAACTGTCATTTGTTCGTTGACAGGTGGTTGCCACCGCCGATGGTCAGCCTGTCGGCCAGCCCGCGGGCAGCCAGCACCGCGTGTACCTGACCGATCGCCAATTGGGCATCGGACACCTCGATGAAGAGGGTTACCACCCCCCGGGCATAACGTCCGCCTCGCCAGCGTCCGGCACCGGATGCCTTCAGGGTTGTCTCCAGACTGCGGGACAGATCGTAACGGAATCGGGACATGTCGGGATCGTCAGGCTGGGGATCCTTCGAGAAATCAAAATGCAGGATGAGCGTTTCCATGTCATCCGGAATACCAGGTCGTTGTGACAGATGCGGTCATCACGTAAAAATCTTTTCCACCTCCTGTCATGCATTGCATGGAGCGGGTGTTGAACTGGCCAAACGGTTGCCGGATGATTATGGTTTTTGGAAACCTCAACCGGCCTGCGGGCAGATGACGTGCGTTGCTTCCATGTCATCCGCGGCTTCTGAAGACCCATCCAGAGGAGACGATGACTGCCGATGATACTGAAGGATGAAACTGATTTGAACCACAGCCACAGCTTCGGCCAGGACCACAAACGGCCGGGGGAAAGCCGCACGCTCATCGTCATTGTCGTTACCGCTGTGATGATGGTGGTAGAGATCACCACCGGGATGCTTTTTGGTTCCATGGCCCTGCTAGCCGACGGCCTGCACATGGCCTCCCACGCGGCGGCCCTTTCCATCAATGCCTTTGCCTACATTTACGCCCGCCGCCATGCCCACGACAAACGCTTCAGTTTCGGAACCGGAAAGGTGAACGCCTTGGGCGGTTTTTCCGGCGCGGTCCTGCTGGCGGTGTTTGCGGTGATGATGGCGGTGGAGAGTGTCGTCAGGCTGGTCAATCCTGTGGCGATTGCCTTCAACCAGGCCATCTTCGTGGCCATCATCGGACTGGTGGTCAACGGACTGTCTATGCTCATCCTGGGGCACAAGGACGGCTCTCATCACGGCAACGACCACGGACACGATCATGATCATCATCACCACGACCACAATCTGCGGTCCGCCTATCTGCATGTACTGGCCGATGCGCTCACCTCGTTTCTGGCCATTTTCGCACTGCTGACGGCTAAATACGTGGGCCTGATCTGGATGGATCCGCTCATGGGAATCGTCGGCGCCATCATGGTCTCGCGCTGGTCCATCGGGCTGCTGATAAGCACCAGCCATGTATTGCTGGATCGGCAGGCATCGGTCGATATCCAGCAAAAAGTGGTGGACGGCATCCAAAAAAACGGCGATAATCGTGTCGCTGACCTTCACTTGTGGACCGTTGGGCCAGACATCTATGCAGCCATCGTGTCGGTGGTTACGGAAATTCCCAAACCGCCAGAATACTACAAGCAGCTGATCCCTTCAGATTTAAAATTCGTGCATGTAACCGTGGAGGTAAACCGAACCTAACACCCTGCTAAAGCGCCGCCGGATTATTTCCGGCCCATGTGCGATCAATCATTTATCCAAAGGAGGCAATCATGGCAGCCAAGAAAATTCTCATGCTGGTGGGAGATTTTGTCGAAGACTACGAGGCAATGGTCCCTTTTCAGGCCCTGAGCATGGTGGGTCACACGGTCCACGCGGTCTGTCCGGATAAAAAGGCAGGGGAGACGGTGCGGACCGCCATCCACGACTTTGAAGGTGACCAGACCTACAGCGAGAAGCTGGGACATAACTTCGGCCTCAACGCCACCTTCGACGAGATCAGGGCCGAAGACTACGATGCCCTGGTTATCCCCGGCGGCCGGGCCCCGGAGTATATCCGGCTCAACCCCAAGGTGCTGGACATCGTCCGCCACTTTTCCCAGGCGGGTAAGCCCATTGCCGCTGTCTGTCACGGCGCCCAGGTGCTGGCCGCAGCCGGTGTCCTCCAGGGGAAAATCTGCTCGGCCTATCCGGCCGTAGCGCCGGATGTCGGGTGTGCCGGCGGTACCTTCGCGGACATCGCCGTGGACCAGGCCCACGTGGACGGCAACCTGGTCACCGCCCCGGCCTGGCCGGCCCACCCCCAATGGCTGGCCAAGTTTTTGAAGGTGCTGGGAACCCGTATCGAGCTGTAGAACCGTGTTCATTTTCGAGACCAAAGAAACAAGGCTAACCTTTGTTAACCGATGCGGGCCTTGTTTCTATTGGGAAATATATTGGTCGTTGTTTTTGAAACTCATCTGCACACCGGGTTCGTGCGTGTTGGCGAGTGCCACAAGCAGTACCTACCTACCAACATCCAATTTTAAACTAAATTTATGTTGATTTAACCCACTAATTAATTTATAAAAATGTGTCTATATCTAAAGTCATGATAGCAATTGCATATTGATAAAACTTCTAATCGAAGCGTATTTAGTAAAGCTGTCATTCAGAATTAAAAGAAAATTTAGGTTCCAGAGAGAGAATTGGGTAAGCAAAACGCCAAAAATGAATCTCAGCCGATCCACCCTTGTGCCGAAGTCAGTCCTCGAGAAAAAGCTTTCCTGCTGCAGGGAGACAGAAAAATTCACATTTTTGCTCAATCTGCAAGCCGATATTCTCTTCTGTTTAAGTATTTTAAAGACCATCCACCCATAGATCCTGAAAAACCTGTTAACTTGTTCATTCAGGACAAGGAACAAGCGATCGAGATTGGACCTTGCCGTATCTTAATGAATGCCGGCAAGAATGAAGACACAGGCCGTTTGGTTTCTTTTCAGGACTTGTATGACTTCTACCAAGTTTTCCAACAGAAGAAACTGGTTAAACTTCAAGCCGGATTTCAGGACCTGCCCCTTTTGCTTGCAATTAAGAACGAAATCAAACCTGAGTTTAAAGGATACGTAGCAGACCTTAAATATGATTTGCAGGTCTATAAGAACCTGTTTGACAATCTGGATTCCAAGTATCATGCAGAACCCGAAGAAGCTAAAAATTCAATTCAAGAGACGATCATACGGACAGAGGGTCCCAGTTTTCGGCGATTTTTCGAAGACAAATTGGATGAACTGAAATCCATAGTGGATGATTTCACCTGGAAAGAGCACCAATGCCATGGTTATTACTTCCGAAATCAACTTTGGGGTCTAATCCATTGCAGCCCCTTTACCGCTAGGGCGACCCAAAAACCAAGAGGTTATGCCGGAGATTTCGGGCTGATGCAGATGATTTACTTAAATAATTACCAGGGCGATTCAACATATTCGAAATTAACGCATAAGCATGCCGTTGAACACGCGGCGACTCAGTCAGTGAGACACAGGATAAAATTGATTGCTCAACTGCTGGATAATCACAAAAATAGCTCTCCCCTGTTATCCAGGGGAAAGATTAAAGTCCTCTCAGTCGGTTGCGGACCGGCTTTTGAATTGAAGAATATTCTGAAATCTCCTCGGGATTGTTTAAATTACCATTTTACTTTATTTGATCAGGACAACGCAGCCCTCCTTAGAGCTTCTGAATTAATAGATAAGATTGGAAACAGATTTAACTCAGTACCTGAGGTGGAGTATATTCAGGGTTCGGTAAGATCCATGCTTTTTTCACGTAAGTTTGAGCAAAAGTGGGGACAGTATCATTTTATATATAGCCTTGGTCTTTTCGACTATCTGTCTTCACGTGTAGCAAAAGCCGTTTTAGACCGCCTTTTCCGAATCCTGAAACCAGGGGGAGAACTGGTGGTCGGCAACTTCCACGTATCGAATCCGTCTAAGTATTACATGGCATACTGGGGAGGTTGGCATCTAATTCTTCGAACGGAAGAAAACTTCAAAAGCCTTTTCCAACATACCCCATCAGGAAAATGCTCCGTGCTCTATGACAATACAGGCATTCAAATGTTTCTACGCATCAAAAAGAACGTTAAGGGCGCTTAACAGATAATCCTATCCTACTAATCCCACGGATATTCGGTGATCCTTAACCTGCGGCATTCATACCCTGGCAATCCTCAACCGCGTTATCTCATCTTATACCCTTCAAACACTCTATACGCGTCAAAGATTTGACACGTCCCAATAGAGGCGTCTTACATTGCTTAATATGCTTTACACATAAAAAACAGAATCTTAAAAAATATCACTTATGATTCAGGAAGGTTACAGTTTTTCCATCTACCTTGCAGGATGGAAATATCATTGGCATATATATTGCTCATTCCCATAGCATCAAATTCTAATAATTCATTATTCTGCGATAATATTCACCAGGATTCACTACCTTATGAAAAATTCAATCAGTTTTAAATTGAAGTCAGGTACCGATGAGATCGAAAAAATTAACCAAAAGGGATGTACTTTTTTGAAGGCAAATGGATTTTCAGGTGACGCAGTCCAAACCCAGATGATGATCCTCTGGGGACTCATAACCAGAGGAAATGAATTTGACAACTTGC
>NZ_JASJGN010000297.1:0-20902 GCF_033791525.1 Desulfosarcina sp.
GCCGTCCCTGACACGCGCAAAGGTCATCGTTCTCGGGTTCAGAGGTTCAGGGTTCAAAGGTTAATGATCAATCGACAAACGGGACCCTTTTCTTACGGGCCAACCTTCGAGCAAAGTTGACGAAAAATGATAACCCTGAACCTATGAACGCTCACGCACAAAGAAAGCATTCATCGTGATTCACGCATCCCCCGATACTGAATCTGACACAGACGCATTGAGTCCCATCATCTTCTGCGGTGCCGGCCCCGGCGATCCGGATCTGATCACGGTAAAGGGCCAGCAGGCACTGGCTGCAGCCGATCTGGTGGTTTACGCCGGCTCCCTGGTGCCCGAGGCCCTGCTCAAATGGACCCGGCCGGACTGCCGCCACCTGAGCAGCGCCGGCCTGCACCTGGATGAAATGGTATCTGCCATGGTCGACGCCTGGCGGGCAGGCAAAAAAGTAGTGCGCCTGCACACCGGCGACCCCAGTCTCTACGGGGCCATTTTCGAACAGATGGTCAAACTGTCACATCGCAACATTCCCTACACGGTGATCCCGGGTGTCACCGCCGCCTTTGCCGCCGCTGCGGCCTTAGGCGTCGAATACACCCTGCCTGAGGTGTCGCAGACCCTTATTCTCACCCGCCTGGCCGGCCGGACGCCGGTGCCGGAAACCGAATCCCTGGCATCCCTCGCCGCCCACCGGGCCACCATGGCCATCTACCTGAGCATCTCCATGGTCGACGAGATGACGCGAATTCTCTCGAAGGCTTACGGTTCTGGGGCGGCCTGTGCGGTGGCTTACCGGGCCAGCCAACCGGATCAGAAAATTCTCTGGACCACCATCGGCAAGTTGGCCGAAACAGTCAAAAAAGAGAAGATCACCCGGACCGCCCTGGTGGTCGTCGGGCGCGTGCTGGATGTAAGCCTTTCTACCCTGGTCCACCACTCCAAACTTTACGACCGCCACTTTGCCCACGGCTACCGTGAGGCGGAGGATCGGCGGTGAAGTCGGCCGCCGATGAACACACCGCCATCTGGGCGCTGACCCCCAACGGGGTCCAACTGGCCCGGATTATCGCCGACGAGATAGCCGGCTGCACCCTGTTTCTATCGCAGAAACTGGAAACAACCATCCCCGGCGCGGTGCGCTTTGCCCGGCTCAAAGATGAAGTGGACCGGCAGTTCGCCGGGTTTCCCCGCCACATCTTCATTATGGCCACAGGCATCGTGGTAAGGTGCATCGCCAACCGTCTGGCCCACAAGACCACGGACCCGGCCGTGGTGGTCTGCGACGAGGCTGGACAGTTTGCCATCAGCCTGGTCTCCGGCCATATCGGCGGGGCCAACACCCTGGCCCGGGGAGTCGCCCGAGCCACCGGCGGACTGCCGGTGATTACCACAGCCACCGACGTCAACCGGGTGCCGGCCATCGACATCATCGCCGTGGAAAACCAACTGACCATCGAAAATCCCGATGCCATCAAAACAGTCAACATGGCCCTGCTCACCGGCAACCCGATCTTTATCCACGACCCCTATGGGATAGTGGCCCACCGGTTGCCGCAAGACCAGCTGATCCCGTCCGCCGTTGACGCATTTGGCCAGAACGATGCCGGGATTTTCGTGGATCACATGTGCCTTGACCTGCCCCCCCATGTGCTGGTATTGCGACCCGGGTCATTGGTGGCCGGCATGGGATGCAACCGGGGCACCGATGTTGAAGAGATGCGCGACCTGCTGGTGGAAACATTCGCGACAAACCGGCTGGCCATCTCCAGCCTGCGCGCCCTGGCCACGGTGGATCTGAAGGCCGACGAGCCCGGGTTGCTGGCCCTGGCCGAATCCCTGAACCTGCCATTAACGGTATTCACCCGTGACCGGCTCAAAGGGGTGGCGCAGGTACCCACCCCGTCGACCATGGTTGAAAAACACATAGGAGTCAAAAGCGTATGCGAAGCCGCAGCCCTGCTGGCGACACACCGGGGGAGACTGATCGTTCCCAAACAAAAGACGGCCAACGTCACCGTGGCGGTGGCCACCGACGGCTGTATATCGTCGGCATCGGACCCGGCGGACCGCAGCACCTGAGTCAACGCGCCGCCCGGGTGCTGGAAACCGTCGACGCCGTTGCCGGGTACACCACCTACATCGACCTGGTACGGCCGTTGATCGCCGGCAAGCAGATCGTCAGCACGGCCATGAAAAAAGAAGTAGACCGGGTATCGGCGGCCCTGGACCTGGCCCTTTCCGGCACCACCTGTGCCGTGATCTCCAGCGGGGACCCGGGGGTCTATGCCATGGCCGGGCTGGTGCTGGAAATGTGTCGGCAACGGGCCATTGCCATCGGCAGTTCCGAGAGGGCGGAAGATCCGGACCGACTACTTGTCGAAGTGGTGCCCGGTATCCCCGCGCTGTGCTCCGGCGCGTCGCTTTTAGGGGCACCGTTGACCCATGATTTTGCAGCCATATCCCTGAGCGATCTGCTTACACCATGGAAGACCATCGAAACCCGGCTGGACGCCGCCGCCAGGGCCGATTTTGTGATTGTAATCTACAATCCGAAGAGCCGGCGCCGGACCGAGCATCTGGCCCAGGCCCAACAGATCATCCTCGGGCACCGTGACCCGGCCACACCGGTGGGTATCGTCACCGGCGCCATGCGCAAGAACCAGCGGGTCACGCTCACCACGCTGGCGGATCTCCACCGGGCCGATGTGGATATGCAGACCACTGTGTTTGTGGGCAACTCAAGCACCTTTAATTATGATGGGTTTATGGTTACGCCTCGGGGTTATGCGGAGAAGTATGATATTGGTGGAAAACAGTGTTAAGTTTTATGTGTTAAGTGTTAAGTTGATGTATTCTATCGTTTTTATCCTTTACTTAACACTTGCCACTTAAAACTTAACACCTTGAAACATCAAAACTTACTATAATTGCAATTAAAACACCTTTAATGACAATGGCCTTTCAAAAAGGTTATACGCAAGTCTATACGGGAGACGGCAAGGGCAAAACCACGGCCGCCCTCGGGTTGGCCCTGCGGGCCGCCGGTGCAGGCCTGAAGGTCTATATCGCTCAGTTCATCAAATCCGGCGACTATAGCGAAATCAAGGCCCTCTCGCGCCTTGCAGACCGGATCACCGTCGAGCAGTTCGGACTGGGCCGGTTCATCAAGGCAAAGCCGTCGCCGGAAGATCGGGCAGCCGCCCAAAAGGGTCTGGAAGCCATCCGCAGCGCCCTTAATTCGGGCAATTACCAGGTGGTGATCATGGAAGAAGGCAACGTGGCGGCCATGTGCGGACTGTTCCCGGTTGACGAGATTCTGGCGATCATGACGCAAAAGCCTGGCGATGTGGAACTGGTGATCACCGGTCGGGGAGCGGACGCACGCGTCATCGACAAGGCCGATCTGGTGACGGAAATGAAGGCCGTCAAGCACTATTACCAGGATGGGGTGGCAGCCCGTGTTGGAATTGAGAAATAAGCTTACAGCTTATCGTCATTGAGGTACATGGCACAATGGGAAGCGCCATTTTGAAGGAAAAACGGATCAAAGAGTAGAAATGAAAGTGGAAGCTGGGGTTAATCGAAAAAAGTAATCCAACCTGGAAAGATTTATATAAAGAGATTGTTTAAACTGGATTCCGGCTTTCGCCGGAATGACGAGCATGGGCATAGTTACCAAACAATGAATAAAAAATCGGATATCGCCCCCTGCCTCGCTGTGATGGGCACCGGTTCCGACGTGGGCAAAAGCGTTATCGCCGCCGCCCTGTGCCGTATTTTTGCGGACCGGGGGTTACGGGTAGCGCCCTACAAGGCCCAGAACATGTCCAACAATTCAGGGGTCACCCCGGAAGGGCTGGAGATGGGTCGGGCTCAGATCGTTCAGGCCGAGGCTGCCGGAATCGTCCCCCACGTGGACATGAACCCCATCCTGCTCAAACCCACCAGCGACGTGGGGTCACAGGTGGTTCTCCTGGGCGAGTCCATCGGCAACCAGACGGCCATGGATTATCATCAGAAAAAAGCCCGTCTGGCGCAGACCGCCAACGCCGCCCTTGACCGTCTGCGATCGAAATACGACCTGGTGGTGATGGAAGGCGCCGGCTCCTGTGCCGAAGTGAACCTCCTGGCCCACGATATCGTCAACCTTCCCATGGCCGAATACGCCGATGCCCCGGTAATTCTGGTGGGAGACATTCACCGCGGCGGCATCTTCGCCCAGTTGGTGGGTACCCTGGACTGCCTTCCCCGACACTTCCGCGACCGGGTGGCCGGATTTATCATCAACCGGTTTCGGGGAGATCTGCGGCTCTTCGCGGACGGGGTGCAGTGGATCGAAGAAAGAACCGGGCTGCCGGTATTCGGCGTGTTGCCTTGGTATGAAAACATCCGCATCGATCCCGAAGATTCGGTGGTCATCGAACGCCCCCGAACCGTTTCTGTGAATACGGAAGGGATGCCCGTGGTGGCGGTGATCCGCCTCCCCCATATTTCCAACTTCACCGATTTCGATCCACTGCGGGGGGTCACGGGCCTGACCGTTCACTTCGTGGAAACACCCCAGAATCTGAGCGCCTTTTCCGCCGTGATCCTGCCGGGATCCAAAAACACCCGCTTCGACCTGGCGTGGCTGAAAACCAGCGGCTGGGAATCATGCATCGCCGACTTCAACGCCGGCGGCGGCCACATCACCGGCATCTGCGGCGGCTACCAGATGATGGGAAGCCGGGTTCACGATCCCGACGGCCTGGAAGGCGAACCGGGAACCACAGACGGCCTTGGCCTGTTGCCGGTGGAAACCGTACTTCAGGCACCCAAGACCACGACCCTCAGCCGGTTTTCCTGGGACGGCATCCAAGGGACCGGTTATGAGATCCATATGGGTCAGACCCGGCCACACGGAGGAACCCCCCTGCTGGTGCTCCACGAAAGAAACGGAGACGCCGTAAATGACGCCGACGGGTGTGCGGTTGACCATAGACGGACCATCGGCACTTACATGCACGGCCTGTTCGACACCCCGGCCATGATCACCCATTGGCTGAATGCCGTGGGGATTACCGGCATCGACGTGCCGGCCACCGGCGGGCTGGACGCTAAAATGCAGCAGTATGCCCTGTTGGCCGATCATGTCCGCTGCCATGTGGACGTGGAACGGATTAGTACACTGGTGAAGATCGAAAATAAAACAAGATGACAATCAACTGTTTGTTTTGCCCTTCTTTGAGATTTGGACATTGTAATTTGGAATTTATTTGAGATTTGTTATTTGAGGTTTGATGTTTCCGGGCTATCCGGGTTAGATCTCATTCAAAACAAGAACCAATCGATAAAGATCCCTTAAAGAAGTCATCGTGACCGACACCGACAAAATATTGGTTCTGGGCGGCTGCCGCAGCGGAAAAAGCAACCACGCCCTGCAGTTGGCCAAAGGCATGGGTCCACGCCGGTTGTTCGTGGCCACCTGTGTGCCCCATGACGACGAGATGCAAGCCCGGATCGACCGTCACCGGCGCGAGCGCAGCGCCACCTGGCGCACCCTGGAAATCCCTGTCAATCTGGCAGAAACCATCAACTCCCACAGCCCGGTGGCGGATGTAATGCTGGTGGACTGCCTGACCCTGTGGCTGAACAATCTGCTCATGCAGACCCAGGACGCCCCACAGATTCAGCGACAAATCGACGATCTGGCCGAGGCCGTGAGAATGGCCCCCCACTCGGTGATACTCGTCTCCAACGAGGTGGGCGCCGGCATCGTTCCGGAAAACCGCCTGGCCCGACTTTACCGTGACCTGGCCGGCTGGACCAACCAGGCCGTCGCCGCCGCCTGTGACCGCGTGGTCTGGACGATCGCCGGCATCCCCGTGACTATCAAACCCCCTTTTCAGAACACGGCCCCATGAACGCACTCATCGCCTCGCTGCAGTTCATCAGCGCAATTCCGCTGGGACGACCACGACCGTTCGATCCCAAAGGGATCATCGTCCATTTTCCATTGGCCGGACTGGCCATCGGCTTGATTTTGGCCCTGTTTGACCTGTTCGCCTCGGCCGTCTGGCCGCCTGTTGTGGCCGGTGTGTTGGATGTGGCGCTGTTGGCAGCCGTCACCGGTGCCTTTCATCTGGATGGTCTGGCGGACACGGCGGATGGCCTGTACGGCCAGCGTGAACGGGAAAAAGCCCTGGCCATCATGAAGGACAGCCGGGTGGGCGCCATGGGATTGGTCGCCGTGACCTGCGTGCTGCTCGTCAAAGCCGCGGCCGTGGGAAGTGTCGCCCACGGACGGTTTCTGGCGCTGATGATCGTTCCGGCCTATGCCCGTTCGGCCATGATGGCCGGGATACGTTTTCTGCCCTATGCCCGGGGAAACGAGGGTACCGGCAGCGCTTTTTTTCAAACGCCCCTGTCCGCGGTGGACTTTAAATACCTTGCCGCACCGGTCATCCTCTCCTTGTTTCTGGGATGGCGGGGACTCCTGCTGAACCTGGTTTTCGCAGCCGCTACCGCTGCCCTAATCTTCATCTACCGCAAAAAACTGGGCGGCGTCACCGGGGACCTGCTTGGCGCCATGACCGAAATCCTGGAAGCGGTTCTGTTTCTGGCAGTGTGCGTGGGAGGCGGCCCATGATCGGCGGACACGGGGGCAACATCTACCAACTGGCGCAACGGCTGAAATGCCGGCCATCGGATATCAGCGACATGAGCGCCAACGTCAATCCCCTTGGCCCCATACCGGCGTTGCTCGACCATCTAAAGGACGGTATATCGGCCATCGCAGCCCTTCCCGAAGTGGACGCCGGCAGCATCGTGAACGCCTTTTCGCGGTTTTACGATATCAATCCCCGGCAGGTGATGGCGGGCAACGGCACGACCGAGCTCATTTACCTGATTCCCCGGGCCTTGGGTGTGAAAAAGGCCCTGGTGGTGGGTCCCACCTATTCCGATTACCGGGATGCCTGCACCATGAACCTGGTGGCCTGCGACCATTTGATCTGCCGGGAGGAAGACGATTTCGTGCCGGACACGCGGACAATCCGGAACGCGGCAACGGCGGCTGACCTGGTCTTTTTGTGCAATCCCAACAATCCCACGGGTGCCCTGGTGGCCTGTCCGGATGTCGACGCCCTATGCCGGTCCCTGCCCGACACGGTCTTCGTGATCGACGAATCCTATCTGCCCTTTGCGCCTGCGCCGGCAGATTCCACAATGATCGGCTCGGACCTGCCCAATGTCATGGTGCTCAACTCCATGTCCAAAGCCTTTCGGATCCCGGGACTGCGCATCGGCTTCGTCAAGGCACCGGGACCGCTGATGCAGGCCCTTTCCCCCTTGTCACTGCCCTGGTCGGTTAACAGCCTGGCCCAGGCGGCCGTGCAATGGCTCATGGACCGTCCCGAACAGGTCGAGCCCTTTCTTTCATCAACCAGAAATATATTAGAACAGGAGAAAGGGCGAATAGAAGAATATATCCATAAGAGGTCTGGCGCCCGGTGCTTCCCCTCGGCCACCTCCTTTGTTCTCATCCGGCTGCCCGATGGACTGAATGCGCAGACGGTGTGGCGGCACATGGCCGACAACCGCATCCTGATCCGCGACTGTACGAACTTTACCGGCCTGTCCGATGCGTTTATCCGCATCTCCCTGAAAAGCGAAGCGGAGAATCGTCGGGCGACCGAGCTGCTGGTCCAACTGTGCCGCGACCACACCAATCCGGGACGCCGTCATGCCCACTGAAGGATTGGCACTGGCCCTGACCCTGGCAGTGACGCTGGACATGCTGCTGGGCGATCCGCTGTGGCTGCCCCATCCGGTGAGATGGATGGGCAGGGCCATCGCCTGGCTGGAGCCTCGATTTCGGAGGCTGACCCTGAAATCGCTGCTTTCCGGTGCGCTCATGGCGACGCTGCTGGTGTCATCCGTGTGGCTCATCTGCCTGCTGCTGGTCTGGTTCGCCGCAGCCGTTCACCCCGCCGCCGGGATCCTGGTTCAGGCCGTGATGATATACGTCTGCATCTCCGCCCGCAGCCTGGCCGACGCCGCCCTGGCCGTGGGCGACGCACTTGGCCACTCGGGTCTCGGCGCCGCAAGGCAGGCGGTTTCCATGATCGTGGGCCGGGAGGCGGATCGGCTGGATGAAAGGGGTGTGACGCGTGCCGCCATAGAGACCGTAGCCGAAAACCTGGTAGACGGGGTCGTCTCCCCGCTGTTCTTCGCCGTGCTGGGCGGTGCCCCCCTGGCCATGGCCTACAAGATGGTCAACACCCTGGACTCCATGGTCGGGTACAAGAACGATCGCTACCTGCTGTTCGGCCGCTTCGCCGCCCGTATGGACGATGTGGCCAATTTCATCCCTGCACGCCTGGCCGTACCCTTCATCGCCCTGGCCGCGCAATTGTTGAACGGACGGGGGCGGGCGGCAATGGACACCGGCTTCAAGAACGGGCGCGCCCACGCCAGTCCCAATGCCGGATACCCGGAAGCCGCCTTTGCCGGCGCCCTGGGATTGTGGATGGGGGGACCCAACCACTACCACGGCCGGCTGGTGGAAAAGCCTATTATTGGCGTGGGATTCGCCGAAGCCAGACCGGCTCACATCCGGCAAGCCTGCCGGTTGATGCTGACCACCGCACTCCTGGTCTTTATGGCGGCGGCAATAACCGTGCTGCTTCTACCGATGCCACTTTAGTATCAAATCCCTGGAATTCGAATTTTCATGTCAGAAAATAAAAGATAAATAACAATACCAAAAAACCAAATATTAAATGAACTACCCCACCGCAAGCAGCGGGGTATCAACAAAGGATGCAATCAATTTTATCGTCGCAAGCGACGGGGTATTAGACCCTCGGCTTCGCAATAAATCACAATGACTTAAATCCAAAATTCCAATTCTTCGGTTTGTATCTTTTTTGAGATTTGGATATCGCTGTTTGGAATTTATTTGGGATTTGATGCTTGTCGCTTGTTATTTCCAGTTCATCCCGGTTAAACAATCCATGGCGGACATAAAAAAAACAATACAGTCTTTTCCACCCTTGGCAACTGTTTGCAAAAAACGGTTCCCCTTTACCCTGGCCTGTCCTTCATTCGTCTACCCGGCGGGCTACCTGGTCAACGTCCGCCACCTGGCCCCGTTTGTAGATGAAATTGAACTGCTCTTTTTCGAAAGCCGTTTTAGGGACAGCCTGCCGTCCCCTGGTTTGATCCGGGAACTGGTTCAGCAGACCCGTTCCGGCCGGATCACCTATAACGTCCATCTGCCCACAGACATTTATCTGGGGCATCGGGACGCCGGTGTTCGCCAGACGGCGGTGGACGTGTTAAGGCAGTTGATTGACCGCTGCGCGCCGCTGAACCCCACTACCTTTACCCTGCACCTGATCCAAGACCCATCCGAGCCGGACCATCGGCGCTGGCAGGCCAATTCAGCGGCATCCCTGGAAGCGGTCCTGGCGACCGGGGTCCCCAGCCGCCGGATCGGTGTGGAAAACCTGGACTACGATCTTGAACGGGTCGCACCCATCATCGACGGCCTGAACCTTTCCGTGTGCATGGACATGGGCCATCTCATGGCCCACGGGGTTGACATGACGACTTTTTTTGATCGCTGGACAGAACGGATCAGCATTACCCACCTGCACGGGGTGGATGGCGCGCAGGACCATTTGCCGCTGAACCGGCTGACGCCGGCGCACATGGAAAAGGTGATGCGTGTATTGAAACGATTCAGCGGCGTGGTTTCTCTCGAGGTTTTTTCAGCCCCGGCGCTGAATGCCTCGATGGCGCACCTTTTTGATCAGTGGTTCAGACTGAAGGCGGAAGACGTTTAGTCCGGAATGAATGCCGCAGTTTGTGCGCATGATAGCTGAGCATGAGGCGAAGCCATGCTCTTGGATGCTGGATTCTGGCTCCTGAATTCGCTACTCCAAATGAGACCCTTTATCAATGAACTCAAAATCAAACCAAGTGGAACTGCTGGCCCCGGCCGGTACACCGGAGAAACTGGAAATCGCCGTTCACTACGGCGCTGACGCCGTCTATCTGGCCGGCAGGGACTTCAGCCTGAGAAACTTTTCCGCCAACTTCTCACTGGCGGACATGCAGGCCGCCCGCCGCCTTACCCGTGACAATGGCGTGCGAATGTATGTGGCCGTAAACATCTACTCAAGGGACAGCGAAGCCCAGGCCATTGCCGATTACCTGGCATCCCTGGAATCCGTCGAACCGGACGCCCTGATCGTCGCCGATCCGGCGATTTTCATGCAGGCCCGACGGCTGCTCCCCCATGTCCCCATCCACGTAAGTACCCAGGCCAACACCACCAACACCGGCACCGCCCGCTTCTGGCGGGACCTGGGCGCCACCCGTGTCAACGGTGCCCGCGAACTGACCCTGGAAGAACTCCGCAAGATGAGCGCAGAATGCGGCATCGAGGTAGAGGCATTTGTTCACGGCGCCATGTGCATCGCTTACTCGGGACGCTGCCTGTTATCCGGTTACATGAAAAATCGGGAAAGCAACCGTGGCATGTGCTGCCAGCCCTGCCGGTTCCACTACACGCTGATGGAACAGACCCGGCCCGGCCAGTACTTCCCCATCGCCGAAGACCCACGGGGTGCCTACGTTTTCAATTCCCGGGACCTGTGCATGATCGAGCATCTGCCGGCCTTGATCGACGCCGGCGTCTGCTCACTTAAAATAGAAGGCCGCATGAAAAGCATCCACTACCTGGCCGGTGTGGTAAAGGTTTACCGGGAAGCCATCGAGGCCTGGTATCGGGACCCTGACGCCTATCGGGTGCCGGAACGTTGGCTGGCGGAGCTGTCCGCCATCAGCCACCGGGGCTATTGCACCGGATTTTACTTCGGCGATCCGGACCAGACAGCAGCCAATTTAGATGACGTCATCCATCCCGGCTATCGATTTGTGGCCAAGGTCCTCGAGAGGGTCCCTGGCGGAGGGGTCCGGGTGCTGGTGAAGAACAAAATCGTATCAGGCGATGCGGTGGACATTCTTTGCCCCGGCGGTCCCACCCGGGAAGACAGGATTCAGCGCATCGCCGATGATCACGGAATAACGCAATCACTGGCCCAGCCCGGCTCCACGGTGACCCTATACCTCGGCCGGCCGCCCAGGCGGTTGGACCTGATCCGACGCCGCGAACAGCGGGTCAGCGAAGCGGCGCCATGATCCTCGTTGCCGACAACCTTCGCATCACGCTGCCGGCCATCGGCCGAGCCGTGGAGCGGTTGGACCCCGAGCCCATCCGGCAGATGGTCAGCGCCTGCATGAACGCCGGTGCCCAGGCCATCGACATCAACAGCGGCCCACTGTCACGCTCTCCTGAAGAGAAGATGACCTTTCTGGTCCGCACCGTTCAGGAAACCGCCGATCTAACCGTTGTTCTGGACACCGCCAACCCACGGGCCATGGCGGCCGGGTTGGCGGCAGGTAGCCAAAAAGTGATGATCAACGGCGTTTCTTTAGAGCCCGTAAGGCTGAAGCGGATCCTGCCCCTGGCACGGCAATATGATTGCGACATCATCGGCTACCTGTTGGGCCCTGACGGACACGTACCCACTGATGCCTCGGGTCGCATGGAGGCTGCCGTGGCCCTCTTCAACGAAATGCAAACCGCGGGAATCTCGCCCGAACGAATCATCATCGATCCGGTCGTGGCACCGCTGGCCTGGCAGGATGGCAACCGCCAGAACATGACCGTGCTGGAAGTGATCCGGACGCTGCCCGACCTGCTTGGGTTTCCCGTGCGGACCATCGCCGGTCTGTCCAATCTAACCACTGGAGCACCGGATCCCGGCACGCGACGACGCTACCAAGGCGCCTTTCTGCCAATGCTCGTCGCCGCCGGCGTAAGCATGATCCTGTTAAATGTCCTGGATCCCACCATTATTCGGGTAGCCGGGTTGTCTCAACGCATTGCCGGCAGGACGGTTTTCAGCTGGCAATAATCTGAAGACCGCGACCGGCGGTCCGAAGCTGCATGGCTGTCGGGACGGGATGAATGCGACAGCAGGCACAGGTTTTGACAGAAGCCGACGTCTTGCGGTACTTTCAATAAATCAGCAATCGACCGGGGTCATGCAGACGCTAATCGTGGAGCGGTTTAACCAATAACATGGTGATGAAAATATCATGAAACAGATCGTGATTACCAAATATGGCGATCCGGATGTATTGAAAATACAGGAAAGAAAGGATCCACAACCGTCTGCTGAAGAAGTTCTCATAAAGGTGAAGGCGATTGGCGTCAACTTTGCCGATATCCTCGCAAGAAAGGGACTCTACCCGGATGCGCCAAAGCCTCCTTGTGTCGTTGGATATGAAGTATCCGGGACTGTAGAGAGCGCCGGCCCGGGTGTCGATGCTTCTATTGTTGGCCAATCGGTCGTCGCCCTGACTCGATTCAATGGCTATTCAGACAGGGTTTGTGTTCCAGAAAAGGCCGTTTTTACCATTCCCGAATCTCTTGATTTTGAACACGCTGCCGCCATCCCGTTGAACTATCTGACGGCATATCAGCTTTTATATGTCATGGGGGGGCTGAAAAAGGGGGAATCGGTGCTCATTCACAATGCAGGTGGTGGCGTGGGTTTGGCCGCATTGGATATTTCATTGCACCTTGAAGCCACGACCTACGGTACATCCAGTGTAGGGAAGCATTCCTTTTTAATGGAGCGGGGGCTGAATTATCCCATCGATTATCGCAACCAGGATTTTCTTTCCAGCATCATGAACCTCACCGGTGGAAAAGGGGTGGAGATGGTTCTTGATCCGATCGGCGGGAATAATTGGAAAAAGAGCTATAAAGCCCTTCGGCCGACAGGACGGCTGGGACTGTTTGGTGTGTCGACGGTCACGGATTCAACAATGGGGCGGGTGTTCCAGTTTATCAAGCTGATCGCCCAAACCCCCAGGTACAACCCGTTGAGATTAATGAATGCCAACAAAGGTGTATTCGGGGTCAACCTTGGCCATATGTGGAACGAAAGAGATAAAATAAGCGGATGGATGCAGGAAATCCTGAAAGGCGTAGAGAAAGGGTGGGTTCGGCCGCATGTAGACAGAACTTTCCGGTTTGAACAGGCAGGTAAAGCACATAGGTATATTGAAGCGCGAAAAAACATCGGTAAAATTGTCTTAGTTACCGGCGGTTGATGCTCGATAACGATTAAAACGCCGTGACTCGAACGACTACGGCAATCAAGACCCACTTTTTACTCTCAAAAAATCTTCACCAGGCAGAAGGTAGGGTCAAAATTGTATACAAACGCTTGTGGAATCCCAATATGAGATTGATTCCTTAGTATTCCAGTTGAACCGAAGTGACCGTGCGAAAGCGTTAATCCATGCCGTCTCATATTACCAAGAAGGAGGATGAAGATGCCGCGCAATTTCATTCGGGGTGCATCGTCGGTCTACCGGAATTGGATCTTGATCCTATTCACCCTATTAGTAACATGGGTCACGCAACCATCAGCCCAAAACACCTCATTGGTAACATCACCCGCAACGGTTCCTGACCCAAAGCCACGTAACGGCATCATCCGGTTAGCCATTCCGGAACTCGAGGGCACCTATCTGTACCGGTTTTCTGTGCTAAAATTCAATGAGGCCTTTGGGCGGTTAGGTTATGAATTTGAGCTGCATGCTTTTCCCTCCGAAAGAGCCTTGGCCGAATCCAACGCGGGCCGCATGGACGGGGAGGCCGGAAGAATTCAATTCGATTCGACCCTGGCAGCCAAGTATCCCAATCTGATCGAGGTAGACGAGCCGACCTTCTTTGTAACCGTTGGCGCTTATGCGCCCGATGCGTCCATTCGTTTGAACGGGTGGAGGGATCTCGCGGACAAACATCTCGTCATTGGCTATCCCCGTGGTCTCAAAGTGATAGAAAGAAGGTTGGTGGGCCATGTGGATGCAAAATATCTCCATGGTCTGAACAATATTCGGCAAGGCCTGATGATGTTGCGGCACAATCGGATCGATGTGCTGGTTGGGCTCCAAACCTCCGTGGAAAGTGTGTTGGATGAAGCGGAGTTTGTAAATTCAGATATCGCCTTGGCCGGAATCATCGAGGTGGCTCCGGTCTTTCCCTATCTGCATAAAAAACATCATGCGTTGGCTCCCCAACTGGCATCCGTCCTGAGAGCCATGAAAAAAGACGGCACATTAGATCGCTTGGTGGAAGATGCAAAACAGTCCATAATACCGGCCGCCGATCAAAATTAAATTGTTAAAACACACAGAATGGATACCAACCGACGACCGTGAACCCCACCTGAAAAGCTGATTGACAACTTTCAGGTGTTGAACCCTCCCCGCGGCCCCGATGAGCGGGATCTCTGCTTCGCTCCGACAAGCCGCGGGGAATGTTCTGCCTGTAACGGCAGTGCTACGCAACACCGTAAGGATAAAAAATCGATTTTCAGTTCGCTCGATAGTGTCCAGCCAGAAATAGGCAAATTGGGTTGAGATCAAGGCATGCGAAAAATTTTACCGCAAGTATATGGTTGATATTCCGAGGATAAAATTTTGAGCGTAACGCAGATATCAGACAAATTGGCCATTTGTGGATCGACACTCGCTAACCCCGCCGCACCGATACTCGGGATCTCCGCTTCGCTTCGACAAGCGGCGAGGAATGTGCTCGCTATCGCGGTTCAAAATTTACAGGAAAAAGGAAATAATCGGTCCACCATCACCAGGTTTTCTGAATAATACTGATAATTGACTTGCTTTTTTTCTTTTGCGTGATATGAGATGCAGGTTATAAAGGTCCGCCGGTGTTGGCGGGCTGGTTTCTTGCTAAGGGATCGATCCATTTGTCAAAGTGGCGCCTGAAGTTTGAAGCAATGATTAAAATTTTTTATAAGTAGGAGGAAGTTAGCATGGCAAATGGTATCGTTAAGTGGTTCAATGACAGCAAGGGGTTTGGTTTTATTGAGCAAGAAGACGGTCCTGACGTTTTCGTTCATCATTCGGCAATAAATGCCACCGGATTCAAATCACTCAACGAAGGCGACCGGGTTACCTTTGACATCGAACAGGGCCCCAAGGGTCCTGCCGCAGCCAATGTGACCGTGGCCTAACACTTCGTTTACAATTTAAAAGGGGACTCCTTCAGAAGGTTGAAGGGGTCCCCTTTTTTTGTCTCTATGGGTATCCGGTGCTCGGCCCCCTTGTGTCCGGGAAAAGGGGAATTACGTTTACGATATGATCAATGAGCAAGACAGGCCCTGATTATCAAGCTAAAGGCGTTGAAATGAGGAACGATCGCCCGATTGAACTGGTGGCTATTGCCGGTATTTTACTGGTCGGGGGTTTCCTGTTCGTGTGGATGATCGTACTGTCTGATGCGGTCCCCGCGGAATATCGAAGCGCCTCACCCGGGTTCGGCTGGAGTTGGGATTTCGATTACGAGGATGCCATCCTGGATGCCGGCAGGCTAGGGGCGGAACCATGGCCGTGGCCGGCAAAGCAGACCGGCAATCGTTTCGTGCTTCCCCTGAACCAACCGCTGCTGTCCGAAGGCCTGGAGATCACCTACCGAGGAATGAAGGAATCCGATGGCTTCGGATTGGATATGGTTATCCAGCGCCTGGATTCCAGCGTCACCTACCCGCTGAATTTGGCTGTGATGGAGGCAAGGCGCGGCTTTACGATAGCCGATCGCCACTTTACGCTGGAACAAATCACTCCGCTCTACCTTCGACTGCGCGCATCCGACCAGTGATGGGAACGCCAACAGACGTATAGCCAACCCATTGTGAATGTCACTTCATGGAAGCGCTGGTTTTGACACGTGCCAAATTGTTGACCTTATCTCAAGGTATGCAACCCTTCCTGAGTCATTCAACCTACAAAAGTTACAAAATGTAATCGCAACCTGATCGGCTTTGTGGCCGACCACAACATCTTGATTCCTTCCAAGGCCAAGACCGTTGCCAGGTCATGGCAAGGTATCGCAATTAAATCAGAGGATAAAAATTTACAGGTTACATCAAAACACTCCATCTATTTACAAATTCCGGAATGCTCATTGAACTCTGTTCGAGTCAGCTTTAACAAATAGAGTTTAAGTGGAACCCTTTAATCAAAATGCTGTTTCGGGATTTACTGTTACCGGTTTTTTTAGGGGGGAGGCTCGTTTTCCAATAAAAAAGGCTTGACATTTAACCTTGGATATAAGACTTTAATCTTAGTTGTTACAATGTAACAATATAATTAATATCTAACAATGAGGCAACCATGGCCAAGAATCTATCCCTGCCTGACTTGACTAAAGCGGAATTCAATATCCTGAGAATCATCTGGAAAAGCGGAAAACTAAGTGTAAGGGAGGTTCACGACCAAGTAACCGCTACCCATGACTGGGCCTATTCCACAACCAAGACTATGATGGACCGGATGGCCCGAAAGCATTTGCTGGTAAGGGAAAAATTCCACGGCGTTTTCCTATACCGCCCCCTCATATCTCGGCCTACGGGGTTTACCAGGATAGTCCAGTTTTTTGCAGACCATGTCCTGGAACTGGACTACGGGGAGGTAGTGGCCCTGTTTTCCAGGAGTCAGGCCCTGAAGCCTGAAGAGATAAAGGAATTGGAAAAACTCTTGGCGGATGAGACGGAGGATCGCCATGATACGTCCTGATGAGGTCGCCCAGGCTATTCTCGCCATCTTATCGCTACAGTCTTTGTATGCTCTGTTTCTGTTTCCTCTGATCTGGGGGATGGTAAAATGCTGCTGGGGAAAATATCCCCGGTGGCAGCACGGCTTGTGGCTTCTGATCCTATTGCGTCTGGTGCTGTCACCTGATATGGCCACGCCCTGGAGTGCCAGTCATCTGATCCGGTCTTTAACGTCCCACACAGTTTCCCGGCAATATCTCGCCTTCCCGTATGAATTCCGAATTCTTCAGGACCACCAAAAGCCGATTTCTACACCTATACCTGATAATTTCATGCCTGATGGGCCCAATCCCCATGGGGTGGTCCCGACAATCGGCAGCAAACTGGCAACGGTTCCTTCCCCGCCCTTATTGAAGCGGATCAGCATCGTCACCAGCTGCACCTATTTTGCTGTTGTCACCCTCCTATTGGTGCGGTTTCTTCGTACCCGCCGCCGGTATTGGAAGATCGCATGGCAGGGTAAGACGTTTCAGGATCCCGCCGTCCTGGATATCGTCCGGGATTGGCGCAGACGATTACATATTCGCAGAGCGATAGAAGTAAAGGCGGTCGTTTCAGATGTACCAACCTATACCATGGGGCTTTTTCGGCCTGTAATCATTCTGCCGGAGCATCTGATATGCTCGTCCGGAAGTGCTGCTCTTGAATCAGTCCTGGCACATGAACTGGTGCATGTAAAACGCTGGGACGATCTTGCAATCTGCCTGCAGGAGTTGGTGAAAATCGTCTATTTCTTCCACCCCGTTGTCTGGTTTGTCATGCCCCGTCTCACATGGACTCGGGAAGCGGTTTGCGACGGAACTGTTCTCTCCCACGGTACCCTTTCGCCCAGAACCTATGGCAAACAATTGATCGCATTTGATCGAGACCAAGGCTTTCCAGAACAGTCTCCCAAAGCTTTGGCAGTATTTACCTCTGCTGCCAGGGGTATGGCCTTTCGCCTAAACCATATTCAAAAGGAGGATAATATGAAATCTAATCCCTTATTAGTCTATCTGACGGTTCTGGTTCTGGGATTGTTTCTATTGCCCATGGCACCGGTGGCATCGTCGAATCAGGGTAACACAACGGATGATATACAAGTATCCAGGGTTCAGGATCGGGACAGCCACCAGATGGCCAACAATGCGCTCACGCAATATATATTAAAATGTGTCCCGTGCCAAAATCCGAAAGAAGTTTCGCGCATTATTTGGGGGGACCGTGTTACAGAGGATTTCAAAGAGGAAGATTTTTCACGGCTTGTCTCAGCGACAGACTGTGACATTGTGGAAAACATTGGAGACGGCCAGAAAGCCTATGTTTTTTATTTGCTCTCCAGTTCGCGAAATGGCGTATATCGTCCCAATTTCCATTTCATAATGAAACAGAACAAATTGAAGCTCCTTTTTAAAAGTCGTAACCTATCAGGTTATGTTACGGATTGCTCAAAAGTAAATGGACGCTATGAGATTGAAGAAGGATGGAGAGCCGATCTTTTTGATGGAATTAATGATGATCGTGTCAACCTGGCATGGGGTTCTACAGTGTGGTTTTGGTCTGGAACACAATATCTTAAGGCCTATACAGATTATA
This sequence comes from Desulfosarcina sp., assembly GCF_033791525.1. Lineage (GTDB taxonomy): Bacteria > Desulfobacterota > Desulfobacteria > Desulfobacterales > Desulfosarcinaceae > Desulfosarcina. Next base: position 18,282 of record NZ_JASJGN010000297.1, read on the forward strand.
CAATTCAGGAGGCAACCAACCCGTCGTTATTGGGAACCAAAAGAGAATGGGAGAAGGATAATCGATCTGTGTATGAAGCAGCTCCCCGGAAGTGAATACTAAATCATTCACCGGAGCGACAAGCTGTTTAATTCGCCTTTGATGACCATTTTAAGGAAGGCATAATGAGAGGGCAGCACCTAAAGTCAGCCTATGATATCCAGTTGCTAAATGCAAATTTGATATGATCCTTGATAGTTAAAACCGATGGAAAGAAACCACACGAATCAGCAAGACTTGTTTTTATGAGATAGCCATAGCATACTTGCCTGGTCATGAAAAATTTTTCCGCTAATCTGAGGAGCATCTATCTCAACATTTGACAAGGGTGCGATTCGGAAGCTACTCTCAATGTATCTTTAGTTGGCCGATACTTGCTTTTCAGACAACATTACAGAGCATATCACAGCCCCTTTATTAGATCTTGAATTGGCCACATCTTGTTGTTTGTATGATATATTGATAATATGGTCGAAAATATGAATCAGGTGTAAATCTGACCCTATTTTTAACCACCTCGACTGTCCTGATTCAATCTTTTTTACTATTCACTATAGTCTCACTAATCTTTAGTTCGAGAATATTAAACCATCATGCAATTATGTGTAATTGCTTTCACCATCAAAAAGGTTGCGGTACGCGAAGGCTGAAGGAATTCCCTAAATGGACTCACCCTTGGCAAGGGTCATCTTGGCCACCTTAGGCGGGTACCTCATTATTCTGCTCTTTTGGTCTGTTTATGACTGGATCGCTGAAGAATATCCGAGACGCCCTACCAAACAACCAAGTTCAGAGCGTATACAGTATCCCTTTTATCATAAAGAAGCGGCCAAAGCTCTACAACAATTCTCCCGACTAACAAAATCTGAAAAAGCTGCCATTCAAGAAAACCTGCAATTCAGTTTGATCTCCATTGAGCAATGGCTAACACATCTTGGCCAATCAGATTATCAGATAATGTGCATGGGTGAGCTTCATGAGGAATCAACACGCAATTTTCTTGCAGAAGAATTCTTTGAAAAGCATAGTACCGATCTCCTTCTGCTGGAAGCTACACCTCTGACTTTGAGACGTTTAATCAAACGTATGGACGCTGGCAGGGATTATTTTCCATTGCTGGATGCTGATATAATAAAAATACTTCGAACCGTTAAGCATAGCAATCCGGCTATCAAGGTTTGGGGTATTGAAGAAACCGACGAACAGCAAAAGGAGAAGCGTGGTCATTCTAATTCGCGCGATCAATCCATCGCCAATAACTTCTGGAACAGATTTCAACCGGGTAAACGTCATATTGTTTTGTTTGGAGCTTTACATTGTACGAACGAATCGAATTGGCTTTTCAAAAACCTCTACGACCATGCTCCTCTCCCTCTGAAAGAACGGATGTTTAATGTCAAAGTATTGGGAGAACATCAAAATGGACCATTAGAAGCCTTTGTGTATTTTTTGGATGAGATCGGAATTGGAAAAAAAAGCTTTGTCATTCCTGACACCCGTTCCCTGCCCGACCATATCTACAAATGGTTTCCGTTGCTGAACCGTCAAACTCTGGGAAAATATCGATCCTTGATTGTTTTTCGAACATGATGTGAACTTCTGGGCGTTTGACTGTGGGATTCGGCCATTATTCCTTTGCTGTAGAGGAATTTAATAGATGGTTGACTTTCAAATTGTTATCACAGAAAAAAATGGACACAGATTCCTTTGATAACTCCAAATAGTTCCAGATCGGCCCAAATGATAGATAGCCACATCCCCTTTCGGAAAGACGATCTGGGGGTGGTCTTCTGGTTACAATACATACTTCCCATCACCTGAGGGTAGCGGTATCGTCTGGCTATATCCGGTTTGCATCGGTGCTAAATAGGGTGAATCCATTAATCGGATTCACCCTTTCCTTTTTTAGCCGTAAATGTTTTCGATCCACCGAATTGCTTCCGCATCACTGATGGTTCCAAGATACCTTTGAGTGGTCGAAAGATTCGCATGGCGGAGGATGACCTTGCTGACAATCTCAATCGGCACACCTGAGCGAGAAGCATAGGTGGCTGAATGCCGACGCAGATCATGTGGCCGGAGTTTGATCCCTACCAATTTCCCAGACTTAATCACCATCAACCGGGCTGCCTCGTAGGAAATCGGGAAAATGCGATCATTGGAGGAATTGCATACCTGGAGTGCGTATTCACGTAATCGATCAGCCACTTTTTGTGGGATAAATACAAATTCGTGCTCTTTACCGCTTTTGGGTTCACGCAGGATCAGTTTACGGTCTTGAAGATCCTTCAAGCGCAGTTTCAGAACTTCGCCGATTCGCATACCGCCGCGGGCCATCAATTCCAGGATCAACCGATTGCGGACTTTTGTGGTTCGGAAAATGATCTCATCAACGGTCTCCTTTTCGACGATTTCCCATCTCGATGGCACTCTCTCCCGATAAAGCTTTCGTATCATTGGCCTGTCGCATGGGTTTTTAGCATCAGGATCGATGTTGTTACGTACGAAATTGAAGAATGATGATAGTTGGGAATAGCGGATCCGTTTGGTGTAAGGCTTGTTCCCTTCGGTTAGGCGGTTCA
>NZ_JASJGN010000298.1:0-9950 GCF_033791525.1 Desulfosarcina sp.
CTTATCGGCTGGCGTCTCCGTAATACTCTATTTCTGGCTTCAGCTACGGCCGTTATCGCCGTGCCGCTTTCTATACTCTTGGGGATTACCGCGGCCCTCTACCGCAACACATTGTTCGACCGCACGATTTCCATGGCGACACTCAGCGCAATCTCCCTGCCTGAATTCTTTGTCGCCTATATCTTGATTGCACTTTTATCGGTTCAACTGCTTGTTTTTCCTAGCATTTCCAACATCAACGCGCAAATGTCCCTGTGGGAGAAGATGCATGCCATTGTGCTGCCGTGTCTGACATTGACGCTGGTGGTTGTGGCCCACATGATGCGTCAGACCAGAGCGGCGATCATTAACATTTTGGCCAGCCCGTTCATTGAGATGGCCGAACTCAAGGGACTCAAGAAGGCACGCATCGTCATTTTTCATGCGTTCCCCAATGCCCTCTCGCCGGTCATCAACGTGGTGGCACTGAATCTGGCCTACCTGGTGGTTGGCGTGGTGATTGTCGAAGTGGTTTTTGTATATCCCGGGTTGGGGCAGTTGTTGGTGGACTCGGTATCAAAGCGGGACATCCCGGTCGTTCAAGCCAGCGGACTAATTTTTGCCTCCGTATACATCGGCTTGAACCTGCTGGCCGATGTGCTGTCGATCATCAGCAACCCCAGGCTGCGCAACCCAAGGTAAGGAGTCCGATTACATGGCGTTTTTTAAATTGCTCAGGTCCTCACCGATCAGCGCACGCATCGGGCTCGCCATGGTCCTGATCAGCATTCTCGCAGCGATTCTGGCGCCCGTTATCTCGCCCTATGGGGAGACGCAGATCGTCGGTGACGTCTGGCAGTCTCCGGGTAAAGATCATTTCCTGGGTACCGACCACCTGGGTAGGGACCTTTTTACACGCCTGCTTTATGGGGCCCGAAACACCATTGCCATTGCATTTGCGACCACGCTCCTGTCGTTTGTGGTCGGTGCCGTCGCCGGCTTTTTCGCCGCCACGCTCGGTGGCTGGACAGACCTGAGCCTCAGCCGGATGGTAGATATCATAATGGCCTTTCCCACGCTGATCTTTGCCCTGATGGTGTTGTCCGTGGTCGGCACCTCCGTCACGGCCTTGATCGTGGTCATTGCGCTGCTGGATTCCACGCGGGTGTATCGCCTGTCCCGGGCTGTCGCCATGGATATCAACGCCCTGGAGTTCGTCGAGGCGGCCAGGCTTCGGGGGGAACGGATCTGGTGGCTGATGAGGCATGAAATTCTCCCCAATGCCATGCCGCCGCTGGTGGCGGAATTCGGTTTGCGGTTTTGCTTCGTATTTCTTTTCATCGCAGCACTGAGTTTCCTGGGGTTAGGCCTTCAGCCACCGACTGCCGACTGGGGCGGCATGGTTCGGGAAAATGCCGGGGCCATTACCTTTGGTATCTTGACTCCGTTATGGCCGGCCGGAGCCATCGCCTTTTTAACCGTAGGTGTCAATTTGATCGTGGACTGGTTTCTGCACGTGGCCAGCGGATTGAAGGAGACCGCCTGAATTGGATGGATGATCGATGACCAAATTGCTTGAAATTAAAAATTTATTTATTGAAGGCTTTACCGGCGACCAATGGCTGCCCATTGTTAATGACATCGATATGTCCCTGAACAAGGGGGAAGTTCTTGGCCTGATCGGTGAATCCGGAGCCGGTAAATCCACACTCGGGATGGCCGCCATGGGATATACCCGGCAGGGGTGCCGCATCGCGTCGGGGTCGATCCAGTTCAACGGCACGGAGTTGTTCGGTGCGTCGAAGGGAGATCTTCGTAAACTGAGGGGCAATCGCATTGCCTACGTCGCTCAGAGCGCTGCGGCCTCATTCAACCCGGCGCATCGACTGGTCAGACAATATGCCGAGGCGCCCGTTCAACATGGTTTGATGAAATTTGCCGAGGCGGAACGGGAAGCAGTCGATATTTACCGGCAGTTGCTGCTGCCGGACCCTGAACATATCGGTTACCGTTACCCCCATCAGGTGTCCGGCGGCCAGCTGCAGCGAGCCATGGTGGCCATGGCTATGGCATGTCGGCCGGACATCATCGTGTTCGATGAACCCACGACCGCACTTGACGTGACCACGCAGATTGAGGTGCTGGCCGCAATTAAAAAAATTACCAGTGAATTAGACACCGCAGCGATTTACATCACCCACGATCTGGCCGTTGTTGCCCAGCTGGCTGACCGAATCATGGTGTTGCGTCACGGCAACCTGGTGGAGGAGAATGATGCCAGAAAGATATTGGCGGAGCCCAAAGAAGAGTATACTCGCCAATTGCTGTCTGTCCGGACCATTCGGGATGACAAGGCGGTCTTTCGATCGGATCGGGATGTTATCCTTAAGGTTGAGAATGTTTCGGCGAGCTACGATGGCAGTGAACTGGTTCTGCAAGACATCGATATTTCCATAACAAGCGGCCGAACGGTAGCGCTCGTGGGCGAGTCCGGCAGCGGCAAAAGCACGTTGGCCAGAGTAATCACGGGTCTGTTGCCCCCGCTTCAGGGACATATCCGATTTGAAGGAGAAACGCTGCCACCCGCATTGGCATCACGTGAGCGTGAGCAACTCAGGAAACTGCAAATGATTTACCAGATGCCCGATACGGCGCTCAACCCCCGGCAGAATATTCGCAAAATTCTGGGCCGCCCGCTTGCTTTTTACTTCGGCATGCGTGGTTCGGTGATGGGCAAGCGGATCAAAGAACTGCTGGAGATGATTGAATTGCCGCACAGCTACATCAACAGGTACCCGAACGAGCTTTCCGGAGGTGAGAAACAACGGCTGTGCATTGCTCGGGCGTTGGCTGCTGAACCCAGATTGATCATCTGCGATGAAGTCACTTCGGCATTGGACCAGCTGGTGGCCGAAGGCATACTGCAACTGCTGCAAAAGCTGCAGAATGAGCTGGCGGTCTCCTATCTTTTCATTACCCATGATCTGGCTACGGTAAAAGCGATTTCCGATGAAATTGTGGTAATGCTACGGGGATGTATTGTTGAGCAGGGAATTAAAAAGGAGATTCTTACGCCTCCCCACCACGCATACACCAACCTGTTGCTTTCTTCCATTCCTGAAATGGACCCGGAATGGCTGGATAAGCTGTTGGAAGAACGCAGGATGGCTTGAGATAACCTTGCCACACCGTGCACGGGATAGCCTGAACACCTGACGCCGTCATCGAATTCAATAGTAGGACTTGCTGGGATCAGTGGTCCTCGTTAAGATGCTTGCATCAGCCATTTGTAATTATGCTATACCGCTTCAGTCCCTGAGCCTGCCTAGATAAACAAAAATAGCATTCAAAAAGGATCCAAATGAAACACAAAAGAAATGCCTCATCTTATTGCAATTACAATGATGCATTTACCTTATATGACCAGAATCGCCAGCCCAACGGCCTGCAGGAGATTTTACATATTTTCAGACAAAGCCGAACAGCCGTTGAAAAACAGACCGTTCTGGAGGGTGGATTCGGCACAGGCGCCTACCTAAACCATACCCGGCACCATGTAAAAACCGTCTATGGGGTGGAGGGATCTGAACAAGGATTCGAAGCAGCCAAACAAAAAATTGGAGATGCTCGAAACGTCAGGCTGCGGATAGGCAACATTCTTGATCTTTCCTTCTCCGATGATTTCTTTGATGCCTTCATGGTCAACCAGGTGCTTCACCATCTTGACACAGTACCGTCCTATCCGAACCTGAACCGCTTTTTGAATGAGAGCAGACGCGTTTTAAAACCAGGCGGTGTTCTGACCATCAACACATGCTCCCAGAAACAACTGGATCCGAAGTCCGGTGCATACTGGAATTATAAATACCTCGAAAAAGCTGTCTTTGCCTTGCAGGGGAGGTATATTCCGGTCCATTCGCTCATATCCAGACTTGAGAAATTAGGGTTTACAGATATTAGTACAACCATTCCATCGGGCAGACTATTTCAGGAACACTATTATCGTGATCCCTTGCTGGTCTTGGATCCTGACTTTCAAAAGGCCGATTCAATTTACTGCTTTTTTTCGGAAAAGGAAATTGGCGAGGCAAACACCTTGGTACGCACAGCCATAGATGACCGATCAGTATATCAACACATGGAACACGCTTTAAAACGCGCCAAAAAAATCGGAGAAGCCATTATTATATCGGCACGTAAGCCCCTGTAACCGTAAGCCGGCCGATCATAAAAAAGCCGGCTTGTTAATTTTTTACCAAGTCAATAATAATATATTATATATGATTACGAATAGTTAAGATATATTCCGGCCTGGCAAAGATAGGTAGCCCTAAAGTAAACGAGTCCCGTTACGGGGAGTCGGTACCAACGACAATACGGATGGTGACCAGCCAGGCCTTCCAAGGGTCTCATCGGCAGGTCTCAGGGTCTCAGGGTCGGGCCGCGCTAACCAATTGACATTGCAAAGTTAATATCTTAAAAAGCTATTTTAAACATGCCTAATTGATCGTTTTTACCCCTAAAAACATCCAATTAAGGGAATCGTTACTAAATGGCCTGTGCAAAAAGACATTATGTTCCCGGCCATGTCTGGCATATTACCCACCGATGCCGCCAAAGAGCCTTTCTTTCAAATTAGCAAAAAATCGCCGTAGATGGATTGAATGGCTGTACCAGGCAAAAAAACGGTACAGTGGTTTGAGTGTGTTGGATTATATGGTCACCTCAAACCATATTCACCTGCTTGTATTTGACAATAGAGTCCTTAATAGCATCCCGGATTCGATTAAGTTGGTCGCCGGTAAAGGCTGAGGATAAAAGTAGAGAAGTTAAATGGACACAAAGCATTGCAGTTGGCAGCGTGTCCTTCATTGAGAATATCAAAGAAACACTTGATTTCAGGGCAAGAGAACGAAAGATCCGTCGCGCCGGCGATCCCTTTGAGCTTCGGGAGACCTTGAAGCCATATGGCACAACGCATGCTTTGACGCCTGAAAACACCTTTTCATGGGATCAATAACAAACCGCCTTAATCAGCTTGTTTTGGCCTGAAAAATGGCCGATTAAGGCCTCCATACAGGTTCTTTTTTGACTCTTTACCCAAATTTACAGTATGTTACTGAGGCCCGACCCTGGTCCTGCACCTGGTCCTGAGACTGCTTTCATCCGTTCCCGAAATGGACCCGGATTGGCTTGACAATTTACTGGAAGAGCGAGATGTGGCATGAGAGACGATTGCCCATCCCTGCAGGGGAAGCTTCTATGTCAATCGTAAACCTCCTTTGCCGCATTCCCCTTCCTGAGAATAAACATTCATTCCTGCCATGCATTGACTTTGGCAACTGCCGTAATAATATTTCGCTATTAGGATGGTTGGTGAATTGCCGCACCGCCTGTCGTGCGTGAAAATGCATTCCGTGGCCACGGTATGAGTCGAAGAATCGGAATCCCATGAAAAAAGCCATTATTTTTTCCATAATCGGGCTGGTCGTGCTGATCGGCGTGCTCGGGGGTGTTAAAGGGCTGCAGATCAATCGCATGATTGCCCAGGGCAAACAATACGTGCCGCCGCCCGAGACTGTGACCGCGTCCGTGGTGCAGTCGGCCACGTGGCCGTCCGTGCTGACTGCGGTGGGCTCACTCGAAGCGGTCCAGGGGGTCATGGTTACCTCCGAACTGACCGGCAAGGTGGTAAGGATCGCCTTTGAACCGGGCAGTGCGGTTAAGGCCGGGGAATTGCTGGTGCAGCAGGACACGTCATCGGAGGCCGCCCAGCTCCGTTCGACCGAGGCCTCCAAGGAACTGGCCCGGCTCAACCTGGAACGGGCCAAGGAACTGCTGCCCCAGAAAGTGATCACCCCCTCCAACTACGACACTGCCGAGGCTGAATTCAAGCAGGCTGCGGCCCAGGTGGACGCCATTCGCGCCACCATCGCCAAAAAAACCATTCGGGCCCCCTTTGCCGGCCGCCTGGGGCTTCGCCAGATCAATCTGGGCCAGACGCTAAACGACGGCGATACCATCGTTTCCCTTCAGGCCATGGATCCGATTTTTGTCAATTTCCAACTGCCCCAGCAGGAACTGGCCAAAATCCGACAGGGGCTGCCGGTAACGCTGACCAGTGACGCCCTGCCCGGCAAGACCGTCGCGGGCACCATCACCGCCGTGAACCCGCAGGTGGACAGCGCTACCCGCAACATCCGTATCCAGGCTACGGTGGCCAACACTCAGGAGCACCTGCGTCCCGGTATGTTCGTCAACATAACCCTGGGACTGCCGGACGTCCAGACGGTGCTTACGATTCCTTCCACCGCCGTGCTGTATGCCCCATACAGCGACTCGGTATTTATCGTGGAAAACAAACCCAATGACACCGGAGACGCCTTGGAAAGCATCGCCCGCCAGCAATTCGTTCGTCTGGGTGAGAATCGTGGGGACTTTATTGCCGTGCTGTCCGGAATCAAGGAGGGCGAGACCGTTGTGAGCACCGGGGCGTTCAAGCTGCGCAACGGCCAGTCGGTGGTGGTTGACAACACCCTGTCTCCTGATTTCAAACTGGCCCCCAAACCTCAAGAAGGATGATCGGTTTTTTGGTTCAATTGGTTAGTTGGTCCGATTGGTTTGATTGGCTGTTGAGCGATTTAGTTGGTTGAACCCTGAACCCTGAACGCAGAACTCAGAACCGACAATTCCATGAAAATTACCGATCCTTTCATCCGCCGGCCTGTCCTCGCCCTGGTGGTCAATCTGGTGATCATCATCGCCGGCCTCCAGGCCATCCGCTCCCTCAACGTTCGCCAGTACCCGCGCAGCGACAACGCCGTGGTAACGGTGACCACGGTCTATGTGGGGGCCAGCGCCGACCTGGTGCGCGGGTTTGTCACCATCCCGCTGGAGCGGGCCATGGCGGCGGCTGACGGCATCGATTATATCCAGTCCCAGAGCGCCCTGGGGCTCTCCACCATCAGTGCGCGGCTGAAGCTCAACTATGACCCCATCAAAGCGCTGTCGGAAATTAGTTCCAAGGTGGATCAGGTGCGTAACGACCTGCCTCCGGAGGCCGAGGTACCCACGATCAACGTGGAATCGGCCGACAGCCAGTTCGCCTCGGCGTACCTGAGTTTTACGTCCGATATCCTCCAGCAGAATGAGATTACCGACTACCTGGTGCGCATCGTGCAGCCTCGGCTGTCGGCCATTCAGGGCGTCCAGCGGGCCGATGTCCTCGGTGCCCGCACCTTTGCCATGCGCGTCTGGCTTAAACCCGATCGCATGGCCGCCTTTAACATCAGCCCGGTCCAGGTGCGCCAGGCCCTGGCGGCCAACAATTTTCTGGCGGCTGTCGGACGCACCAAGGGTGCGCTCATTCAGGTCAACCTGACCGCCAATACCGACCTGCGTTCGGTGGAGGAGTTCAAACGCCTGGTGGTCCGGCAACAGGATGGCGCCGTCATCCGCCTCGAAGACATCGGCGACGTGGTGTTGGGTGCCGAAGATTACGACACGGAGGTGCGCTTCTCCGGTCAGACCGCCGTTTTCATGGGTATCTGGCCCCTGCCCAACGCCAACTCGGTGGACGTGATCCGGCTGGTGAGCAAGGAGATGGATGCCATTGGCAAACAGCTTCCCGAAGGCCTGGATGCACGCGTGGCCTATGATGCCACCAACTACATCAGCAATGCCATCCGCGAGGTGGTCAAGACCCTGTCCGAAACCCTGTTGATTGTCGTTTTCATCATTTTCATGTTTCTGGGTTCCCTGCGGTCGGTGCTCGTCCCGGTGGTGGCCATCCCGGTGTCGCTGATTGGCGCCGTATTCCTGATGCAGGTCCTGGGCTTTTCGATCAACCTGCTCACCCTGCTGGCCATCGTGCTCTCGGTGGGGCTGGTGGTGGACGATGCCATCGTGGTGGTGGAAAATGTGGAACGCCACCTCAGCGAGGGAAAGTCACCCATGGATGCGGCGCTGTTCGGTGCCCGGGAGTTGGTGGGACCGTTGATCGCCATGACGGTCACCCTGGCGGCGGTCTATGCGCCCATCGGCCTGCAGGGCGGATTGACCGGCTCTCTGTTCCGGGAGTTCGCCTTCACCCTTGCCGGTGCGGTTACCATCTCCGGCATCGTGGCCCTGACCCTGTCGCCCATGATGTCTTCCAAACTGCTGACCCCGGGAATGTCCGAGCGCGGTTTTGCCGGAAAGATATCCAGAGACTTCAAGCGCTTCACCGCCTTTTACGGGCGGCTGCTGGATGGTACGCTGAATGCAAGGCCGGCGGTTTACGGGGTCTGGATCGTGATCAGCCTGCTGACCATCCCGATGTTTACCATGTCACCCAAAGAACTGGCTCCGGCCGAGGACCAGGGCGTCATTTTCGGCATCATCGATGCCGCGGCCAACTCGACCCTCGATCTGAACAGCCGCTATGCGGCAGCGGTTAACGATGCCTATATGAGCTTCCCGGAAACGGAATTCACCTTCCAGATCACCCGCCCCAATTCAGGCATTGCCGGCATGGTGGTCAAACCCTGGGATGAACGCGAGAACACCGTGGCACAGCTCCTGCCCCGGGTGCAGCAGAAGGTCGGCGCCATTCCGGCCATCCGGCTCTTCGCGGTCTCGCCGCCGGCGCTGCCCGGCGGCGGCAATTTCCCGGTGGAATTCGTCCTGGCCTCCACGGCCGAGCCGGCCGAGATGCTTGAATTCGCCCGGAAGATTCAGCTCAAGGCCATGGGCAGCGGCATGTTTGCCTTCCCGCCCATCATCGATGTCAAGATCGATCAGCCCCAGTCGGAAATCGTCATCGACCGGGAAAAGGTGGCTGATCTGGGCCTGGATCTCCAGCAGGTGGGCCGCGATATCGGATCCATGGTGGGTGGCAACTACGTCAACCGCTTCAGCATCGCCGGGCGCAGTTACAAGGTGATACCGCAGATCAGCCGCACGGACCGACTGAACCCGGACCAGCTGCGCAGCATCTATGTGACCGGCCCGGCCAACCAGCTGGTGCCCCTGAGCACCATCTCCACCATCCGAAATTCCACCGTGCCACGATCGTTGAACCGCTTTCAGCAGCTCAACGCCGTCACCATCAGCGGCGTGGCCGTGCGGCCCCTGGACGAGGCCCTGCGCTACCTGGAGGACGAAGCCGCCAAAATCCTGCCCAAAGGCTACGTCCTGGACTACACGGGCGAGTCGCGCCAGCTGCGCACCGAGGGCAATGCCTTTTTCCAGGCCTTCGGGTTGGCGGTGGTACTGATCTTCCTCGTTCTGGCGGCCCAGTTCAACAGCTTCCGGGACCCCTTCGTAATCCTGGCCGGCTCGGTGCCGTTGGCCTTGTTCGGGGCCCTGGTCTTTACCTTTCTCAAAATGCCCGATCCCAATGTGCCTTTCTGGACCCGGGGATGGACCACCACGATGAATATCTACAGCCAGGTGGGTCTGGTGACTCTGGTGGGGCTGGTGTCCAAAAACGGCATTCTCATCGTGGAGTTCGCCAACAGCCTGCAGCGACAGGGGCGGGCCAAGCGGGAAGCCGTGCGCACCGCCGCCATGACCCGGTTGCGGCCGATCCTGATGACCACCGGCGCCACGATTGCCGGCCATTTCCCCCTGACGCTGGTCACCGGTGCCGGTGCACAGGCCAGAAATTCCATCGGCCTCGTGCTGGTGGGCGGCATGGCCATCGGGACCCTGTTCACCCTGTTTGTGGTGCCTTCCATCTATATGCTGGTGGCCCGCGACCACTCCAGGGATGCCGAGGCCTTGATCGGCTCGCGGACAACCGCCCCCATGATCGGGAAGCCTGCCGATTTCAATATTCCCTGAATTCTCCGGAGAACCTGACAATGAATTTTTTGTTGGCTGTTTTGGGGGTGGCGCTTCTGGTGCTCGGCTGGAAGCTGTTCTGGCTGTTCGTCGGGGTGGTGGGCTTCGCTGCCGGCCTCCAGGCGGCGCAGCTCTATCTCGGCCCC
>NZ_JASJGN010000299.1:0-5921 GCF_033791525.1 Desulfosarcina sp.
AGTGGAAACCAGGCCTGCTGGTCATCGGTTTGTGGGTCACCCTTAAGATCAGTGTGATGTCCACGATATTCGGTGTGATCATTGGTATCATCAGCGGATTGATGCGCATTTCGGACAACCCGGCCCTGCGTTGGACCTCCATCGTCTATGTAGAGCTGATCCGGGGCTCTCCCCTGATGGTCCAGATTTTGATCTGGTACTTCGTTCTGGGGACGCTGATCAATGACCTTTTATATACCTACGGCTTCGGTCAGATCCCGGCGTTCTGGTACGGCGTCGCTTCACTGGCCTGTTTTGCCGGTGCCTACGTGTCGGAAATCGTGCGGGCAGGCATCCAGTCCATCCATCGCGGGCAGACTGAAGCGGCCCGCTCTGTAGGCATGAGCTATGCCCAGTCCATGCGCTATATCATCCTTCCCCAGGCACTTCGCCGCATTCTTCCGCCTCTTGCCGGGCAGTTCATCAGCCTGATCAAGGATTCTTCCCTGCTGGGGATCATTGCCATCCGCGAGTTGACCAAAGCGGCCCGGGAAGCGGTTACGGCAACGCTTCAACCCTTCGAGGTGTACATTCTTCTGGGGCTGTTGTACCTGGTGCTTACCTTTACCCTTTCCATGTACGTGCAACACCTTGAGAGGAGGATGGCGACATCGTGATAAAGGCAAAAAATGTATACAAAACCTTCTATGCCCCCCATGAGATCCCTGCACTGGTGGATGTAACGGCCAACATCAAGGCTGGCGAGGTGGTCGTGGTGATCGGCCCCTCTGGTTCCGGCAAGAGTACTTTTTTAAGGTGCCTCAACCGCCTGGAACACGCCACCAGCGGGCATATCTTTATCGACGGCACCGACATCCTTGCCCAGAAGACCGACATCAACAAAATCCGGGCCGAGGTGGGGATGGTATTCCAGTCATTCAACCTGTTTCCCCACAAGACGGTGCTGGAAAACGTGACTCTGGCTCAGAAAGTGGTGCGCAAGCGTTCGGGTGACGAAAGCCTGAAGAGAGCCATGGTCCTTCTTGAAAAGGTGGGCATCGTCGACAAGAAAGATGTCTTTCCGGACCAGCTCTCCGGCGGCCAGCAGCAGCGGGTGGCCATCGCCCGGGCCCTGGCCATGGACCCCAAAATCATGTTGTTCGACGAGCCCACGTCGGCGCTGGATCCGGAGATGATCGGTGAAGTGCTCGACGTCATGAAGACCCTGGCTAAAGAGGGCATGACCATGGTGGTGGTCACCCACGAAATGGGCTTTGCCCGTGAAGTGGCCGACCGCGTGATATTCATGGATGCCGGCGCCATCGTGGAGGAGGGCACTCCGGAGCATTTCTTCGTCAGCCCCACCCACGATCGAACCAAACTGTTCCTCAGCCAGATTCTTTAGCTTGACCCCTTTTTAGCGAACCCATCGACAGGCAAGGGCCCGGTTGCACTGCAACCGGGCCCTTGCCTGTCATACGGCACTGTGCCGTTTTTTCATCGCGGTCAGGATTTGATCTTCTCCATCCCAGGATCGTAGAGCGGTGAGAGTGAAACGATTGCCGGATACATCTTGTCAGCGATGTCAATTTCCCATTTGCCCGCATCGATATACGCCTGATCGATCGGTTCTTCCGTTTCTATCATGAAGAGTCCAATGGCGCCACCCAGCGTGTACCCGTAAGAACCGGATCGGACATAGCCCACCGGCTTACCATTCCTGCTGACCACTTCGGCATGGAACAACAACGGGGCCGGGTCTTTGACCAATACCTGGGCCAGCCGTCGGGTCGGATGACCGTGGGCCTTTTTTCGGGCACACGCCTCTTTTCCAATGAATCCGGCGGGTTTTTCCAGTTTAATCGTAAAACCCAGTCCAACTTCAAACGGATCGTCGGTGTTGTCCATGTCGTGGCCGTAATCACGATAGCCTTTTTCCAGTCTCAGGCTGGCCAATGCTTTCAACCCGGCATGACGAAGATTGAATCGCTGGCCCGCATCGACAATGGCATCGTAAACATGTGTGGCCTGTTCTGTCGGGATGTATAGCTCATAGCCGAGTTCACCCACATAGGTGAGGCGGACGCAGATCAACCGGGCGTAGCCAATGGCGATCTCGGCGACATGTCGATAGGGAAAGGCCGCATTGGATAGATCTGCCGATGTGATGGATTGCAATAATTCACGGGACTTTGGTCCCTGGATGTTGAGTTGGGCATAGGCAGCGGTCATATCGGTGACAAAGGCATGGGCATCGTCCGGAATATGGCTTTTCAACCAGTTCTCTGCATGACGATGCATGGTATCCGTTACCACCACCAGATACCGATCGCTTTTTAGCTTGGCTACCGTCAAATCGGCTTCGAGCCGCCCGTCTTCATTCAACCAGGGCGTGTAGGTGATCCGGTTGGCGCTGCCATCCACATGGTTGGCTGATAAATAGTCGAGCACTTTACCGGCATCGCGGCCCTGGACCATGAATTTTGACATGAAAGACATGTCCATGAGGACGACATTTTCGCGGGCCGCCTGATGCTCGGCTTCCCAATAGGCAAACCAATGGTCCTTGCCCCAGGAATGTCGGTCAATTTTGGCCTCGTGACCCTGAGGGGCATACCAGTCTGCGCCTTCCCAGCCGCTGATGTCCCTGAAATAGGCCCCCTGATCGGTTAGACGATCATAAAATGCCGATTTCTTGGCGCCTCTGGCTGTCTGCATCGATTGGTAGGGGTAGTGGCATTGGTAGACCTTTCCCAGCGATTCAACCGTCCGGTGTTTACGGTATTCCGAATTGTTCTGATAGGTGTGCAGACGGTCAATGTTAAACCCGGTGATGTCGACATCGGGCCTGCCGTTCATTATCCAATGCGCCATGACGCGACCCAGTCCCGGTCCGGCGATAATCCCGACTGAGTTGAGCCCAGCGGCGACAAAATAATTTTTCAGTTCAGGTGCCTCACCCACAATGGGTTGAAGGTCGGCGGTAAAACTTTCAGGCCCGCAGAAAAATGTTTTTATACCGAGCTTTTTAATCACAGGCACTCTTGATATGGCCTTTTCCACAAAAGGCCCCATGCGATCCCAATCCGGTTCGATCTCGCCGAAGGAAAAGTCTTCCGGAATCCGTTTGATGTTCCAGGGCGCGCAAACCGGCTCAAATAGGCCGACCATGAGCCCACCGACCTCTTCACGATAATAACCATAGTGAGACGGGTCTTCCAATACCGGCATGTTGGGAGGAATGCCGTCCATTTCTTCGGTGATCAGGTAATAGTGCTCGGCTGCCTGGTTGGGAATATTGACGCCGGACACATCGCCCAACTGGCGCGCCCACATGCCGGCACAATTGACGACGACCTCGGCCTGGATATCCCCATGACGGGTTTTAACGCCGGCGACTGCGCCATTTTTCTTTGTGATGCCAGAAACAGACACGCCCTGAATGATCTGAACGCCCTGGTTGCGGGCGCCTTTGGCCAGTGAAAGGGTCGCGTCCACAGGGTTCACGCGCCCATCGTCTTTTACATAGAAGCCGGCAAGCAGATCATCCACTTTGGCCAGCGGAAACAGTTCCTGGATTTCTTTGGGCGATATTTCCTGTGCATCGACCCCGCAATATCGGTTAAACGCAGCCACACGGCGGTATTCTTCCAAACGATCGGTATTGCTGGCGACTTCAATAAATCCGATGGGGGTGAAGCCGGTGGAGAGGCCGGTTTCCGCCTCGAGCCGGCCATAGAGGTCACGGCCGTATTTGCGCAGCTCTGTCGACGTCTCCGACAACGATCCAAAGGTCACCATCAGGCCTGCAGCATGCCATGTCGTTCCGGAGGTGAGTTCATCCCGTTCCAAAAGGACGACGTTTTGGCAACCCAGGTGGCCCAGGTGGTAGGCAACGGAACAACCGATAATTCCGCCGCCGATAATGACCACATTGGCCTGTTTGGGTAGCTTCACATTCTTTTTCATCGATCTTCTCCTGTTTCGATTCCAATCTCCGCTTCAGCCTGTTCGACGATGCTCCTGATTTTGGCAAGTACCTTGTCAGGCAGCGGCTCGGGGTGATGGTTGTCGAGGATCCACCGCGCTTTCGTCATGGCCCGTTCATAGGCGGTGGTGGCACCTGCGGCCTCCCACACGCCTCTCATCCTGCGCTCGATAATCTCAGGCTTGGATTGATTCCGCATGCCTTTGAAGGTTGTCGGGTGCATGAGAAAATCACGGCCCGGACCGATCTCCTTGATCGCGTCCACGGCGAGTGTTTCCGCATTCACCGGGATTCCCTGCACAGTAAATTTGATCATGCGGGCAAATTCGCAGTCTAACACCAGTTGGCCGTAGTCGAACGTGATGCCGCTTTCAAGCATTCCCAGACCGTAGATCATATTGGCACCTGCCAATGCGGGCAACAGTCCGGTGAGCGTCTTTTCGTGGCCTGCCTGGACGTCGGATATTTTTGAATCGCCCTAGCCACCGGCGACATAGCTCGGCAGGGCATAATAGCGCGCCAGTCGCGCCACAGCCCCGCTGATCAGCGCACATTCGGGCGTCCCCACGGTCGCCGCGGCCATTCTCAGGTCCATGGCGGTGGTCGAACTGCCGTAGACGACCGGCGCTCCCTTGCGGGTTAGCTGGCTCAAGGTGATCCCGCCCAAGAGTTCCGCATTGTGGGTCACCAGGGTGCCGGCCAGGGTCACCGGTGCGGTGCCGCCGGCCATGGCCATTGAGAGAATGTTGCACACCACATTGTTGCGGGCCGATTCCATGATGATTTCGCAGCAGTCCGTAATCAGTTTCAACGGGCTGACCGGGCAGGTGGTGAATGAAACGATGGGCCGTTCCTTCAGCCGCTTGACCCCGCCGACGATGGCTGCGGCCATTTCCAGGATCTTGTTCAGCAGCCGGCCGTTGCCCGGGCCGAAGGCGCAGTGTTTGGTCGTGTGAGTCAGGTAGGCTTCGGCGTTGTGCAGGGGGACCACCGCCTGGTTGACGTCGTGGGCACCCAGGGCCTTTTCACAGAAATCCACCTCGTCGAGGTAGTCGATCACCCGGGCGGTGTCGACCAGGTCCTGCTTTACCGGTGTCCGGTTCTCACCGGTGTGGGGGTCATTGATCTTTACCCCTTCGCTGAAATTGGTGAAGTGCACCCGGTTGCCTTCCAGTACCAGGTCGTGCCTGGGGTCCCGGCCGGCCAGGATCACTCTTGAAGGCGCCGAACGGATGGCTTCTTCAACGAGATGGGGAGGGATCCTAACGATCCGGCTGTCCCGGTCCACCTGGGCGCCAGCGTTTTCGAAGCGGTCCCGGGCGGTCGCATCTCCTACATAGATGCCTGTTGTTTCAAGCAGATCAAGTGTTCCCAGATGGATCTCCTTGAGCTCCTCTTCGGTAAGGATGTCGAGGCTCAGGCCTCCGTTGCGCTGCTTGCCTGCGTGTATATTTCGTTTCATAGGCAGATTACCTTATTTGCGTAAATGGACGTTTAGTACCTTAATCTTTAAGCTCGTGCTTTTTGTCTCAGAAAACAAAAGACAATAAATAAAATACAATAAATAAAAACCAAATGACAAATAAATCACAATAGCTAAATTCAAAATTCCAAACCCTGGAGTCTTGAAGAAAGGACATTCCAATCATCAATTTTGGAGAAATCAAATTGATAATCAACTGTTGGTTTTTGTCCTTGTTTGAGATTTGGATATTGTAATTTGGAATTTATTTGAGATTTGGTATTTGAAGTTTGTTATTTAACTTGTGGTACTTGTGATTATTTGTTTCCGGTTCATCCGGGTTAATTATAAAGATGTGTGTTGAGATATTCATAATCTCGGGTCAACTTGCCATTGTAAACAATCACCGCCTTTTGAATCTCGGGGGGCAGACCCGACGCTTCAAGTGTACTGCCGTAATCGGCCGCCAGCAGGCCGGGCACGAATGGCTTC
>NZ_JASJGN010000300.1:0-8736 GCF_033791525.1 Desulfosarcina sp.
CAGCCGTTCCAGCAGCTGTTTAAGATCCGGTCGGCTTCGCGACACCGTGTCGGCCACCTGCCGGATTTCTCCGGGCAGTGCCTGTTTACGATATTCCACGGATGTCTGGAAAAAGCAGGCCAGCACCAGACCACCCGAGCCCTTCAGCCGGCTGCTTTCAATCTGCCTGCGGATGTCCGAAAAACGAAGGCAATCCCTGGCGCAGATGTCCAGTATCTTGTCCAGCAGGATGTCGTTCAGTATCATCGCCGAGGAGATTGCAGGGGAGTTCAGCTGCATTTCCAGAATGCCGCAGGTCCGCTCGATGCAGTCATTCATCAGTGAACGCATGAATAGCGGGCCTTTGATACGGATACGCACCGCACGTCGCTTGAGTCGCTTTACGCCATTGTATACACCGACCATCAGCCCAACAATGCCGATCAGGGGCAGCACCGGGCTATAGGGCCCCAATCGGGTCATGGTGCCGGTAATGTCCAGGGCAGAGTAAACCACGATGGTCAGAATGAGCCCGAAAAAGATCGTGGCGGCCATTGGGTTCACGATGAATCCGCTTTCATTTACGGACATGCGGAGGTTTCGTTTGCGGTCTGGACGGGTTGAAGGCATGGGCGCGCGCATCGAATCCCGGGTACACGGAAAGTGGTCGGTTGGCCGGCTGCCATGATTTGGCCGTTAGGTCATTTGGATGGCGGCAGGATTTTCAGGGTTTCCCGCTCTTCGGACGGCTTCTGGGATTCCGGTAGAAGCAGATGCCTCTGGCTGATCATTTTGCCATCCTTATCGATTACCGTATCGTCTTCCATGATCAGAAAACCGAGCTTTTCCATCACGTCGTTGCGGTAGCGGTACTCGTGTTCCATATGCCGCTTGCTGAGCTTGTAGTTGCTGACGATCCAGGCGATACCGAAAATCATTCCGGCCACCAGCAGGACACCGCCGGCGACGAGGCTGTAGGTGACCATTTTCTCTCCGGCATTGAAAATGAAGAGAAAGATGGCATCCAGTTTGTAAAACAACACCGTGCAGGCCACGATGGCGAACAGCATCGGCAGAAAAGGCACCTTTTTCATGTGGGTGAGAAAGAGGTGGAACTGGAAAAGCTTTGACCGGCTGTCGTCCGCCTCCGTGCCTGCTCCGCCATCCTCTCCGGCGGCCGGGGCGTTGCCGAAGATGAACTGGTTGAAGGCCAGGATGAAAACGCCCAGCAGGAAGGTGATGGCCACCGGGGTGACGAAAGAAACATAAAAATAAAACTTCCACGGAAAAGGACCCTTGTCCGGGCCCAGATTCCCCAGGAAGCTCACCAGAAAGATCACAATTTCCACGGCGATGATGAACCAGAGGTAATTGATGAAAAAGCTTTTCAATTCAACCCCGTCGAACAGGGAAGCCAGTCCGCTGTGTGTCTCTTTTTTATCTGCGCTCATTTGAATTCACAAAATAGTTTGGGTGAGGTGCCCGTTGCTGATGGGAACCCATATTCGACCTTCGGCACGGGAGCGATTGCCCTCCCCGTGACACGAAAAAGAAATGTCATAAATTTCAAATCTATAAAAACAGTCGGGAACTGTCAAGGTGTGAATAATTGAATGGTCCATTAAAATCGATCTCTTATCCGACCGTCTGATCATCAGATTGGACTTGTCTCCCCGCCGCTTTCATCTGGCAATACTTCAGTGAAGCCAGGGCATGGAGAGCGTGAAAATGGCCAGGTTGCCCAGCACGTGGATGACGATGGGTACCATCAGGCTCCTGCCCGTGTGGTAGGCCACGGCAAAAACCAGCCCTCCCACGATCTGGGTGATCGGCACAGCCGGCAAGTGAAGGGCGGCAAACAGGGCGGTGGAGATTAATACCGCCGCCGGAACGCCCCAGCGGCGCAGGTAGCCGAATATCAATCCCCTGAAGACGATCTCCTCGGCGACCGGAGCCACGATTCCCCCCACGAAAAAAAACAGACCCCGTTGGTATGCCCCTTCCGGTAGCGGTGATCGGACCAGCATGAACGGGTCTTGACCGATCATGAACAGGCCCATAAACAACAGACCAGCCGCAGCGGCGAAACCGGCGGACCATACCAGCCCTTTTCTGAAGCCGCCCAGCAGAGTGTGCCTGTCCAGTCCGAGCACCTGGAGTCCGCCACCCTGGATTACGGCCAGGGTCATCACCACGAGCATCTGCGCCGTTCGGGTGCCGGCGATCAGCCATAGACGGGGCAGTTGCATCCGGGTGCCCAAATAGGCCGCTGCCATTTCCAGCAGGGCCACTGCCAACAGCGATGCTAGTAAGAAAGCAGTGGAGATCGGGGTTGGACCCATCCCAGTGTCCTCAAGGCGCGGTAGCCATACATCTGAATGTACCAGTGGGGAGAGGTGTTGATCCGGCTGATGATCTCCGGCACCGCGGCCTGGTCTTTTCGCTCTCCCAGGGCCCACAGCGCCTGGCAGACCACGATGGGCGCCGGATCGTCAACCAGGGCCAGCAGCATGGCATGGGCCGCCGGATCTCGGGTGTAGGCCAGACTGCGTGCCAGCCAATACCGTTCGGCGATGTGAGGGCTATTTTCGATTCCCTGTTTTTTGACTTCCACGGCGATGTCCCGGTGGTCTTCGCAGGCCTGCCTGAGTGCGGCGATGCGGGTGATCGGCGAAGGGGCGGACAAGGCGATGGACGGATTGGCGGGGACAACGATGGCGGTATGTCCCTGGTAAACGGGCACCAGCAGGATGCCGCCCACCACGATGCAACAGATGGCGGCGATCAAATCCGAAACGGCACCGGTTAAAAAAAGATTGGGCAACACGCCCAGCACACTGAATAGAAAACTAAATAGAACCAATGGTAATCCCAACAGCAGGCAGGCCAGGGTCAGGGTTCTGAACATACGGTTGCGGTCAAGTTTGCTGGAATAGGCGTTCAGCGCTTTGTCGGGACTGCCCAGCAGTTCACCCGATGGAACGCTCAGAACGGGTTGCCGGTTGTTTTCCAGGGAAAAGCGTTTTTGGTCCGTGTGCAGGCCGATGGTCAGGTCGGCCGGATAGCCGGCCAGGACGGGCAGGTAGTCAAGGGCGCGGACGGTCCGTTCGAGCCGGGTCCAGTTGGCCCGGTCCAGGCTGCTGCCGAGGACACAGGTGCGGATTTGTTTTTGCTCCAAGGATTTAAACGCCTCGGCGGGGAACAGGGTGTAGGCATAATAGGCGTTCGTGATGGACTGGCCGGCCCGGTTTCCCAACAGCAGATGATCGCGGATGTTGCTGAACATATTGCGGTCGAGCACCAGACCCCACATCAGGGCCAGGATAATGGCGGCGGATACCGGCCAGAAAACACCGGCGGTTGAAACCAGTGTCGTGCGGGCCGGTAAGAGATGAATGGCGGTAAATCCCGTGACCAGGGGGACCACCACCAGATAGGCGGAGCCCGCCAGGTTCCAGCCGTTGCTATTGACCAGGACCATGCCGGCCGCCCATATCAACAGGTAAAGAAAGATTGCCGTCCGACGTCGCCGGAAAGCCCGGTCCCACAGCCAGGCACCGATCAGGGTGACCAGCGAGAGACCGGCACCGATGCTCAAAGTGAAGAACAGGCCTCCGGCAACGGCGGTAGCCAGGGAATCGAGGTGCTTCGCCACCCTGGCGTTAGGGACAGCCAGGTAGCCGCTGCGCATCATTGCCTCGGTGGCCTGCAACAGGTCCAGATTGGACAGGTAGACATGGGCGGTGGCGACGATCTGAGCGCTCAGCAGACCGACGACAAGCACGGCCGGGGCATACAGGCGGCGTTTCATTTCGTGTTGGACACCCTCGCGGAATCTGTGGTATTGACCAAACCGTTTGGATCGGAGCTTTTTGCTTCATGATTGACAATAATGCAGTCCTATTTACCCATATCAGCTGCACTGCCAAGAATCAACAACGGGAGGAGATTGAAATGAGAGAAGTCGTCATTGTCAGTGGTGCCAGAACCGCGGTGGGATCATTCGGCGGATCGTTAAAGACCGTTCCGGTGGTGAACTTGGGTGCCACCGTCATGAAACAGACCCTAAAAAATGCCGGTGTGCGGCCCCAGTCCAGCGACGCCTTAAAGGCGGCAGGACCTGATGCCTTGAAAGACCAAGGGCTCATCGAGCTGGAGAAAAACGCCATGGACTGGACCGATGACATGCCGACCGTGTCCATCGATGAAGTCATCATGGGCAACGTGCTTCAGGCGGCCCAGGGTCAGAACCCGGCCCGGCAGGCCTTGATCCGCGCCGGGCTGTCCAAGGAAACCCCGGCGTTTTCGATCAACAAGGTCTGCGGCAGCGGCCTGAAAGCCATCGCCCTGGGGGCGTCGGCCATCATGACTGGCGAGTCTGACGTGGTCTTGGCCGGCGGCATGGAGAATATGAGCCTGGCGCCAATGGCCCTGCCCAAGGCCCGTTGGGGGCACCGCATGGAGCTGACCGGCATCGGTGACATCTACGACCTGATGGTGTTCGACGGCCTGTATGAGATTTTCTATGGCTACCACATGGGCCTGACTGCGGAAAATATCGCCGGTTTGTATAACATCAGCCGCCAGGAACAGGACGAATTGGGCGTACTCAGCCACACCCGGGCCCGGGCCGCCATTACAGAGGGACTATTCGCCCAGGAAATTGTTCCGGTGACCGTCAAATCCCGCAAAGGGGATATCCTCGTGGATACCGACGAGCGCCCCATGGACACCAGTCTGGAAAAAATGGCCAAGCTGCGACCGGCGTTCAAGAAAGATGGCACCGTCACCGCGGGAAATGCGTCGGGCATCAACGACGGCGCAGCGGCTGTGCTGCTGATGAGCGCGGAAAGAGCCAGGGACCTCGGCCTTGAGCCCATCGTCAAAGTCAAGGCTTTCCGCTCCGGCGGGCTGGATCCGGCGTACATGGGGTTGGGGCCGGTACCCGCGGTAAAAAAAGTGTTGGCCGCTACGGGCATGACCCTGGATGACATTGACATGATCGAACTCAACGAGGCCTTTGCCGCCCAGGCCATCGGCTGCATGCGCGAACTGGGCATCGAGGCTGACCGGCCCAACGAACTGGGCAGCGGTATCTCCATCGGGCATCCCATCGGCTGCACCGGCGCCCGGCAGATGGTCAGCGGCATGAACCAGATGAAGCGCAAAGGCTATTCCACCGGGTTGATCACGATGTGTATCGGCGGCGGCATGGGAATGGCAATGATCGTTGAAAGGTGATGTTGTGTGGGTTCCGTGGTTCAAGGGTTCAGAGGTTACCACTCAGACTCCGGCCCGCAGGTGACTAAGTCTCCTGGAGGTGGGTGCTTTCTTTCGCTGGCCGTTTGGTCAAAGCTCCGACACCGCAGACTTAAGCGTTAAGATTTTCAGTGAACCGTGAACCTTTGAACCTCGAACCGTTGAACGGTTACTTTTTTCTTTACTTTTTCGGCTGTTATTGGTAAATAACGGCCGGTTTGAGCGAACGAAAAAAACCCCTCGCCTAAAGCGGCGACAGGAGATGGGAAAATATGGATATCAGCAGAAAATTGGGGATTCTTGTGTTTTGCGGCGTTCCCGCCATTATCGGCGGGGGGATCGTTTACGGGATAGCCGGCAGCTACATTCCGGTGGCTGTTTATGTGATATTGCTCTATCTCGCAGTAGGCGCCCTTGTCAGCAACTAAGCAGCTTCGCCAAATCCCTGTCTGATTCCGGCTGACAATTGATCATCCGAGTCTGACGCATCCAGCATTAATTCTGCGCAAATGCCTCTTCCCCTTTTACTCAGGCGTTTGCGCAGATTGCGTTATGCCCCGTGGCATCGCGATACCACTGCCGGTTTATGGAGGAACCATGGCGGATCGGACCTCCCAGAATATGATTTTGTGGTTTTTTCTGGCCTGCTTTCTCATTTCCATGTCTTTGATGGGATGGCTTCTGTCGCCGTTCCTTTCAATCATTGTTTTGGGTGCCGTTGTCGCCGGCGTATTTCATCCGGTATACCGGATGTTGACGGCCCATGAAAGAATCAACCCCGGGTTCGCTTCTTTGTTAACCTGCGTGCTGATTTTCTTTATCCTGTTTGTGCCGATTGTTTTTTTTGTGGGGGTCCTGGCCCAGGAAGCTTACGAGCTGATCCAACTGGCCAAAAGTCCGGCCCTTTCCAGCTTCATCAATACCCATTTTACCAACAGCGCCCTGCTGGACCGGATCAACCCGCTGCTGGACAGCTTCGATATCGCCATCACCGGGGAGGAACTGAACAAAACCATCTCCGACATCGGCAGGGCGGTGGGCCTGTTTCTTTACGACCAGGCCCGATCCATTGCGTCCAACACCTTGTCCTTCCTGGCCAGTTTTTTCCTCATGCTGCTGGTTATTTTTTTTCTGCTCATCGATGGGCCGAAGCTGGTGCAGTTTCTTATCGATCTGTCGCCCCTCCCCGACGATCAGGACGCCCAGCTCATCGGTAAATTCAACGACATGGCCGGTGCCATCCTCGTGGGAAACGGCCTGTGCGGAGCCATACAGGGCGTCGCCGGGGGAACGATCTTCTGGCTGTTCGGTCTTCAGTCCGCTTTTTTGTGGGGTGTGATCATGTCCCTGCTGGCGTTTCTGCCGATCATCGGCATCGGGGCAGTGTTTATTCCCACGGTGATTTTTCTCTTTTTAAAAGGGCGCATCGGTGCCAGCCTCTTTTTCCTGATCTTTTATCTGCTGCTGTCCGGCGGCGTCGAATATCTATTAAAGCCCAGGGTGGTGGGAAAGCGGGTACAGATGCATACCCTGGTGGTGTTTTTGTCCCTTATCGGCGGTCTCAACATCTTCGGCATTCTCGGGATCATCTATGGCCCGTTGATTGCCACCGCCTTTCTCACGTTGACCAATATTTACCACACCAGTTACCAGACATTTGTTGAACACTCCCAACCCAAACCAGACCGGCCGTGACGGTGAGCAAGCGGTTCACCCGGTGCCGGGAAGACCAGAGCAAGGATAATTCACGATCATGAGCGATAACACAACCGACATTCTGCAAAGCCCCGAGATCAGCATCGAAGCGGAGATGAAGAAGTCCTATCTCGATTACGCCATGAGTGTGATCATCGGCCGGGCGCTTCCCGATGTGCGTGACGGGCTCAAACCCGTTCACCGCCGCGTGCTTTACGCCATGCGGGAATTGAAAAACGATTACAACAAACCCTACAAGAAGTCGGCCCGCATCGTGGGTGACGTGATCGGTAAATATCATCCCCATGGCGACAGCGCCGTCTACGACACCATCGTGCGATTGGCCCAGGATTTTTCCATGCGCTACCCGTTGGTGGACGGCCAGGGGAACTTCGGCTCCATCGACGGTGACCCGGCGGCGGCCATGCGATATACGGAAATTCGCATGACGCGGCTGGCCCAGGAGATGCTCGAGGACCTGGATAAAGAGACCGTCAACGTGGGCCCCAACTACGATGAATCCCTCACCGAACCATCGGTGCTGCCGGCCAAATTCCCGGCCCTTCTGGTCAACGGATCGTCCGGGATTGCCGTGGGTATGGCCACCAATATCCCCCCCCACAATTTCTCGGAGGTGATCGAAGGCATCAAGGCGCTGATCGACGATCCGGGGATTACCTGCGGGCAACTCATGGCTCATATTCCCGGTCCGGATTTTCCCACCGCAGGCATCATTCACGGCCTTCAGGGTATCCGGGACGCCTATGAGACGGGTCGGGGCATTGTCCGTACGCGTGCACGGGTGACGGTGGAAGAGGATAAGGAGACCGGGCAGGAAACCATCGCGGTCACCGAGATCCCCTACCAGGTGAACAAGGCGCGGCTGATCGAAAAGATTGCCGAACTGATGAAGCACAAGGTGATCGAAGGGCTGCGCTATGTGCGCGACGAGTCCGACCGGCGGGGCATGCGCATTGCCATGGGGGTCAAAAAAGACTACATGGCCGGCATCGTAATCAACCAGTTGTACAAGCACACCCAGATGGCGAGCAGCTTCGGGATTATCCTGCTGGCGGTGGTCAACAACCGACCCCAGGTCCTCAACCTGAAGCAGATCCTTGAGTATTTCGTGCTACATCGCAAGGAGATCGTCATCCGGCGCACCCGCTTCGACCTGAACAAGGCCGAAGCCAGGGCCCATATTCTGGAAGGGTTGAAGGTGGCCCTGGACAACCTGGATGCCGTGGTCAAGCTGATCCGTGAATCCAAGACGCCGGTGGAAGCCAAGGAACGGCTCATAGCAACCTTCGGCCTCACCGTCATCCAGGCCCAGGCCATATTAGAGATGCGTCTGCAGCGGCTCACCGGCCTGGAAAGGGACAAAATCGTCGAAGAGTACGAAGCCGTGCTCAAAGACATCGCCCGGTTCAAGGAAATTCTGGGCAGCGAACAACTGGTGCTGAGCATCATCAAAAACGAGTTGGACATCCTCAAGGGAGAATTCGGTGATGTGCGCCGGACCGAGATTCTGCAATATTCTCGGGAATTGACCATCGAGGACATGATTGCCGAAGAGGACATGGTCGTGACCATCACCAACACCGGCTACATCAAACGTAACCCCATTACCCTGTATCAAAGCCAGCGGCGCGGCGGCAAAGGCAAGACTGCCATGGGCACCAAGGAAGAGGATTTCGTCTCGCACCTGTTCGTGGCCTCCACCCATCATTATTTCCTCTTTTTTACCAACCTGGGCAAGGTCTACTGGCGCAAGGTATACGAAATCCCTCAGGCCGGCCGCCA
>NZ_JASJGN010000301.1:0-19814 GCF_033791525.1 Desulfosarcina sp.
ACGTTCAGCTGTTTGCCGGGTTTTGTGCACGGAAAGCACTCTTTTTTGAGGTTTGTCCAATTCGCGGGTGTCATAGATCAATGCAAACATGCGGCACCTCCTCTGTTTTGGGTTCGGTTAGTTATTTCGTCTGCATTAATAGTGCCGTTTTTCTTAAAACGGTTTGCCTTTGCTAAAGGTGGGCTCATTATGCTGCGTTCCTATCAATAATCGTGGGGGATGCCCTTCACGTGAAGCATCAAATGAATCATGCCAAGATAAATTTTCGATTGTCTTGGCAACATACATTTTTTTCTTGACCGAAATCGAAATCTGCAGCAAAAAGTAACGCATGGTAACGTTTCGTAACGCAAGCCTAACTTTGAAAGGGTGCTTCCCATGACCGACAAGATCCATGAGATCTGGAATGTGCGATTCGTCAACCGGATTATCGACTCCATGGCCGACGGGGTGTTCACAATGGATGCCGGTGGGCGAATTTCTTCCTGGAACCCCTCCATGGAACGGATCAGCGGGTATTCGGCCAAGGAGGCGCTGGGAAAAACCTGCCAGTTGCTCGAGTGCAGCCGCTGTTTTGGCAAAAGCTGCCCGGCAAGCATTGAAAAATGCCGGATCGTGGAAAAAGGGCAGTCGGAAGCCAAGGAGTGCCATGTGCGGCATAAGGATGGCCATAATGTGTCGGTGATCAAAAATGCCAGTGTGGTTAAAAACGACGACGGCCAGGTCCTCGGCATCGTCGAGACGGTCACCGACATGACCGAAATGATGCGGGCGCGCAAAAAGGCTGAAGATGCGGTGTTTCGACTGGGAGAGATCCACCGCATGGACAACATCATTGGCAAAAGCCGGGCCATGCAAAAGGTCTTCCAGGCGATCCGTGCGGCCGCCGCCAGCGAGGCGACCATCCTGATTCAAGGGGATAGCGGTACCGGCAAAGAACTGGTTGCCGGCGCGATCCATTTCAACAGCGACCGCCGGGAAGGCCCCTTGGTGGCGGTTAACTGCAGCGCCCTGTCCGAAAATCTGCTGGAAAGCGAGCTGTTTGGCCACGTCAAGGGTTCTTTTACCGGCGCCAATCGGGATCGTATGGGACGATTTGAAGAGGCCTCCGGTGGGTCGATCTTTCTGGACGAAATCGGTGAACTTAGCCCGTATATTCAGGTGTAGCTTTTGCGGGTGCTGCAGGAAAGAGAGGTCGAGCGCGTTGGCGATTCGCGGAGACATAAGATCGACATCCGGATTATTACGGCCACGCACAAAGACCTTTATGCCCGGGTGCGGGAAGGGCTCTTCAGGGAGGATTTGTACTACCGGTTGAAAGTATTCCCCATCCACCTGCCACCGTTGCGCGAACGAAGGGAGGATATCCCGATTCTCGCGGACCATTTCATTAAAAGCATGAACAAAAAAACAGGTAAGCAGATAGCAGGCTTTTCAACGGCGGCAATGCGTGTATTCATGGATCATCCATGGCCGGGAAACGTCCGTGAACTGGAAAATGCCATTGAGCATGCTTTTGTGCTATGCAATCGCAAAGAGATCGATATCTTCGAACTTCCCATTGAAATTCGCCAGCCCGACACCGTGGGAATTTTCTATGACACACCCCACGCAAAAGTAAAGGTGCACAAAAAAGTTACCCGGGATGGCTTGCTCGAACTCCTCGATACCTGCGACTGGAACAAAGCTGAGGTCGGGCGGCGGATCGGGCTGAGCCGCACGGCCATCTGGAAATACATGAAAAAGTGGGATATCCCTCTTCAGAAAGAAGAATAATCTCAGGTTTGCGCTGCGCCCATGACACCCACAGGGGAGACCTTCGTCGTCCCATGCAACCTGGTAAGGGCCTAAAATTTTCAAAATTCAATATATACAGGTTTCGAATGTTTGCGAAATCGGATTCGAAATTCCTCCATTCTTGCCTGTAAAGTGGATCAACCTTCCAAGAAAATAAATTCTAAACGTTTGTATTGTTTTATGTTTTAGGCAAAAATACATCTGGTATAATTTTTGCTTTTTGATTGGTGAGAAAGAGAAAGATATCTTTTTCCATTGGTCAGGTATGGTTAGACAATCCATCGATGATTGAAAAACATGAAATGAGCCGGGCACCGATAAAAAAATCTTCAAAATCATGGCGCGTTAAACCCCATCTGCTGGACTATGAAAAAGCCTGCGCCGGCTTCACCTGGGAGAAAATTCGCCATGAACTGGACGGTCTGCCGGGCGGCCTGGGTCTGAACATTGCCCACGAGGCGGTCGACCGTCACACCAACGGGCCACGCCGCGATCAGCCGGCCATCAGATGGTTGGGCCAGGACGGCACAATACTGGATTTGACTTACGCGGATCTCCAAGCGCAAACGAACCGGTTTGCCAACGTGTTAGCTACGCTTGGTGTGCATAAAGGCGATCGGGTGTTCACCTTGACCGGTAGGATTCCCGAGCTTTATATCGCCGCCATCGGCGCATGGAAGCAGGTTTCCGTTTTTTGCCCTCTATTTTCGGACTTTGGTCCGGAACCCATCTACCAGCGATTACGCAGGGGTGACGCCAAGGTCCTGGTGACTACCAAACGGCTGTACCGGCAGAAAGTCGCTGATCTGCGGGAGCGCTTGCCGCAACTAACCCATGTTCTTTTGACGGATGCTAAAAAAGACCTTA
Source organism: Desulfosarcina sp. (assembly GCF_033791525.1). Taxonomy (GTDB): domain Bacteria; phylum Desulfobacterota; class Desulfobacteria; order Desulfobacterales; family Desulfosarcinaceae; genus Desulfosarcina. The sequence continues at coordinate 2,665 of NZ_JASJGN010000301.1, forward strand.
GCGACGGTGTCCGGTCGCTGCCCCACTGCATGGCGCAAGCCTCCGGCACGTTTGTGATCCCTCCCACCGATCCGGAGGAGATGGCGATTTTGCATTTTACCAGCGGCACCACGGGTATGCCCAAGGGCGCCGTGCATGTACACCATGCTGTCCTTACCCATTACATGACAGCAAAATATGTGTTGGATTTCCATCCCGAAGACGTGTTCTGGTGTACGGCGGATCCCGGTTGGGTCACGGGAACCTCGTACGGTATTGTTGCACCGTTGGTTCACGGCATCAAAAACATCATTGTGGAGGCCGATTTTGATGCCCAGGGCTGGTACCGCATACTGGAAAAAGAGAAAGTGACCATCTGGTACACGGCGCCCACGGCCATCCGCAGGATGATGCGCTTAGGCATCGAACCGCGTAACCAATACGACCTGCGTCACTTGCGCCTCATTCACAGTGTCGGTGAGCCACTTAACCCCGAAGCTGTCGTATGGGGGCAGCAGGCCCTGGGCTTGCCGATTCATGACAACTGGTGGCAGACCGAAACCGGCGGCATCATGATCGCCAATTTCCCTGCCGTTGCTATCCGGCACGGATCTATGGGGCTTGCTTTACCTGGTATCGACGCTGCCATCGTTCGCCGCGTAACCCCAAAATCCATCGAGGTGATAAAGGAACCTGGCGTTCAGGGCGAACTGGCGCTCAAGCCCGGCTGGCCCTCCATGTTTCGGGGATATCTGCACGATGACCAGCGTTATAATAACTGCTTCAGGGACGGCTGGTATCTCACCGGCGACATGGCCCGGCGAGACGCCGATGGATATTTCTGGTTTGTCGGGCGCGCCGACGACATCATCAAAACCTCGGGACACCTGGTGGGTCCGTTTGAAGTGGAGAGTGCGCTGATGGAACATCCGGCGGTGGCCGAAGCCGGCGTTATCGGCAAGCCTCACCCGATGCTCGGAGAGCTTGTCAAAGCCTTTGTATCGCTTAAGCCGGATTCAGTACCCAGCGACAAGCTGCGTCTTGAGCTTATCGGTTTTGCCCGCAAGAAGTTAGGGCCGGCAATCGCGCCAAAAGCGATCACGTTTCAGGAGAACCTGCCCAAGAATAAAGCCGGTAAAATCATGCGACGGCTGCTCAAAGCCCGTGAACTTGGAATGGCCGAGGGCGATACTTCGACCCTTGAAACCTTCCCTTAGGATTGGGGACGAAACAAAGTTCACAATCCTTAGGCGCCTAATCCTGAGATTCTTGTTTTATGCCAAAAAACAAAAGACAAATAGTAAAAAAATTACAATAACCAAAAACCAAATGACAAATAAATCACAATACCCAAATTCAAAACCCTTTGATCTTGAAGAAAGGACATTCCAATCATCAAGATTGGAGAAATCAAAATGACAATTAACTGCTGGTTTTTGCCCGTATTTAAAAATGGTAGTTTGTTATTTAAGCTTTGGTGCTTGCGATTTGTTGTTACCGGTTTATCCGGGTGAGGTAGTATACTTTGAACCCTGAACCCTGAACCCTGAACCCTGAACCCTGAACGGTGAACGGCAATGACTGTCCGAAATCTTAAGTGCATGTTCAACCCCGCTGCGGTCGCCCTGGTGGGAGCAAGCCAAAGACCAGGCTCCATCGGGACCCTGATTGCTAAGAATTTGGTAAATGCCGGCTTTAAAGGCGACATCCTTCCTGTTAATCCGAAATACAAGAGCATTGAAGGGCTCCCGGCCTATCCGGATGTGCAGAGCTTGCCCAAAACCCCGGAGCTTGCCGTGATCGCCACGCCGCCGGATACGGTTCCGGGGCTGATTGAAGACTTCGGCCGGCGAGGTACCCGGTCGGCGGTGGTGATCACGGCCGGATTCGGCGAAGGTGGCAGCGAAAAAGGAGAAAGGCTGTGCGGCCGAATGCTCGACGCGGCCCGCCCCCATCTGCTGCGTATCGTGGGCCCCAACTGCCTGGGAATAATGGTGCCCGGGGTGGGTCTTAATGCGAGTTTCGGACATGTTCAGCCGCTTCGTGGAAATATCGCGTTTGTCGCCCAGTCGGGAGCGATTCAGACATCTGTACTTGACTGGGCCACGTCGAAGGGAATCGGGTTTTCCCATTTTGTGTCCGTGGGCGACATGTCTGATGTCGATTTCGGCGATATGCTCGATTATCTGACCGCCGATTATAGTGCCAAGGCGATCCTGCTTTACATCGAGGCCATCACCCATGCCCGCAAGTTCATGTCCGCGGCCCGGGCGGCGGCCCGGGTGAAACCGGTGATCGTGGTCAAAGCCGGACGACATGTTGAGGGCGCCCGGGCCGCCGCTTCCCATACCGGAGCCTTGGCCGGAGCCGATGATGTCTACGACGCTGCCTTTCAGCGGGCCGGGATGCTGCGGGTGATGGATATGCAGGCCCTCTTCGATGCCGTGGAAACCCTGGCCATGTCCCATCGGTTTTCAGGAGATCGTCTGGCCATCCTGACCAATGGCGGCGGCGTGGGTGTGCTGGCCACCGATGTTCTGATCGATAAAAAGGGGTGCCTGGCCGAGCTGTCTCCTGAAACCATGGCGCGGCTTAACAGCGTTCTTCCGCACACCTGGTCACACAATAATCCAGTAGACATCATCGGTGATGCGCCGCCGGAACGCTATACCGAGGCGTTAACGGCGCTTCTTGAAGATAAGGGGGTCGATGCCATTCTTGTCCTAAACTGCCCCACGGCAGTGGCTTCAAGCACAGAGGCCGCCCGGGCGGTGGTCGACACGCTGAAAGCAAACGGTTCAAAGGCCGCTTCCCGGGGCATCTTCACCAGCTGGCTGGGGCTCGATTACGCCAGTGAGGCCCGTAAGATGTTTGCCGAGAACCGGATTCCGACCTATGACACCCCGGCCGACGCGGTTCGCGGATTTATGCAGCTTGTGCGTTACCGCCGCAGCCAGGAAATGCTCATGGAGACACCCCCCACCATCCCGGAAGTCTTCGCGCCGCAAACGGACAAGGCTCGCGGCATTGTTGATACGGCCCTGTCTGAAGGGCGCATTTGGCTGACCGAAACCGAGGCAAAAGCCGTTCTGGCCGCTTACCAAATCCCTGTGGTCCAGACCTACGAAGCGTCGACACCCGAACAGGCGGCCGAGATTGCCGCCAGGATCGGTGGACCGGTGGCACTAAAGATCCTATCCCCTGATATCACCCACAAGTCTGATGTGGGGGGCGTGGCCTTGGATCTTGCCTCTGTAGAATCGGTTCAAAAAACCGCCTGGGCCATGCAGGAACGAATCCGGGAAAACCAACCCGGGGCAAGAATTACCGGTTTTACCGTTCAGCCCATGATTCACCGCCCCAACGCCCATGAACTGATTGTCGGGATCAGTGATGATGTGCAGTTCGGCCCGGTAATTCTGTTCGGCCAGGGGGGTACAGCCGTCGAGATCATTCAGGATAAGGCCATTGCCCTGCCGCCGCTTAACATGCACCTGGCCCGGGAAGTGATGACCCGTGCGCGCGTATACCGTCTGCTTGAAGGATACCGTGGCAAGCCGGCCGCAGATCTGGACAGCATTGCGCTGACCCTGGTCAAGGTGTCGCAACTGATCAGCGATATCGGAGATATCGTCGAACTGGATATCAATCCGCTGCTTGCCGATGAACAGGGTGTCGTGGCACTGGACGCACGTATTAAGGTCGTCAAGTCGCATCTTTCCGCTACCCAGCGCCTGGCGATTCGCCCATACCCCAAGGAGCTCGAGGAGACGCTTACTCTTTCCGGTGGCCAAACGTTGCTGCTGCGCCCCATACGGCCTGAGGACGAACCGTCCCTGCAAGCGCTTTTCGCCAACCTCTCCATGGAGGAGATCCGCCTGCGATTTCTGCATCCCATGAAAATTTTATCCCACAAACTGGCGGCGCGTTTGACCCAGATCGACTATGACCGGGAGATGGCCATGGTCCTTTGCGAGCCGCCTATTCAAAAAGAACCGCGGCAAAAAGAACCGGAGCTATTTGGCGTGGTGCGATTTGCGGCAGATCCGGACAACGAACGCGCGGAGTTCGCCATCCTCCTGCGGCGCGACATGACCGGTATGGGGCTCGGGCCGATGCTCATGCGCCGCATTATCGATTACGCCAAGAACCGGGGTATCGGCGAGATTTTCGGGGAGGTGTTGGCCGAGAATAGATCCATGTTGAGGCTCTGCAAGGCATTCGGTTTTACCAAACGGCGCGACCCGGAAGAACCCGGTGTTTTAGTCGTTGAATTGGCACTGTGAGGGGCGATGGATTCGTGAACGACTATGGGTCAATTTTGGATTTTAAATACGCGATGCAACCCTTTAGCGTTGCCAGTTGCGGGTAGTCTGCCTCGGGGATATCCACTCTCAGCTGTTCTTGAAGCGCAACGGCGAAGTTCATAAAATCAACTGAATCGAAATCGAACTGGTCGCGGAACCGAAGGGCAGGATCGAGATTTTCGATATCGGCTTCCGGTGCAATCTCGCCGATAATGCCCAGAGCCACTTTTTTGATTTGATCGTCGGTCAACATTTTTCGTACCTGTTGGTTCGTGTTTTGCTTCTTATAAAATTATATCTCTTGAAACGTAAGCGTTCAGAGGTTCAGGGTTCACCGTTCTGGGTTGGCTTTCATTCCTTGACCTTGCTCGTAGGTTACCAAGGTCCTGATTCGACCGCCAATCGTGGCGCAAGCACCTCCGGCATGTAACCGTTCATTGGATCAGTGTTTACCGTTAATGGTCACTTTGGCTGAGGTTCTCGGTGCACCCGTAACCTCTGAACCCTGAACCTTTGAACGGCTACCTTAAAACCGTTAAATCAGTCAACAGATAAAAGGAGGTCACCATGTATGAAACAATCTTGGTCCCTTTGGATGGATCAAAACGAGCGGAGGCGATATTGCCCCATGTGGAAGAACTGGCCCGGCGTTTTGGTGCCAAAGTGATCTTCCTGCGAATTGTGGAGGATGTAATGATGCTGGGCTATGATGAGGTGGTTGATCTATCGATGTATCAGCAGGATCACGATCGACTCAAAAAGGAAGCAAAATCATATTTGGCCGGATTGGAGGGGGTGTTTAAGGAGAAAAAAATCAACGCTAAAAAGATCGTCTCTTCATACGGCTCTGTTGTACAGTCAATTATTGATACAGCCGCAAGGGAGGGTGCGGATCTCATCGCAATGGCCAGTCACGGCCGGGGAAGCCTCTCCCGGGTTTTTTATGGAAGTGTGGCCGCCGGCGTATTACACAGCATAGACCGACCCTTGCTGATTATCAGATCGCGGGGCGTCGAATAATTTTTTATTTCTGCAAGATTGTCCTGAAATAAAGCAGAACTACATTTTCAACAGGAACACTTTCGAATCTAAAACCATGCTCTTTGCATATTCCTGACAACGCTTCTTCTGAAAACAAGCGACCTCTGATTGTGCTTTGAAGACTGTTTCGATCGGGTACAGGGACGCTACAAAGAAAAACACCGCCGGGAACCAAGACTCTTTTAATTCTTGGACCACAACTTTATCGTGTTGAATTGAGGATGCCTTCCATTGAGCGAGTACGTTTACTTTACGTTCCTTCGAGCATTTTTCAAGGCCGGCCTAATCTCTTCATATGCGATAGCTTGATTACGTCCGCCATACTTTGCAGCGTATAGTGCCTCATCGGCACGGATGATATTGTCATTTATAGTGATATTGATCGCCATTTTTGCAATACCGAAAGACGCTGTAATTTTCACTTGTTTGTCATTATCCAGGTCAATAGGTAGCGATAACAACCCAATCCGCAACCGGTTCACAATTTTCTTGGCCTTGTCCAGCTTCGTATTTGGTAAACAGATAAGAAATTCTTCCCCACCGTAACGACACATCGAATCATAGGGGCGTAGTTTGCCGGTTAAGTAGTGTGCAACGGCCCGCAACACCCTATCGCCAACCAGGTGGCCATAAGTGTCATTTATGGCTTTGAAATGATCAAGGTCTACCATACAAATGCAACATGGTTGACCGGTACGTGATGCTCGTTCATATTCATAGGAGAGAATCCGAAAAAAAGCCTGCCGGTTGAAAATATCTGTCAGAGGATCAATTTCAAATAGGACTTCACGAAGTTCATCTCTCAAGTCAAAGATCTTTTTGGAGAAATCCTGTTCCTTAGCTATGAAAAAATCGTAATCTTTGATGGAAATAGTTCCATAATGTTTTATTTTATCAGCTAAGACAAAGGCTTTATTATGCAAATCGCGGTGGATTTGACCAATTAATATAAAAACCGAATGGTCACTCAAGATTGGGGAAGACTGGCTGTAGTACCATTGGCCAAAACCACATTTCCGGTAAGAATCCTTTAAAAAACATGTACTTGCTAATGGTTGACCGAATATCAGGCTGCGATGCCAATCATTAAGCCATCCGCGATGTTCGGAGACAGCCTGTTCAAGCACTTGAATAATAAGCTTAATTTTTTCAGTGGTAAAACGCATACGGAATGTAAACTTACCCGAGTTTGTAAGGATTGATTGAGATGCACTGGAACCGGTGATTGGTTAACCACTTTTTCCGCCACGCTCCCAAAGATCACGTGCTCAAACCTTTTTTCTTAATTCACACCCATTCCATCACTACCCCTCCCGTGGGTAGAGGGTCCACATACGGGTTAATTCATCTTCTTCACACCGAATTTGACGATAGTGTTTGGTTTCTTCCTTGCGAAGGAGACTCACACCGGTGCCATCTGAAACTTGACCCACATCGGACAAAAGAACCCCAATCTTTGTCAAAGCATTCCTCACGTCCTTTACCCTATCGGGCGGAACAGTGGCCGCCAGGGTCCCGGAAGAAATCATCCGAAGCGGGTCGAATTGGAACGTCTGGGCCAAGCGAGCAACCACAGGGCGGATTGGCAGTCTGGAATGATCCACCTCCATACCGACTCCTGATAGATGGGCAATCTCCAATAAGGTCTCCAAAAGTCCGCCACGGGTCACGTCATGTATAGCCGTTGCCCCCAGTCCAGCGATTGCTAAGGCTTCCGGAACAACGCTCACCTCGCTCATTAAGTGGTGCGCTTTCTCTATGTCTCTTTCGCTTAACCCCAATTTTAGTGCTACGTCGCTAAAGTCCTGAGCCAGAATGGCCGTTCCTTCCAAGGCAATACCCTTGGTAACCAGCACATGGTCGCCGATTTGAGCTCCGCTGGTCCGAACCAGCTTACGGCCTGATGCTGATCCCAATGCGGTGACAGCGACCAATGGCCTGGATAATCCAGAAGTATAACCGGTGTGACCGCCGATGATGGAGACGCCAATCTCCTTAGCTGCGCGATTAGCGTCACGCATGATTTGCTCCAGCAGATCCTCATCACCCACTGTCGGAACCAAAACCAATAGCTGGATCCAGCGGGGAGGGGCTCCACTGGTGGCGACGTCGTTGCAGGCCACGTGGACAGCCAGCCAGCCGATGTTGCCTATGGCACCAACGATTGGGTCTACATGGGAGATCAGGACATCACCTCCAACTCGCGTTAGCGCAACATCTTCGCCGAAAGCAGCTCCTAAGAGAACATCGGGGTCTTCGGTTTCAGTAAATGGGAACACACGCCGCTCTAAAACTTCCAAAGAAAATTTGGACATGGTGAAGCCCTTGTAAGCCGATAGAAAGTTAAAGGTAACGGAAAAGCGATTATCAGTCAAACAGGTCTGCGAAGGGATAGGTATAGCAAAAAGAACACTTTATATGTACGTTGGACCAACACCGTAAAGCGCTTGGCGTTACTTTCCTTCCATTGATTGTCACACCCCAAAGGGGATGCGATTTTTCCTACAATCTGGGATCAATATTACCCGGACCGCCACAATCAGGAAGGTAGCAAGTGACATCGATGAAATCGCACCGTTTGCCACATTCTGGGCAAATCTCCGGCGGCTTTGCGGCCGTAATGAGAAATCCGCACCGATCACATTTCCAGTAAGTCAGACCGCAACTGGGACAGATATCTCCTACGAAACTGCCGTCTGCCGTGTATCCACAGTGAGCACACACCCAGTTTTTTCTTTTGTCTTCCATTCCATCTACCCCCTATAATGGCCGAGATTGATATGCAACACCGGTTCGCCATCGGTTACAAGGGTTTGAAATGTGAGTTCACTTGAGTTGGTAAGGATTGATTGAAAGTACGGGAACCGGTGATTTCTTAACCACTTTTTCCGCCACGCTCCCAAAGATCACGTGCTCCAATCCTTTTCGGCCATGTGTTCCCAAAATTACCAGGTCTATGTTTTCGGATTCAATGGCCTTTAGAATTTCATCTGCGGCATCTCCGGAAACGACCCTTTTTTGAAAATTGGGGCAGCTTTGCAACTGATTTTCACAAATTGTGTCCATGGCCTTTTTAGCGACCTCATTGGCTTCTTTTTGGAAGTTATCCATAGAAGGATGGGGTACATAGAGCTTGCCCCATTTATTGAGATCCTGCACCACATGCAGTAGGTAAACGAGACTGTTATATTTCTCGGAGAGCGACAATACATAAGGCAGAATCTTTGACGAATTTTCTGTCAAATCCAATGGGAAGAGAATCTTCTTAATTTCTAGCATAGCTTTAACCCCCTTTATTTTTTTATTTCCATTTTCTTCTTGTGTCTCTAATGTTCTTGCTACTGTTTGAATACATAATAAATCTGTGATCGCCCCAGGACAACAAAAATGGAGAGCTATTCGTCGTAATAACCAGATCTATTCTCGCGTCATCGCCGTTCCACACTTGGGGCAGCGCTGCTCATTGCAGGGAGTCCTAACTTGGTGTGGCACGCTTTCCCCACAGCTCGGGCAGGCGCAGTATCCGCCGGGACCTGCCGAAAAGCCACCTCCCCGACCGCGGTCGTTTCCTTGACCTTTTCCCATTCCCTTGTCTGTTGAGGTTCCCTGGCCGCTTGAGCCTGATCCATCTCCTCTGGGCATTTTACGCACCTCCTTTTCTATGAAACAAGCCAAAGCGCGCGATCCGTTATCCTTTGGGTTACATAGCGAGAAACACTTCCAAAGAAGTGAGCACGGTCTGCTCCCCGCCTGCCGACGACCACTGTGCCGTAATTTCCCTTCTTGGCCTCCTCGAGGATCATTTTGCCCACTCTGGCCTTTCGTTTGGTGGTTTTGATTTCAATCCGGCCAGCGGCTATATCGGCGTTCTTTAATTGTTGCTCTGCATCGGAAAAAAATTTCCTGATCAATCGTTCCGAACCTTTAGCAACCATATCTTGAATGTCAGGATCATCCTTTCCGAGAGATATTGCGTCTATATCTTCTGCATCAGGGGATACATGAAAGAGACTATATTTTATCTCCGGGTTTTCTGAGAGCATAAATTTAACATGGTCGAGCGCGCGATACGAACTTTCGGAGCCGTCCACCGCCACCAGGATCCGTTGGCTCGTCACGTCTCCGTCCACCATCCACACCGGGATGACGTCGGCGTTTTCCAGTAAATCGGCACTGGTACTGCCCATAAAAGTTTTTTGAATCCGCGACAGGCCCCTTCGTCCCACCACGATGGCATCATAAATACCTTTGCGTGCATATTCCAGAATATCTTTTGATCGTCCTATCATCCTTGGCTGGGCAACCACTTCGATGCGTTTGTTGGGGACCCCCATTGTGATCATCCGTTCTTTTTGCTTTTTAAGGAGCATGTGTGCTTCCGCGGTGTTCTTTTTAATGACCTTTTTTAGGCTTGCATTGGCCTTTGGATCGGTTCTGGCCTCATCCAAAAGGTATTGCGAAATCATCGGTTGCGCATGAAAAAGGGTAAAGGTAACATCTTTCGAACCACTGAGTATGTGGGTTGCATACCGCAATGATTGATTCGAGTAGATCGAATCATCGACAGCCATCAAGACTTTTTTCTCCATGATAAGGACTCCTTTTTTAAAGTTATTCGACCACCCACACCGTGCAGTCGCGCGCATGGTTGACGATCTTGCTGGAGACACTGCCGAATAGAAACTCTTCGCTTCGTGAAATGCCCTGCCTGCCAACCACGATGGTGCTGCAATTCATTTGGCTGCGTTCCGCCAGAATGCACTCCGTCAGGGAGGGACAGTAGCGGAGCCTGGAACGGACCGATACATCCTGCGGTTCAATTCCATCACCGATCAGACGTTTTCGATAATTCTTAAGCATGGCATCCACTTTCAGCTTGTACTGGCCGAGCCATGTGTCTTTTTCAGCAGCGGTAGAAAAGAAATCTTCTTCGGGTTGACTGATGACGTGCAGGACTATCACCTTAAAACCTAGCACCCCTGCAAGCATTTGACCCACGTAGGATACCGCCCGGCTGGCGTTTTCCGACTCGTCCACGGCAATCAGGATGTTTTTGTTAAATTCCGTCTCATCCTTGATCATTTTTTCACTCCTCGATTTCAAGAACGTTCAGGTTGATGTTTGGTATGCTTTCAAATCATCCAACAATTGTAGTGTGTTTTCATAAAACCAATTCGCGCCTTTGGAAAAATGCATTAGAATCCGGTTGAGGGTCTCGGGAATGTAAGGGTAAATCTTTTTGAGATTGGCGACGCGATTGTTAAACACGATATTTAGATCGTCTTCTGCCAGCCTATCCAGAGCAGGGTGATCCTGTCTCTTCAACGCCGGCAGCAGTATATCTCCCATACCCACTAAAAATATCAACACGTTACCTAATCCAAAAAGATCGTAGCCGTATACATTTTCCCGGTGCCGATAGTTAAAGTCAAAATCGATCCATCGGTACCGCCCGCTATGGCGATCTATCAGAATATGATCGCGCCGGATATCTCCGTGTTTTTCGCCATGTTCGTGAAGAAAACGGATCGCCCCGATGCATTCAATAAAGTTGGTTAAAATGACAGGCAAACGTTCGTAAAAATAGGTCTGATGGTCCAGACTAAGCCCCTCAACATAATCATAAAGCGTTTGACCCTTGATAAAATCGAGCACGCGAATGAGGTTGTCCGCTTGATCCTTTATGGCATGGCCATGCATGAAGTTTTTATGGCCGGCAACCAGATCCAGAATGCGAGCCTCTTTTCTGGGGCTGCGAAAGCACTCGAAGGCGATGCTGCCGATATGGCTCGTAAACTTTTCGTAAAAGACCAGCTTGAGGATCTTCAGGTTTCCGTTTTTCAGATCAATGGCGCGCTTGACCCAAAATTTGACATCGTCATCGATTCCAAACCGTCCTTCCCTGGCATTATGGCGAATGAGATAGGGGCTATCGCCAAGAACAACCACATCACCATATTCGACGCGGAAGAAATCCGTGGTGTCGGTATGAATTTGAAAGCGGTGGGTGCCATGGGAGGAAGGTAGCCACCGGGAAGCCATTTGCCGGAGGTCTTTTTGAGATGGGAGCGGTGTCATTTCGACGTTACCTTAAACAGTTTATCAAACTGCCCAAAATTCCTACCTTAATCGCATAGAAAATATGAGCGGATTTTGGTGTGAAGATCGTATCTGATCCGAAATCAAACATCTAAAGAACCGATTTTCAAGGCGTTGGCGGTTTATAAATCCTGCCGACCTGGCAGGTTTTAATGCCTGACCCGTCAAGTCGGACAGGACGTTATCCCGGTAGTGGATTGATTCGCACCGCGAGCAATCCATGCAAAAAACCTCTTCACCATCCAGGTTTTCGCAGGCCGTTTCTGAGTCAGCGCTTTTTTAGAGGCGGTAGGAATCGTCTGATGCTTGCCATTTTTTCCGTTTTCATTCTCGAAAGCCATGAACGATTTTCCTTTCACTAAAAAACAGCAGCAGAAATAGTGCCAATTCTGGATAAAAAATGAAAATCGTAATTCCCGCCACCACGCCGGGTCTTGGCGCCAGCGCAATCGATAACATTGTGAAATACAGGCGGCGTGCGTTTCCTCAAATGACTGGGGCTCCCCAACAACCGGACATGCAAATTGCCACAATAGCTGGTCTTCAGCTGCCTAAGTTCTGTAAAGCCGCAAGGCAGTTCTTCAGCATTATCCCCGTGTTCGGCGTTATTCTATTGGTGGGATTTTGGCGTGAACGTGCTGGGTGCATTGCTCGTGGCGGCAGCGTTACTTTACATTTGCGAAAGACACAGAAAATCGCAATGACCCGACAAGCGAGAGTCGGAAAGATTCTGGGCTGACTTTAACATCACCGTTATAGGGGAATATCCGTTGATGGCACGTTTCGCTTCTCTTCTTTATACGCTGGCATAATACCGCCGACCAGGGGTTCATAGACGCGGTATTCGGTTTCTTCACCCGTGATGGTGTCGATTTCGTTCTGGATCGTGGTCCGTTCGTCGCTGTGAAGCCAGGTTTTCCAATCTTCCACGGAGCGCCAGGTGCTTCTCACCAGGTATTCGTCTTCACCGGCTGGATCGATGCACTTTAAGGTTTCGCCGGAGATATAGCCGGGCTGGGCCAGTGCGAGGGAGCGTAAGCGGACGATCAGGGGGGCCAGCGCCGCTTCTTTTTCATTGATAAATCGTCGTTTGATCAATACTTCGATAGCCATTGGTTGCTCCTTTCGGGGTGACGACAGTGGGGTACCGGGTTGTAGGGGCGTTGGATGTGAGCTCCCTTCAGGCCGGTACCCCCGATCAGTTGCTATTGGGACTCATCCTTTTCCAGTTCGGCGATTCTACGCTGAACGGATTCAAGGGATTGGCGCATGGCCTCGGCATCGGCCCGCAGCATCTCCATTTCATCGGTTTTGCTTACCGGGTGCCTGTTGCCATAGGCCTGCGGATAGGGAACGGCGCCGTAGGCCGGTCCGAACCCGTAACCACGGCCCCTGCCATATCCGCGCCTGAAACCCATGCCCCTGCCATAGCCGCCGCCGTAAACCGGCATGTCGGTTGGCCCTCCTGCGCGCCCGCAGGTTCCCCTGCGACCGCCGGTCATGGGTCCGGCCCCCATGGGACCGCTTCTGTCTAATCGTGGCATGATACGTTCCTCCTTGTTTGGGTTTTTGTTCAACGGTTTTGACCGCGACCGCCACCGCGACCGCCTCCCGAACCGCCACCTTGTCCCTGTCCACGACCGCCACCCCGGCCTTTACCCTGGCCGGCACCACGACCGCCGCGTCTTCCTCCTTGATCTTGCGGTTGGGCCGGCTGGCCGTTTTGGCCGCAGGGACCCTGTCCTCTGCCTGATTGTTGGCCCTGTCCGTCCGGGCCTTTTCCATCTCCTCTGGGCATATGATTCACCTCCCTCCTGTTTAGGGTATCTGTTCACCGTTCACTGTTTTTCAAACTTCTAAATTCTCAAAAAAAAGACCTCATCGTTATCCTTCGCCGGCATGCTCATGTTATTCTTGCCCACCCATGCGGCCCCGCCGACCCCGGCCTCGATGCCTTCGGCCACCACGGCGCATGGTATAGTCGCCGCCGGCAATTTTCAGGGCTTTGCCGGTGACCAGTGCTTCACCGACGATACCGCGGGCAGTGAATAAAATCCTGCCATAGGTCTGGCGGGACACCTGCATGAGGTTGGCCGCCGATTCCTGGTCTAGATGTTCGAAATCGCTTAATCGTATCGCTTCCAGTTCTTCGACCGACAGCATCACCTCCCCGGTGATCGGCACTCCCTGCGGGACAAAGGCGGCGATGGTCGGGTAACCGGATACGAATCTTGGTTTTTTGGGTCTCGGCACGCTGTTCTCTCCAGATAGTGGTCATTTGACTAAAACGTAATTGCTGAGAAACATGATGTCAAGCAATATTTAAGTCATTTGACTAAAATAAATATCCCCGGGTGTACCCGGGGATGTTGACTATCTATGGGTGATGAAGGTGATGAAAATTTCCCCTGAATCCGGGATGGGGTTATGCATCGGCAAGCATTGATTTGAACCGCGATAGCAAGCGCTAACCCCATCGCTTGCGGCGGGGTTAGCGAGCGAACTGGAGATCGATTTTTTATCCCTACGGTGAGGATTCCCCGCGGCTTGCCGCGGAGAGGGTCCAAACGGCCAGGCTTCACCGGGTACGGTATGATCGCATGCTATCATAGTCCCAAAGATAGAAGCCTTCCTCCCACACCGAGCCCAAATACAAGATTGAAGACCTTGATCAGAAGTGAATCTTTGAGACTGTAAGATAGCATCGGTAGTCAGGCTACCCTTGCACGCCGTTGCCATGCAGCTTTTCCGCTTGCTCGCTAAGCAGCATTTTAAAGCGGTCAAGGCTGACTGGATAGGGGATGATGGGAATCCCCATCCAGTCAGAATAGTCCAGAAAATCTTCCGGATGCTCGGCCATATAGGTGTCCAGGTAGCCCACCCCATCCAGAACAACGGCGCCGCCGGAATGCCTGGGGAAGTTTTCATTGGCCAGCCCCTTGTCCCACCCCTTGAAAACCTTGTGGCGAAACTTGATCCAGCCGGGAGTCATCCACCAGACCTTTTCTCCACCGGCTACTTCGGCGGCAATCCTTTCCCGTTCGGCTTCGCTGGCGAGCATGTCCATGCAGTGGGTGGCTTGAATCCGGGCCACACCGGCTCCCTGCTCGGTGATGATCTGCTGCATGGTGCGGGTCGGTTCGTCGGCATTGACGTAGCAGAATTTGCCGCCGTAGACCACCAGGACCTTGCCCGCTTTTTCCCTGGCTTTGGCAATCCGATCAAGCAGTTGACGCTCTAGTTCATGGATGTCTTCGTGCAGTCCCGGTGTCGTGAAAAACAAATGTTCCGTATCCAGAAACCCTTCGGCCCTTAGATGTTTCAGTTCGAGACTCAGGGTGCCACAAGAAACGATCGCAATGTCTGCAAAGGATATGTCAGTCATGTAAAACCTCCTAGTACTTTAGAGCCAGCGAATACCCGGCATGAACGGCCGTGTAAATGTCCAGGACCTTTTCAGCGTCACCGATCACCTCAACGGCTGTCGCCGCTTGTTCCATGGCCGGTTCCGGCCCCGGTGCGGAACGCATCCCCGAAGCCAATATGACCGTCTCAAACGGTTCCAAGGCCATGGTTTCGCCATCCTTTTCCACCACCACCCGGTCGCTTTCGAACGCCTTGACCGCCGTGTGAGGCATCAGGGCCACGTTGTTCATTTGGTCGATGCGCATCAGGGTCAGCTTTTTGGTGATCATCTCCATCATGCTGCCGATGGGATCCGTGCGTTTGGTGGCGGTCACATCCAGGCCCTCCGCACCGAGTTTCTCCGCGATTTCAAGCCCGGTCCGGCCGGCGCCGATCACCAGGACCCGCGGACCCTTGACCAGTTTCGCGCCGCTGAAGTATTCTATGGACGTCATGTTGTACTGGCTGTCGAGTCCCTTAATCTCAGGAATTTTCTGATGTGCCCCGGTAGCCCATACCAATAGATCCGGCTGGATGTCAGCCACCAGGTCCTTGTCCACGGCTCTTCCGGTCAGCACGACCTCGGCATTGGCTATTGCGCTGCATGCCAGATTGTCCAGGCTGTCTTGCATCTTCTGTTTGCCCGGTGCCTGCCACGCCAGGTTGAACTGCCCGCCGAGCTGCTTTTCCTTTTCGGCCAATGTGACGCGATGCCCGCGTTTGGAAAGGTACAGGGCGGCGCTCATCCCGGCCGGCCCGCCGCCGGCCACCAGAACATTCATGGGGTGAGCTGATTGTTCTAAGGCCGGCTGCCCGATCTCCGGATTGACGTTGCAACCGATGGGCTCTCCATTTTTGACACGGTGCAGGCATCCCTGCAGGCAGTACCCGCATGCTTTCACCTCATCGGGTTTCCCTGATTGCCACTTCTCGATCAGGTCGGGATCGGCAATCAGGGGGCGGCCCAGTGCGACCAGGTCGGCCAGACCTTCATCGATTACCTGGACAGCGCGGTCCAAGCGGCCCATCCGGCCGGCCGCAATCAAGGGCAAATCGGTTTGGGTGCGGACCCAGGCCAGTGAATCGATCTGGGGCTTTTCCGGCAAACGGGCGTGATGGAAATACCATGGCGGACTGAAGCATGCCGACCCCATTCCCACGTGAACGGCGCAGATTCCAGTCGCGGTCGCATACTTTAGCAGGGGCGCCAGATCCTCCGGCGAGATACCGAACGCCGGCGACATTTCATTGCCGGAAATGCGCAGTATACAGGGCAGGTCGGGGGCGCCCACTTTTACCGCCGATAGAACCGTCTGGGCGAACAGCAAGCGGTTTTGGCCGTAACGGTCGGTTCGTTGGTTGGTTTTCCCGTTGAGAAACTGCGACAATAGATATCCGTGGCCGCCCTGGACTTCAATCGCGTCGAAACCGGCAGCCACGGCCTTTTGCGCTGCCGAGCGGTATCCGTCCACGATGGCGCCGATTTCCGGTTCGGTCAGTACTTCGGATGTCGCGCCGGTGGTCGGACAGGTCATGGCCGATGGCGCTTTGGGGTTGACGCCCGTTGCTTTGGGGTTGGCCGCCGCACCGGCGTGGTTGAGATGCAGGCATGCCAACCGGTTTTTGGCATGAATCACATCTACGATTTTTTTCAGTTCGTCAGCACTTTCCGGAAGATGGATGCACAGTTGTTTGGGATGTTCCTTGCCCTCCACAGTGACCGCCACCGGCTCAATGATCAGCAAGCCCGGCCCATTTTCGGCAATTTGTCGATAATACGTCAGATGCCGATCGGTCACATTGCCCTTCGGCGTGCCGTAGGCCGTTTTAACCGGCGGAAAGATAAACCGGTTTGCCAAGGTCAAATTCCCCAGAGTCATCGTTTCAAACAGTCTTTGCATGGTTTGTCTCCTTATTACTATCCATCGGTTATTCCGGCTTTCCAGGATTGCTTCGATTCACCAAATGATCCAATTTGATCTAATTTAATTAAATCAATTATTATGCCACCTGGATCGGTGAGGGGGTTTGGAGATATGAACCGACGGCAGAACTCCGAATGTCGGCATCAGGGGCAAAGATTGGTCGGTGCATGGGCACCGTCATAAACGTTACATTTGCGCAGAGATAACGTAAGGTAACGTTACTTAACGGCTTTCGGTGGGTGTGGTTAAGGCCGGGAGGATATGGCATCTTGGGGTTTGGTTCTGTGTCTTCGTGCTTCCGAAATCCTCACCCCAAGCTACCATTTTATGGATGGGTATTAGTTGACGATGAACGGGGCCGGCATCGCGTCACCCGCAAGGGCCTTTTTGATCG
>NZ_JASJGN010000302.1:0-31455 GCF_033791525.1 Desulfosarcina sp.
ATGCGGTTATTACATCCGGGCTCGGACCAGGGGTTCGTTTGCGCAGCCGCCGCTGATGTCGAAACAAGAACGGGTTTTAAAAATCTGCCATGCCTAAAGAAAAAAGCGCTTCTCAGATTCTGAAAAAAAGGGCACGACACCAACCGGGTGCGATCATTGGCCGTCTCGCCAAATGGTCGCTACTCATGGCTGTCATATTGATGTTTCTGGGCGCATCGGCCATGGTGGGCGTCTATTTCTATTTGAGCGACGACCTGCCGAAAATCACGTCGCTTACGGACTACCACCCGTCCATCATCACGACCGTCTATTCTGACGACAACCGTAAAATCGCCGAATTCTACAAGGAACGGCGCATTGTGGTTCCCCTGTCATCCATCCCCATCCAGCTCCAGCAGGCCTTCATCGCCGCTGAAGATTCCCGGTTTTACAAGCACCAGGGCATCGATCTGTTCAGCATCATTCGGGCTTTTTTAAAAAATATCGAGGCGGGAGCCATTGTCCAGGGGGGCAGCACCATCACCCAGCAGGTCACCAAATCGTTTCTGCTGACCCCCGAGCGCAGTTACGAGCGAAAGATCAAGGAGGCCATTTTAGCCTATCGGATCGACAAGACCTTCTCAAAAGAAGAGATCCTTTACTTATATCTGAACCAGATCTACCTTGGCCACGGCGCCTATGGCGTTGAGGCAGCGGCTGAAAATTACTTCGGCAAATCGGTCAACGAACTGAACCTGGCCGAGTGTGCCATTCTGGCCGGACTGCCCCAGGCCCCCAGCCGATACTCCCCGTTCCGATTTCCCGAGCGGGCCAAACAGCGGCAGATCTACGTGCTGAACCGAATGCTGGCCGAAGGGTTCATCAATAACACCGAGGTGACCGAGGCCATCGACGTAAAGATGGACATCAAGCCGCGCCGCAACTGGTATATTGAAAAGGTTCCCATATACACGGAACACATCCGGCGGTACGTGGAAAAAAAATACGGCGAAGACGCCCTTTACACCCAGGGCCTCAAGATTTACGCGGCTGTCAATATCGAAATGCAGAGGGCCGCCCGCCAGGAGGTCGAAAAAGGCCTTCGTGAACTGGATCGCCGATTAGGGTATCGAGGACCGGAAGCCCATCTGGCACCCGAGGAAATTGAAAGCTTCAGCGATGAACTTCAAGCCGCGCTGCAGGAAACCCCGCTGGACGAGGGGTCATCGACCAAAGGGGTGGTCATCGATGTGAACGACAAGGCTGGGACCGCCACCGTCCGTATGGGCGATGCTCGCGGGACCGTTTCCATTGAAGACATCCGCTGGGCGCGCAAACCCAACCCGAACCTGGCTTATTACCAGGCTCAGGTGAAAAAGGTCGGCCGGGTGCTGAAAACGGGGGACGTGATTCTGCTGCGGGTGGTTAAGAAGCAGGCGTCCGGGGATCTGTGGGAGGTTTCCCTGGACCAAGTCCCCGATACCCAGAGCGCCCTCATGTGCATCGAAGCGGAAACCGGCCTGGTAAAGGTAATGGTGGGCGGGCGCGACTTCATGGAGAGCCAGTTCAACCGAGCCATTCAGTCCCGCCGCCAGCCGGGCTCCGCGTTTAAACCCATCATTTACGCTGCCGCGCTGGACAAGGGATTAACCGCCGCCACGGAGATCATCGACGCCCCCATTGTCTTCAAGGACGAGGTCAATGACTTCACCTGGAAACCCAAAAACTACGGGAAGAAGTTTTACGGCCCGACCCTGCTTCGCGAGGCATTGGTCAAATCACGCAACGTCGTTACCATTAAAATCCTCCAGGAAATTGGCATCGACTACTGTCTCGACTACGCACGGAGGTTGGGCATTGAATCCGAGCTGGCCCGGGATCTCTCTATTGCCCTGGGTTCTTCCGGAGTGTCTCTTTTAGAACTGGTAAATGCCTATGCCGTCTTCGCCAACCAAGGCTATCTGGTGGAGCCGGCCTTCATCACCAAAATCGAAGACCGCTTCGGTAATATCCTCGAAGAAATGAACCCGTCAAGGGAACGGGTCATCGACAAAAGCACCGCTTACATCATGACCAGCTTGCTGGAAAGTGTGGTGAAAGAGGGAACCGGCAAGCGGGTTAAGGCATTGAACCGGCCGGTGGCCGGAAAAACAGGAACGACCAATGACCTTCAGGATGCCTGGTTCGTCGGATACACACCTCGGTTCATCTCCGGCGTCTGGGTGGGTTACGACAACGGGCAAACGTTAGGCAAGGGAGAGACCGGGTCACGAACCGCCAGCCCGATCTGGCTGGGTTTCATGGAGAGGGTTTTGAAAGACAAGCCGGTACGTATGTTCCAGGTTCCCGAGGGCGTGGTTTTTGCGAAGATCGATTCGGAAACCGGCCTTTTGCCTATCCCCGAATCCCGAAAAACCCTGTTCGAATGTTTTAAAGAGGGCTCCGTTCCTACCGAATACACGAAAAAGCCGGATACCATCGTAGATGCCGAGTCTTTTTTCAAATCCGACATGTAACCGTGACCACGCCGTTGTCTTATTGCATCCTGTTCTGCCGTTTCAACACACCTTCCCGTCCGGCAGGACCCATCACAGCTGGGGCCTTAATCGATGAAGCTGAGATCTATTTTGAGGGTGCTTTCTTTGCTGGCCTTCCTCTCCGCCTGCATTGCCGGGTATCTGTACTATAGCACATTGAAAGAGTACGCCTTTCAGGAGGCGGAACGCAACGCCCTGAATCGGCTGCAGACCACCAAAAAAAATCTGTCCGCCTTTTTTTCCGAAAATATCAAACCCGTGCGGGTTTTGGCGGCAATGCAGCCCCTGGTGGATGTGCTGGTTCACCCCGACCTGAAGACTTTGAGCGCCGCCAATGCGCTGCTGGATCTGTTCAAAAAAACCTTGGATGTGGAGGTCTGTTACCTCATGGACCTCCGTGGGAATACACTTGCCTCGTCAAATCGGAACGATCCAGACAGCTTTGTGGGTATGAACTTTTCCTTCCGTCCCTATTTTCAGGACGCCATGCAGGGGCTTCCGGCCAGTTACCTGGCCCTGGGCACGACCTCACGAAAACGGGGTGCGTACTACAGCTACCCCGTTTACCCGGAACGCTCCGACACCCCGTTGGGCGTTGTCGTCATCAAGGCATCCATTTTTTTCGTTGAAAAGGAACTGACTCCGGAGGAAACCAGTATCCAGCTGGTCGTGGATCCCCAGGGGATAATTTTTATCTCCAGCCGCTCTGACTGGCTGTACCAGCTCATGTGGCAGTTGAAACGTGATGATATCAGGC
This sequence comes from Desulfosarcina sp., assembly GCF_033791525.1. Lineage (GTDB taxonomy): Bacteria > Desulfobacterota > Desulfobacteria > Desulfobacterales > Desulfosarcinaceae > Desulfosarcina. Next base: position 3,274 of record NZ_JASJGN010000302.1, read on the forward strand.
GATTGCGGCAAACTCGACAGTTCGGTAACGGCCCCTGGCACTGGACGGGACTCCGAAAAAATGGAAATAAAGAGGTTATTGATGCTTCCGGAAAACCATATCTGTTTCACCAGACTGCCGTCGACGACTACCCTGGCTGGAAAATTGTCCATCTGTACGACCTAAAAGCCGCATCCAAACTGGTTTCCGAACCCCTGTTGAAAATCATTCAGCCGGTGATCATCATCCTGTGTTTGTTACTGGGGGCATCTATTTTTTTCCTCTACCGCCATGCCAGTTTGGAAATCGCCAGACGCCGCACCGTGGAACAGGCGCTTCGAAAAAGCGAAGAGCGATATCGATCCTTATACCACCATACCCCGGCCATGCTGCATTCCATCGATAAAAATGGAAACCTGGTCAGTATCAGCAACTACTGGTCTGATGCCCTCGGATACACACGAGAAGAGGTCATTGGCAAAAAGCTCACGGACTATCTTTCCCCGGATTCCCGTAAATATGCAGTGGAAACAATCATTCCCACCTTTTTCAAAGACGGTTTCATCAAGGACATCCCCTATCAGTTTATCAAGAAAAACAATGAGCTTGTCGAGGTTCAGATTTCCGCCATTACCGACCGTGATGAGCAGCGACAGACCTTCAGGTCCCTTGCCGTCTCCATTGACGTCACCGAGCGAAACAAAGCCGAACGGGCGCTTCAGGAAGCCAAGGAAGCGCTCAGCCGCTATTCCAAAGACCTTGAGAGTCAGGTGCGCAAACGCACGCGTGAAATTTCGGGAATTCTTCAGTACACACCGGCCGTGGTCTATATCAAAGATGCAAACGGTAAATATACCATGGTCAACTCAAAATTCGAAGAACTGTTCGGCATCCGCTCCTCTGACGTTCAAGGGAAAACCGACCAGGAATTTCTCGCCCCTGATCTCGCCGACCAGTTCTTTAAAAATGACGACCGGGTCCTTCGCGAAAAACAATCGATCCAGGTGGAAGAAAGCATCGTTATCGACGATAAAGCGCATACCTATTTGAGCACCAAGTTTCCCCTTTACGACGGCAAACGTCGGGTGACCGGTGTTTGTGGCATTGCCACCGACATCACCGCGCTTAAAAAAGCCCAGGAACGACTGCGGCGACTCTCGGCCGGCATCATGACCAATCAGGAAAAAGAGCGCGCCTATCTGGCCCGCGAGCTTCACGATGAACTGGGACAGGTGCTTACCGCGCTTCGCATGGAAGCCGTCTGGATCCGCAATCGCGTGAACAGATCCGACCCGACCGCCTCGGCCCGTGCATTGACAATGTGTGAACTCATCGATACAACCATTGAAGAGGTTCGCGGCCTGGCCATCCGTTTACGGCCGGGCGTTCTGGATCATTTGGGGCTGGTGGAGGCGATTGAATGGTATACCGCTGATTTTGAAAAGCGGTATGACATCAGTTGTGTGTTTGAACACGATGACGGTCCGGAAATCCGCGGTAATCTTGCTACGGCCGCATACCGCATCTCACAGGAGGCGTTGACCAATGTTGCCCGCCACGCATCAGCGACCCGCGCCAAGGTATCCCTGTCTTTTGAAAACGGCAATTTATCGCTCACCATCAAGGATAACGGCACGGGCTTCGAACCGGAAGCCCTATGTGACGCCGAAGGCTTGGGTATGACAAATATGAGGGAGCGAGCCAACCTGCTGGGAGGTTTTTTTGATGTACAATCCAGACCCGGAGGAGGAACCCGGATCTGTTTCACCGTGGCCTTAACTGAAAGCTGACCATCATGATCCGGGTTCTACTTGCCGATGACCACAGCATTGTCCGCGCCGGACTTCGACGAATCGTCGAAGAGAGCGGAGACATCGAAGTGGTGGCCGAAGCGTCGGATGGTCGGGAGGCGGTGCTGGCGGTGCGTAAAGAGAAACCGGATGTGGCGGTTATCGATATTTCCATGCCTATTTTAGACGGCTTGGAAGTAATCACCCAGCTGAAAAGTGAGTTCCCGGAGGTGCCCATTCTGGTGTTGACGATGCACGAAGAACATCAGTATGTGGTTCGGGCTATCGAAACCGGTGCAATGGGCTACATCACCAAACAAAGTGCGCCGGAGCAGTTGGTCAAAGCCATTCGTAAAGTCCATTCCGGCTCTTTGTTTTTAACGGACGACGCCGCTGAAGCACTGGCCCTCAGAGTCGCCAAAGGCAACAGGACCCAAAGCCCACTGGACTCCCTCTCCACAAGGGAACTCCAGGTGTTGAGACGCCTTGCCTTGGGAAACACCAACCGAGAGATCGCCTCGGCCTATCATATCAGCATCAAAACGGTAGATACCTATCGATTCCGCCTGCTGAAGAAATTAAAGCTGCGCAACAACGCCGACCTGTCCCGCTTTGCCATCCAGAACCATCTCATTGAAACCTGACCCGACAGCACATCTTTTTTTTCGGCGTTGACGGGCGCTGACTTTTTCCAGGAGCAGGAATTATTGGTGTGGAAATGTTTAGCTCCTGGCCAGGAGCCGAATGGCTGCCTGCCGGATTTGAGCATCTTCGTCTGTCAGCAGCCCGTAAAGGATTGCTTTCAGCTGCTCATCGTCGACCGGCGCTTCCGCCGAAAGGTTTTCCAGAACCTGACGGCGAATCCGGAGGTCCTCATCTCCTAATAATTGACGGTAGCGCTTAAGGATCGTCGTGGAGAGGGGAAGCAGGGCCAAGCCGGACAACGCATCCACACGTAATTCCGGCAACAGCATTTCCATACAGCCGAGATAAACCGCTTCAACGCGGGGAACCTGTTCCGCAAACCGCCAGAGGTTCAGCAAGATACTACGCTGTTCCTCCACGGTTCCGGTTTCCAGACGGGCGCTTAATAAATCCAATACGCGCACATCACCCACCGACGATAGGGCTGCAACCACCGCGTCCTGAACATTCCGATCCGGATCAGGCATATGGACCATGAGCGAAGTCACTGCCGGCCAGTTTCCCTCCCAGCCGAGAGCCAGCGCACAGCTGCTCCGAACGGAGGGCTTCGGGTGGTTCAGTTTTTCAATCAACGCGGCTTTCAATGCTGAGGGGTCATTGCTCAAGGACGCGGCAAGGCCCAATTGAACGGCTGCCGCATGGCAAACCTGTTCATCCTTCGAGGCCTCAAGCATAAAGTGATAGAGAGGCCATAAAACTCGCTCTTTTCCGGCGTATCCAAGCAGGGGAAGCATTTTCAATATCAGCGCCTTGTCGGCGAGGGGCAAAGCATCCAACAGGACCGCAACGGCATCGGCCGGTTCGGCAAGAAACGCCTCCATATCCGCCAGATAACCACGCACCTTTTCCAAAATTCGCTCCGGCCGGTTCATGGGAATCAGGGCACCGGTTTTCATGTCACTTGTTCCGGCGGCGTTGCTGGTCAGCATGCACCTTGAGGATGTATTTGGCTGCAAAATCGTCACGGCCAAGATATTTTCTTCCTGTTTCCTCGGCGTTGTCGCATAATTCTTTAACCCGTTGATCTTTTTTATCAACACTGACAAACTGTCGTTCTTTTTTTTGTTGAAAAATAACGGATTCGCCCAATTCACATCTGATCTTTCTGAAGTTTTCCTCATCCACAGGATTGTTGCCGAACCATTTTTTCTCCACGGGGATGGTTATCTCGACCATCACACAGACGGTCCAGCGATCGGCGGCTATTTTTTTTGAATGGTCCCAACACAGCAACGTCAGTCCATTTTTCAATTCACAGGAGAATAGGGGATCGTTGGACATGGATATCCTCTCTAAAAAAGGGAAAGTTGTTCCTGGGTTGGCTTTTCAGTTTTCTTTGCACCTGGGAAGGAAAACCGTTTATAACGATTATCAATATCTTCCAGAAACGGGGATACTTGTCTGGGCTGTTTTTGGCCGTTCACCCGTCTATGGTCGGCTTTGGTTATTAACAGGTGTCTTTTCGCCCGGGTCAGGGCCACATAAAACAGCCGCCGTTCTTCTTCCATGTCTGTCGGCCGGTTGTTTGATCGGTAGGGTATCAAACCATCCTCGCACCCGGCGATAAAAACAACGGGAAATTCCAATCCTTTAGCGGCATGCATGGTAATCAGGGACACTTTTTCCACACGAGGATCATAGGTGTCCGCATCTTTGGACAGGGCTATTGCCGCCAGAAACCCGGCAGTATCTTTTTGATAGGCGTTGCCCGTTTCCAGGAGGTGGTTGATGCCACGATCAAACGACGGGTCACCACTATATTTCCGCCTCAAAATGGTCTTTCGTAGCAGCAAGTCAACGGTTTCCGAAATCGACAGGCCATCAATTTTTTTCTTAAAACAGGATACTCGTCCGACAAACGCATATAGTTTCTGCTGACGTGAGTGTCCCATATGGGGAACAGGCAGCCGGCAAGATTGAACCAGAGCTTCCGCCAAGCTAAGCTTGTTACGGTAAGACCAGGATTTGAGAATTTCTATACTCTTAATCGAAACCGGGGAATTGAACACCCCTGCGGCGGCTTGAAGGTCATAAAATAGGCCCACGCCGTGTAGCAGCCTTAAAACCGAAATGACTGATTTTACCCCAGGGTGATCCAGAACGCTATTCCGGTCTATGGGTTGACAGGGAATGCCTGCTTTTTCCAAGAATTTTAAAATCACCTTGCCCTGACTGCGTGTCCGGAACAAAACAGCAAAATCAGAAAAACTCAACCGCCCCTGATCCACAGTGCCATCCGCAGCTCCGGAATCCAAAGAAAAAAAACCGATCCCTCCAATCATCTTTTCAATTGTTTTTCCAATGGCAACAGCTTCGGCATTTTCCGAAGCCAACTGCATAACAGGGATGTGACCCTCGCCCATCATATCCGAATAAACCGCATGTCGGCCCCCGCTTTCAAGCAACGGCGTATTTTTTTTGATCACCTGAGCTGAAATTTCCAGAATCGTCCGGGAGGACCGATAATTTTTATTCAATACAATTGTCTGGGCGACAGGAAAATCCTGTTTGAACCATTTGAAACAGTCGACATCCGATCCTCTGAAACCATATATGGATTGATCGGGGTCACCTATAATGCGGATGTTGGCATGATCCCCTGCCAGCAACCTGACGAGCCGATACTGTCCGGCGTTGATATCCTGGTATTCGTCGATAAAAATATCGCTGAAGCGGCCCGCATACCGATCACACGAATCCGGGTCTTTTTCCAGCAGAGAAACCGCTCGGAAAATTAAATCTTCAAAATCCACAAGGGTTTGAATCCGAAGCAAGTGTTCATAGGTGTCATAGCTGCAAACGAACTGGGCCAACCGGTCATGAGGACACACCCCGTCGAGTGGATCGTTGCTGGAGAGCATCTTCTGTTTGGCCGAAACAATCCACCCCTTCATTTCATCCAGGCTGATTGCCAACCCTTTTTTTGACAAGCCATTTAAGGCCATGGCGTCACGAACCAGAACGCTGCGGGTCTCTTCATCCGCAACCGACAGCATGGCATCCGACATGGAACGGGTCAAAATGCGATAGCCCAAAGCATGAAAGGTTCCCACAAAGGGGAGCGACCGTGATTTACCCAGAATGGCAGCAAGCCTTCCTTTCATTTCTTTTGCCGCCTTATTGGTAAAGGTCACTGCCAGCACATGCTTGACATCAACGCCGCTTTCAATCAGGCGGGCAATTTTACGTGTCAGCGTCCGGGTCTTTCCCGTCCCCGGTCCGGCAAGGATCATTAACGGTCCGTTCGGATGATCCACGGCTTTTTGCTGCTCCGCGTTTAAGGATATCGCCCTTTTTAAAGGTTCATCCGACTCCGGAGTCGCTGAACTCAGTAAATTATCGTCAAAATTACAGCGAGTTGACGTTTTATCAAGCTCAGCCGATTCAAGTTTTTTATCAAAACCAGAGAAAAGGCCCCGCTGTCCAATCAATCGATCCCTTTCACAGTCAGAAAAAAGTTGAACGGTTCCGAAAAGCCCGTCATAGCCCGGAGAAAAAGATACTCGATTGTCTCGCATGCGGACAATGGCCTCTGCAAGCAGCGGTACCCCGGCTGATTCAATGGTTTCCCTCTCCAGGGAATGAAGAATATTTAATTCATTGCCTAACGTCTCCAACAGTGCCCGGTAGGTTCGTTTTACTTTTTTGGATTGGGAACCGATCCTGAATATGTCTGCCAGCAGATCATCAAGTGGGATGAGCCGGTAAAACGGAAAACAACGATTCGGCTGGAATCCTTCAGGACGCGTGGCCAGGTCTTCCACACGATGCAATACCCCCTGTGTCAGCGGTTTTCCGCAAACCGGACAAGTACCCATGTGAGAGTGGGTCTGAGCAGGGGTAAAACAGACCTCGCATTTACGATGGCCGTCCACGTGGTATTTTCCCTCTTCGGGAAAAAATTCAACCGTTCCTGCAAATTGATCTTCATCTCCATTTTCCATGGCCGCCCGAATGGCGTAATAGTTGATTTCCGTTTTAAACAGATTGGCTTCGCGACCTAATTTTGACGGTGAATGGGCATCTGAATTGGAAATAAGGGTGATATGATCCAGATCGGACACCCGCCAGTTCATAGGCGGATCAGAGGACAGACCCGTTTCAGCGGCAAAAATATAGGAGCTTAGATCTTCGAAACACTCCTGGATGGAATCGAACCCAGATTTCGATCCCAGCATTGAAAACCACGGTGTCCATATATGGGCCGGGACGAGAAACCCATCTTCGGATGTTTCCAATACGATCTCAAGCAGATCTCGAGCATCAAGACCGAGGATGGGTCTTCCGTCGGAATGGATGTTTCCGATGGTCTCCAGACGGCTATTGAAGCGGCGCACATGTTCTATATCCGGAAAAAAAACAAGGTTGTGGTTTTTTCGAGTGCGTCCCTTTTTTTTATATATATTGCTGATTTCACAACTTAACATAAACCGGACGGGGGCCCGGCAGGAGGCCGGCACAAATTCATCACAGCAACGGGCAATATCCGCTCTCAGTCTATACAGACCCGGTTCCGCCGGTTCCAATTTTTGAATGATCTCTACGATCCACTCCGGATGAGTATAATCTCCGGTCCCTACAACGGTTATGCCCTTCAGTTGGGCCCATATGTATATATTTTCAATATCGAGGTTGCGCGCTGTAGCTCTCGAAAATTTTGAATGAATGTGAAGATCGGCACTAAATGGTTCTGAAAAGTTGCTCACTCTACATTTAACCTTTTAAATTTATTTAAAAAAATAATTATATCACAGCATATTTAAATATTGGACCTTTTTTGTCAATATTGAAGACTCCCCGCTGCAAACTCGCTATCACGATTTAAATATGGCTTTTTTTGGGATTTATCGTATTAAAATGATTCAACTATTTCTGTATATTGGATCCTTCAAGCAAACACCCAAAAATAGCTTGAAAAAAACACATAAAACCGCTATATGTATTTGTTTTATTATAAAATTACACAACATTCAGTATATAGGGTCAATTAATGGGTATTCTTTCATCTTCCGTTTCCATCACCCAATATCGCGTTGAAGGAAAACTGTCGGAACCTATTCTGGAAAGTGTTGCCACTGGATTGAAAAAAAATGCCGTTGAAGAGATAGACAACGAATCATCGGACAAGGCCATTGGCTGGACTTGTTTTAACAATCCTTTTAGTACCGATTTTAACCAATCCCCGTTTCTAATCGGCACCCATTTGGTTTTTTCCATGCGGATCGATAAAAAATCGATTCCCTCAAAAATCGTTCAAAAACACTACACGCTTGAAATGACAAAAAAGTTGGCAAAAAGTGGGCGCGACTTTTTAAGCAGAACCGAGAAAAAAGAGATCAAGGATCATGTCATCCACCTTTTAAATTTGAGAATTCCGGCGACGCCAAATATTTATGATCTGATTTGGAACTACGAGTCCAACACCCTCTGGTTTTTCTCCAACTTGAAAGGAGCCAATGAAGAATTGGAAACCCTTTTCACCCGATCTTTTAAATTGAAATTAATCCGGTTGTTTCCCTATACCATGGCGGCCTTGACATCACCATTGTCCGATGTGGAAAAAGATGCCCTATCCCAATTCACCCCAACCCGGTTCACGGAGTAATAAAAAATTGCCAATGCTGGATGTCGCGATTGCTTATAACCGTTATAAATTTATTGGAAATGAGTTTTTAACCTGGTTGTGGTTTACCATCGATACCAATCAACACTTTTTTAAAACCGTAGATGAAACCATTACGTCTTTGTATCTCGGCAATCGAATCGTCCTGGAAAACAGCATCAATGATTCCAGTGAGAGTATTACCATCAAAGGTGATGATGCCGGACTGGAAGAAGGCCTTTTATCACTACGAAAAGGTGCTGTCGTCATTGAAATGAACCTTTCCTACAAAACGGAAAATCAGGATTGGAAATTCACCCTGAAAGGGGAAAGCCTGAGTTTTTCAGGCTTAAATGTTCCGCAAACCGGTCCTGCTGAAACCAAAGCGGATATTGAGGGGATGGTACTGGAAAAAGCCTACCTGTACGAAAAAGCGATTGAACTGGTTAATCGTTTATTTAATATTTTCTTAAAATTAAGATCTTCTGTGGAATGGAATCAAAAAATAGTTCCAGACATAAAAAAATGGATACAGGTTTGATCAGCGACCATTATCAACACAGGTATATTTAAAATGGGTCAATAATTGATCAGTTATCAACAATTTTATTTTTCCTTACAAAACTTATTTTGTTTATGAACCCTATCACCAACTTATGAACAATTAAATATATTTATATTTTATATAAAACTAAGAAGTTAAATACTTATAAACTTTTTGTCGGTTCCTACTAGTACAACAATATTTTAAAAGGAATTATATTATGAAATTCATCATCAACAAATTCCAAATTGTTAATGTGCTGGCAAAAGTGCAAGGGTTGACCGGACGACGGAGCAATCTGGCTATCACCGAAAATATTTTAATACGGGCTGTCAGCGACGGTATTCATCTGACTGCCACGGACCTGGAGACCGGATTTGAAGGTTTTTATCCGGCATCCGTGGAAAAAGAAGGTGCGGTGGCTGTCAGTGCAAAAAAATTATTTGAAATTCTTCGGGAATTCCCCTCAGAGGATATTCTTATTAACGAAGTGGAAAACAGGTGGATAGAGATCGGCAATGATAAGGTTCAGTACCATATTGTCGGCATGAATCCGGATGACTTTCCCGAAACACCCCATATTACCGAAGTAGACTTTTTTGCCATCGATGCATTCATTTTTGAAAAGATGATTGAACGATCTATTATTATTTCATCGGCAGGCGATGAAAAAAGAGCCCACATCAATGGTGTTTTTGTTGAACGGACCCATGAAGAGGCCTACCGACTCCGGTTTGTATCCACAGACGGCAGTCGTCTGAATGCGGTTCATCATTTTTATGATTCACCGGAAAACCTGCCTGTGGGTGAAGGGGTGTTGGTTCCTAAAAAAGGATTGAATGAAGTTGCTAAATTTTTAGACATTGAAGGAGATGTTCAGGTCGGTATCAAGGATAGTAATTTTATCGTCAAAAAAGAAAAGGAAACGATTATTATCCGTATGCTGGAAGGTGATTTTCCAAAATACGAGGACATTTTAACCAAAGGCAAGGAACACATCCTTAAATTGGATAAAATTAAATTTGGAAAGATGCTCAAACGAATGTCTATTCTGGCAACAGACAATTACAAAGGCGCTGTTTTCACCTTCAATGACAATAAACTGGTGGTAACCGCCACCAATCCTGATTACGGTGAATCTAAGGAAGAAACGGAAATCGAATTTTCCGGAAACCCCATCGAAGCGGCATTTAACCCTAAATTTTTTATGGATACCTTGAGCGTTATCGATGAAGAAAATGTGATTATCAATATAGTCGACGGCAGCCGTCCCTGCATTGTTGAAGGGGATACGGATAAAACATTTATCGGCGTTATCATGCCGATGAGAATTTAAAATCAATGAGAATTATCTAAAAATGAACGAAAATTATGATGCAGACAGCATAGATGTATTAGAAGGTCTTGAACCGGTTCGTTTGCGGCCATCCATGTATATTGGAAATGTGGATGTGGCCGGTCTCCATCATCTTGTTTACGAGGTGGTGGACAATAGCATCGATGAGGCCATGGCCGGTTATTGTGAAAATATCCGTGTTACCATTCATACCGACAACAGCATCAGCGTGGAAGACAATGGAAGGGGAATTCCCGTTGACATTCACCGGACGGAAAATGTCCCGGCGCTAGAAGTGGTGCTTACCAAACTGCATGCCGGCGGAAAATTCGATAATGACAGTTATAAGGTTTCCGGCGGACTCCATGGGGTCGGGGTGAGTGTGGTCAATGCCCTGTCAAAATTTTTTGAAGTTGAAATATATTCCAAGGGAAAAATTTACTACCAGACCTATGAAAGAGGAACAAAAACAAGTGAGTTGAAAGTAATTGGTGAAACCGAAAAAAGAGGAACCCGAATTCATTTCGTTCCCGATGACCAGATTTTTAATATATCCGAATTCAGCTACGATATTTTGTCCCGCCGTCTAAGAGAACTGGCATTTCTCAACAAAGGCGTCAATATTTTCATCGAAGATGAGCGCTTCGATAAAAGCGAAAATTATTGTTACGAAGGTGGCATCGTTTCCTTTGTCGAGTATTTGAATAAAAGGCACACGGTTCTTCATGAACCGGTTTTTATTGAAGGTTATCGGAACGACGTCAATATTGAAGTAGCCATCCAATACAACGGCACCTATAAAGAAAATATTTTTTCTTTTGCTAATAATATCAACACGGTGGAAGGTGGATTTCACCTGATCGGCTTCAAGGCGGCATTGACCCGAACCATCAACCAGTATGCCGGAAATGGCAACCTGCCAAAAAATCTTTCAGCCAAAATAAGCGGTGATGATGTCAGGGAAGGGTTAACGGCAATCATCAGTGTCAAAATAAAGTCTCCCCAATTTGAGGGGCAAACCAAAACCAAACTGGGCAACAGTGAAGTAAAAGGGTTGGTAGAGTCCCTGATTAATGAAAAACTCAGTGCTTTTATGGAGGAAAATCCCGCTGTATCCCGGAAGATAATGGAAAAGGCTGTGGATGCTGCCAGAGCGAGGGATGCTGCCAAACGCGCACGGGATATGGCCAGGAACAAGGGTGCATTGATTGATTCCACCCTTCCCGGTAAACTGGCGGATTGCCAGCTGTCTGACCCGGCGCTGCGGGAACTCTTTCTGGTTGAAGGGGACTCAGCCGGCGGGTCTGCCAAACAGGGCAGGGATAGAAAATTCCAGGCGATTTTGCCGTTGAAGGGAAAAATTTTAAATGTGGAGAAGGCGCGGTTTGATAAAATACTCCGAAGCGAAGAAATTAAAAACATCATTACCGCTTTAGGCACCGGCGTCGGCAAGGAAGAATATAACATTGATAAAATCCGCTATCACAAGGTTATCATCATGACGGACGCGGATGTGGATGGATCCCATATTCGAACGCTGTTGCTTACCTTTTTCTATCGCCAAATGCCTGAACTGGTAGACAAAGGTTACCTATACATCGCCCAACCCCCGCTTTTCAAAATTGGTAAAGGAAAAAGCGAATCTTATATGAAAGATGAGGGAGAACTGAATGATTTTATTCTGAAAAAAATAGTTGACAAAAAGCAGGTTAAAATTGTTCCCAATGGGAAAATCCTATCAGAGCACCATCTTTTTATTTTTCTGTGTGATTTAAGTGAGTACGCTTCAGCCATGGCAAAACTGGAAAACCGCGGATTTGATCCTCTGGTTGTAGAGACCATGATCAAAGCGAAAGTCCAGGACAAGGCTTTCCTGCAGGACCGGGACAACATGTTTATGTTAAAGGAAAAAATTGAAAATAAAGGGTATCTTGCTCAAGCACTGTCCTGGAATGAAGAAGATGAAATGTTCGAGCTGATTGTCAGATCAACGGATCAAAACAATTACCAGCAGACCGTTACCATTGGCAGAAATTTAATTTATTCTTCGGATTATCAAAAATGTTTAATTTTGAATAAAAAGTTGGAAGTGGATGATAAGCCTCCATTTGAAATATACACCAATGATCGCGATGACGCGCCAGTCGTCATGGAAGATAAACGACAACTTTTGCAGTATCTGATTGAGGATGGTAAAAAAGGTATAAATATTCAACGATATAAGGGGCTTGGTGAAATGAATCCCGAACAGTTGTGGCAAACCACCATGCACCCCGACAAGCGTAATCTGCTAAGAGTGACTGTTGAAGATGCAGTTGAATCGGATGAGATATTTACGATACTGATGGGTGATGAAGTCGAACCCAGGCGGGATTTCATTCAAAGCAATGCCTTGGAAGTCAGCATGCTCGATATATGAGCGCTGAAAAAAGAACCCCTGAAATTCCTAAGGAAAATCAGGGGTTCTTAAATGGGTGCGCTCTTTTAAATGGCAAATAATAAATCCAGTATCAGCTTCGGTCTCCAGCGCAGTTTTAGAAAAATAGAATCAGATTCAGGGTGTGCTCAAGGTCAGGTTATCTGCATCAAAGAGCAATTAATAATTCTCATACATACCTTGTAATTGTCAATAATTTTTTTTTAAGACGTACAATTTTTAAACCGGCCTAAGATATTGTAAAAATTGATATTTTTTTAAAAGGAGTTATACTCAATTCATGTTTAATGATAGCCAAGGCATAAGGAAATGAAAATTCATCGAATAGATGCCAGAGACCTGCCGGATCTGTGGTTTCAAGCGGTGCATGATATTCTTGATAAAGGCAGCCGGTTTATAATAGACCGGGGATCCTACGCCGGTCAGACACGACTTGAATACGATTATTTTATGGGTCATGTGAAATATCCGGGTACCCTGCCATTGATTCCTGATATTCCCGCATCCTGTGGTATACCGAACCCCGTTGAGGAGGCCTATATTTTTGGGGGAGAAGGATACAATCGGTCGTATGTTGAATATCTGATGACCGGACACAAAGAACCCGGAGAATCCTACACATATGGTGAGCGGTTGACGCGAGTGCCTGTTAGCGGCGATAAACTTCGCTGGTGGAAAGAAAAAAACCGCGACATCATCGATGAGAGGGACGTCGATGGAAAAGTTGTGTTTGAAGAGAATGGATCGGTGTATCTGAATCAGATTGAATGGATTATCGACACCTACAAGCGATTCGGGTCCCGGAATAACCAGATGGTACTCCAAGTGGCGCACCCATCCGACGTAACCCTGCTCGATCCACCCTGTTTGAGATCGATAGATACGCGCATACAGGATGAAACCCTCCATTTCATGGTCTATTTCCGATCCTGGGATTTATGGGGGGGGATGCCGGCCAACCTGGCGGGGATTCAAAATTTAAAGGAATACATGGCCGGCGAAATCGGCGTCAAGGATGGAGAAATGATCGTCGAAAGTAAAGGCCTTCACCTTTACGGCTATGCTGAAGAACTGGCTAAGCTGCGTTGTTTAAAGCAATGCTGATTCCACATTCAAAATAATGAAGACGATTGCTGGCTGTCCTGACCGGCCTGTCAAACCGCAAACGGTAACCTTTTTTAAAAATCTATGTTTCCCGGGGTTCGGGGAAAGGGAATTACATCCCTGATATTCGACACGCCGGTAACCAGCATCAACATCCGCTCAAAACCCAGCCCAAATCCGCTGTGGGGAACGGTCCCGTAGCGCCTTGAGTCTATATACCACCAGTAGTTCTCCTTAGAAAGGCCAGACTCCGCCATTCGCTTTTCGAGCACGTCTAATCGTTCTTCACGCTGGCTGCCGCCGATCAATTCACCGATTCTCGGCACCAGAATATCCATGGCACCAACCGTTTCATCGTCATCGTTCAGACGCATGTAAAACGGTTTGATGGTTTTAGGATAGTCATAAACAATTATCGGCTTTTTGAAATGTTTTTCGGTCAGATAGCGTTCGTGTTCGGATTGAAGATCTGATCCGTAAGCCAACGCATACTCAAAAGATTCCTTGGATCCGAGCAATATATCGATGGCCTCTTTATAGGGAATACGTAAAAACTCAGAAGAAATAATATTTTCGAGTGTTTTCATCAACGTTTTGTCAACGAAACGGGCAAACAGGTCAATGTCTTCCGAACAGTTTTCGATGATAAAGCCGACAAGATGTTTGATGAAGGCTTCACCTAAATCCATGTTACCGACCAGGTCGCAAAAAGCCATTTCCGGTTCAATCATCCAAAACTCAGCCACGTGACGGCTGGTATTGGAATTTTCAGCCCGAAAAGTGGGACCAAAGGTGTAAACATCTCCCAAAGAGAGGGCAAACATTTCAGCGGACAGTTGGCCGGAAACCGTCAGGTTGGATTCCTTGCCGAAAAAATCCTTGGAGAAATCTATTTTTTCGTTGGATGCAATCGGCATGGACGGATTCAGCGTCGTCACGCGAAAGAGTTCTCCGGCGCCTTCGCAGTCTGATCCGGTAATTACGGGGGTGTGAATATAGCGAAATCCCCGATCCCTGAAGAACTGGTGAATCGCCCAAGAGAGTTCGGAACGGATTCTGAAAATAGCCCCATATTTATTGGTCCGCGGTCGTAAATGGGCTATGGTTCTCAAATATTCATCCGAATGGCGCTTTTTCTGCAGTGGAAAGGTCTCCGGCGCCAAACTGATAATTTCCATCTTGGTTGCCTGGACTTCCCATTTCTGGCCGCCTCCCTGGGAAGGAACGAGGCTCCCCCAAACGGCCACTGCCGATCCGGTAGTCAGGTTTTTAAGGTCGCTGTAGTCAGGCAGGCTTTCATCAACCACGATCTGCATGTTTTTCAGGCAGGATCCGTCATTGACTTCGATAAAGGAAAAGTTTTTCGAATCGCGTCTGGTTCTCACCCATCCTTTAATCAGCAAGTTTTCAAGGGGTGTCCCGGTTTTAAGCAGCGCTAAAATTTTTTTTCTTTTCATCATCCATTTTCCTTCATGGTTGTATTTACATAATAAAGATTACCATGGCGCTGAATGAGAAGTATCACCGATGGCTTGTGGCGGTATTTAATAATGGCCGCCTTAAAATCCGCCAGAGTTTCCACCCTCGCTTCATCGATTTGACGGATAATATCTCCGGGTCTCACGCCCAACTGGTCCAAGTGGGAACCCCGACTCATTTCTATGATCAGCACCCCTGTGTTTGTTTTTATGCCATAGGTTAATTGGGATTGTTCATCAAGGTCGGTTACTTTTATCCCCATCCGTTGACTGGCCAGTTCCAGTGCCCGATCAAGCGGAAAGACCGCCGTTTCGATGGAAATTCGAGTGATTTTTCCTTTTCGGCTGATTTCCACCGAGAGGGTTTGTTCGGCTGAAATTTCATTCATCTTTGCTTGATAGGCCAAGATGTCGGTTATCCTTAAGCCGTCTATGGAAAGGATTATATCGCCTTCATCGATGCCTGCCGTTGCCGCCGGGCTTTCTGTTTCCACCGCTGTAACCATGAGCCCGACATCGCCTGGGACCCCGAGATAGTTGGACAGATTGGAATCAAGGGCTTGAACGGACATACCGATCCAGGCTTGAACGACCTCTCCGAAATTGATCAGATCGGAAATGATTCGTTTGGCGCGGTTTATCGGAATGGCAAATCCGATGCCCTGAGCTTGCGCATAGATTGCCGTATTGATGCCGATCAACTCGCCGTTGATATTTAGCAGGGGGCCGCCGCTGTTTCCCGGGTTAATGGATGCATCGGTTTGAATGAATTTATGAAAAACTCGATCTGCGGTTTTAATACTTCGATTAACCGAACTGACCACGCCTGTGGTGACCGTATGGGAAAATCCAAAGGGATTTCCGATGGCAACGACTGATTCCCCAATCATCAAGTCCTCTGAATGGCCCATTTGAATGGCTGGCAACACCTGGTCCGATTGGATTTTGAGCACAGCCAGATCCGAATCCGGATCCATTCCTATTATGGTCGCCTCAAATTCGCGCTGATCGTTCAACGCTACGCGGATAGTGGTTGCCTTTTCGACAACATGGGCATTGGTCAAAACCAAGCCGCGTGTGCCATCGATGATGACGCCGGAACCAAGACTGGTTCGCTTTTCCCTTCGTTCAAGTTCGGGAGCAAAAAAATCGCGGAAGAATTGGTCTAACATCGGATCCATGCCATATCCTGAAAAAGGATTGGAATTCTTGCGGATTTCATATTGTGAACTT
Organism: Desulfosarcina sp.; assembly: GCF_033791525.1. Classification (GTDB taxonomy): domain Bacteria; phylum Desulfobacterota; class Desulfobacteria; order Desulfobacterales; family Desulfosarcinaceae; genus Desulfosarcina. Next base: position 19,482 of record NZ_JASJGN010000302.1, read on the forward strand.
ATATTGACCACTGCCGGGCTTGCTTTTCGCACCGCTTTGACGACATCGTTTTCCCGTGTTTCAATGCTGCAAAAGCCGTTGTTCCAGGTGATAAGAAGAATCACCAAAGATCCCGCATACCGGAGCAGGGCGCTTTTTTTTCTGTCGTTGAGTCTAATGGTCGGGGTCATTTTTTAGCGTGTCCATAATTAATAATCAGGTTAAGAAACATAACATGAGAGAAACATCCATTCAAGATCTCCTGCCGTTGGTCCAGATGCCCAGCCGTTATTTAGGCAGCGAAATTAATCGGATAAAAAAACCCTGGGAAAAAACCCAGGTGCATGTCGCCCTGGCGTTTCCCGATCTTTACGAAATAGCCACATCCCACTTCGGTATTCAGATTTTATACGGGATGCTCAATGCCCGGGAAGAGATACTGGCGGAGCGGGTCTTCGCGCCGGCCGTAGATATGGAGGCGCAGCTTCGTAAAAATAAGTTGCCATTGTGTTCCCTTGAGTCTGAAACGCCATTGAAAAACTTTGATATTCTTGGCTTCAGCCTGCTTTACGAGCTGAACTACACCAACATGGTCAACATGCTCGATCTATCAGGAATTGCCTTCTTTGCCGAAGAGCGAGGGAAGAAGGATCCCTTTGTTATCGGCGGAGGCCCATGCACCTGCAACCCGGAACCGGTGGCTGATTTTTTCGATGCAATTGTGGTGGGAGATGGAGAAGCCGTTATTTTGCAGATGACCGATGCATGGAACGTGTGGCGCCAATCGGACAGTGGTAAAAGGGAAGACCTGCTTCAGCGCTGGTCTCAGATAAAAGGGGTGTATATTCCTTCATTTTTCGACCTTTCCGTCGATTCCCGTGGAACCCAGCGGTTAATTCCAAAAAAAACATCGCACCAGGGTGTTGAACGGGCGGTTGTTTCAGACCTGAACGCTGAACCCATTCCTTCGCAACCCATCATTCCTTTCGGTAAACCGGTACATGATCGGTTGCGCATGGAAATTGCCAGGGGGTGCACCCGGGGCTGCCGATTCTGTCAGGCGGGAATGATCTATCGGCCCGTGCGGGAACGTCAACCGGAAGCGGTATTGACTTCGGTGAGTCAATTGCTGAAGGAAAGCGGATATGAAGATCTTAGCCTGCTGTCACTGAGCACGGGGGATTATTCCTGTATCGCACCGCTGATGAAAAAGATTATGGACGTCGGTGCCAAGGACCGGGTGGCCGTATCCTTGCCGTCCTTACGGGCCGGCACGCTCACTCCCGAACTGATGGAACTGATCCGACAAGTTAGAAAAACCGGCTTCACCATCGCACCGGAGGCAGGAAGTCAACGCCTGCGGGATGTAATCAATAAAAATATAACGGAAGCAGATATCGTCGAGACTGTCGAAAATGCTTTTTCTCTGGGCTGGAAATTGATCAAACTTTATTTTATGGTTGGCCTTCCCACCGAAACACAGGCGGACATCGCAGCGATTGTGGCCCTGGTGAAACGGTTAAAGGCCATTGGCAAAAAACAGGGACGAAGTGAAAAAATAAACGTCAGTGTCGCCACATTTATTCCCAAACCGCATACACCCTTTCAGTGGGAACCCCAGATCAGTCTCGAAACCGCCCTTGAAAAAATAAACTGGCTGAAAGACAACCTGAAACTGCCCGGCGTCCAGGTTAAATGGCAGGACCCCCGGGTCAGTGTGATCGAAGGGGTTTGGGCCAGAGGAGATCGACGGCTGAACAAGGTGTTGATCAACGCGTGGAGAAGCGGTTGCCGGTTTGATGGGTGGACAGATTTTTTTAATTATGACCGATGGATAACGGTTTTTGAAGCGAGCGGGATAAATCCGACGCAATTCACGGATGGAAGATCCGATTTAGACCGTCCGCTGCCATGGGATCATATTAATATTGGTGTGGATCGGTCTTTCCTGATCGAAGAAAAAGCCCGGGCGGCAGTCGGCAAGATCACCAGCGACTGTCGAACCGGGTCCTGCAGTGGATGCGGCGTCTGTGATTTTGAGTCGCTTAAACCGGTTTCTTTTCATGATCATAAAGAAATTTTTTCAACGGAGAGGCCGTTGCCTGAGCCGCCGTCGTCAGAAACAGGCATCAAGTATCAGGTCAATTTTAAAAAAATGAGATCTTCCCGATTTTTAGGGCATCTTGAGATGGTTAAAATTTTTATCAGAAGTATGCGGCGAGAGGGGATTCCGTTGAAATATTCCGAAGGGTTTCATCCCATGGCAAAAGTCTCATTTGGTGATACGTTACCCATGGGGATGCAAAGTGAAGATGAACGGATGCTGGTTACACTGACCGAGCCCATCGATTCGGGTGAACTGATTTTACGGTTGCGCCGGCAAATGCCCGACGGTCTGGAAATCACCGGTTGTGCACCATATGTCAAAAAGAAGTCCCTGGAACGGATCGACAGCCAGCGTTATCGGGTCGAACTAAAAGATGGCTTTTTCAGGCAAAAAGATTTAGATTGGTTTTTTGGGCAACAAAGCGTAACTATTGAAAGAAAAAGCAAGAAAGGTAAGCAGGTGGTCGTTGATTTTAAAAAGGCGGTTTCCGACATCAAACTGTTGGACGACCATCATGTTTTTATGACCCTTGGAACGGATAATGACCTGATGGTGAGACCGGGCCACGTATTGAAAACGGTATTTAAATTGAGCGACCTGCAGATTCTGACCGCGATAATCACCAAACGAAAAACCAATCATGGCTAAAAAGATCATTATCAACGTGGCCGACCACGAAACCCGGGTCGCTCTCGTTGAAGACGAAACGATTGTTGAACTTTTCATTGAAAGAAAGGGAAGCCACGACAGCACCGGCAACATATATAAAGGCCGGGTTCAGCGGGTGCTTCCGGGAATGCAGGCAGCCTTTGTAGACATAGGCCTGAACCAGGCCGCCTTTATTTATGTGGATGATGTGGTCCGCGACAATTATGCAGACATCGACGACCATTTTATTTGCAACGATGTTGAGGAAGATGCTTTTTCTAACAACGCCCGCCAATCACCCACCATCCCAAAAGAAGAAAAAGACAACATAGAAGACCTCATCACCGAAGGGCAGGAAATTCTGGTTCAGGTTTCAAAGTCTCCCATCGGCACCAAGGGTGCCAGAATCACCTCCAACATTTCTCTTCCCGGCCGCTTTTTGGTGTTGATGCCCACATCCTCTCATATAGGCATCTCGCGGCGGATCGAGGATGAAATTGAGCGCCAACGGCTAAAAACCATTGTTTCCGAGTTGTCCAGCAACAGTGCGATGGGCTATATTGTGCGAACTGCAGCAGAAGGTGTGCAAAAAGAAAAAGTTGCCTACGAAATGGGTTTTCTGAAAAATCTGTGGTGCAACATTCAAAAAAAATACCAGACGGCCGCTACCCCATCCCTTCTTCATCAGGAGTTGAACGTCAGTCTCAGAGCGGTCAGAGACCTGCTGCTTCAGGAAGCGGAAAAACTCGTGATCGATTCAAGAAAGGATTTCGGGTCGGTACTGGCGTTTCTTGACACCTTTAATCCGTCCCTTAAAGATTCCGTTGAACTGTTTGAGGGCGGCGAACCCATTTTCGATGCATACAACCTTGAAGGCGATATTTCCAGAGCGTTGAAGCGAAAAGTGTGGCTCAAGTCAGGGGGGTATATCGTGATCGAACACACCGAAGCCCTGGTGGCCATCGATGTGAATACGGGTCGATATGTCGGAAAGTACAACCTGGAAGAAACCATTTTAAAAACCAATCTGGAAGCCGTTAAAGAGATCGCCTACCAGGTCAGATTACGGGATATTGGCGGAATTATCATCATCGATTTTATCGATATGGAAAAAAAATCGAACCAGGAGAAAGTCTTTTCCGCGCTTAGTGAAGCCTTTACCAAAGACAGAAGCAAGACAAACATCCTTCCCATTTCCGATATGGGCCTTATTCAAATGACGCGGAAAAGGACCCGTAAACCCCTTACGCGACTATTGTGTGACCCGTGTCCCTATTGTGATGGTGAGGGGTATATTATATCAATAAGAACGGTGTGTTATGCAATATACCGCGAGATTTTGAGATATGCCACAGACATGACCGGAATCCGACTCACCCTACGGGTGAATCCGGAAGTTGCCGATTTTCTTCATGGTGAAGAAAACCATCTGATTCAGGGTCTGGAAAAGCGCATCGGAAAACAGATCATTATATACCCGGACAACCGCTATCACATGGAAGCGTTCGAAATTATTGAGTCCGCCCATGATTGAACCGATAAGGTGAGCCGGCCGTTTTTCGTCCAACCGGGTGGTGGTATCCCGAACGCCTGACTCGACAGTCAGACCTGTTTTTGCGGCTTGACACAGCGGCCTTCATGTGCTTAAGGTACCCGATTCAACTGACGAATACTGGCATTACATAATGGTAAAGAAGGAAATTAACCGATGAAACGTACTTACCAACCGAGCAGAATCAAACGGGCCCGAACCCATGGATTCAGAAAAAGAATGTCAACCAAGGCAGGCCGACGCATTATCAATCGTCGGCGGGCAAAGGGTAGAAAAAGACTGGCGGCTTAACGAATTCGTCGATGAAGACGCTTTTTCGGATACTGGGTAAAAAATACAAAATCCAATGAAAAAGGGTCTATATCGTTGACACGGGTTACATTCACCAAGGCAGATCGAATCAGGACGTCCATCGAATATCGGGCGTTATCTAAAAATGGGAATCGTTATTACAATGACTATTTTGTCATCATCTCCCAGGCAAACCAGGCTTCACGATCTCGCCTTGGCATTACCGTCTCTAAAAAGGTCGGGAATGCCGTAACGAGGAACAGGATCAAGCGAATCATTCGCGAACATTTTCGATTGAACAGACGAATACTACCGGACCGGCTCGATATTAACATCATTGCCCGACCATCGTCTGGACGGATAAGGGCTGCGGCAATTCGGGACCACCTCGAACGCTGTTTCAAAGCGATCACCGCAAAAACCCGAATCGCGGGAAGATGAGCAAACTGGCACTACTGTTGATTAAGTTGTATCAGGTCTCTGTATCACCCTTTTTGGGACCTGCTTGCCGATTTGTTCCGACCTGTTCAGATTACGCTTATCAGGCGATCTCCACTTATGGTTTTCAAAGGGGAAGCCTGCTCGCAATTAAAAGGCTTTTACGGTGCCATCCTTTTAATCCCGGTGGTTTTGATCCGGTTCCGTGAATGTTCTATCCCGTTCGAAAGTCGCTTCGCTTTAAGCCCGCCTCGATTGCCTTCTGCGAAATGCTTACGCCGTTCAAAAACTACTATCAACGTATCTTTCGCGACTGTTGACGCAATTTGGCGTCAAGGAGAAAATAATGGAACAATTTCGACTGTTGCTTGCCATTGGTCTGTCCTTTCTGGTTCTATTTGTCTGGAGCATGTTTTTTGTAGACCAGCAGCCGGTAAACGACAATCAGGAATCCGTGACGACAAAAACGACGCCGGAAGATGAGCAAGCCTCGCGTAAGACAGCCGGATCCACGAGCGCGACCATCAGCAAAGAAGAGGTCGATGCAATAAAAGCAGCCCCGGTCGTGGAAAATCAAAGCCGAGAAATAACCGTTGAGACCCCGTTCTATACCGTTCGTATTTCCGCCAGGGGCGCAACCTTTGCCAGTTACATTCTCAAAAACTATCGAGAAACCGTCGACAAGGATTCTCCAAACAAACAACTGATCCCGCCCTCTTTTAAAGCGGGCGTTTTTCGTACCTCCCTATTGGGAAACTCGTTGAACGGTCTCGAAGATGCGGTTTTCTCCATTGCCCAAGAAGGAGACAGACTGGTCGTCGATAATGATATAAAAGACCTCTCCTTCAACTGGGTGGCTGATGACGGGACCATTCTCACTAAAACCTATACCTTCGATCCCGACTCCTTCCTTATCGGTTTGACGGTCGTAGTCAAAAATGCTTCGGAAAGGGTACTGAAGGATCAGCTGGTTCTTTCTGTCCGAAAACCCCTCGAAGAGAATAAGGGCTATGGGTTTGTCGGGCCCAGTGGTTTTATCAACGATAAGTTGGAACAGGTTAAAACAAAAAAAATTGAGGATCAGAATGAATATAAAGGCACTATTAAGTGGATCAGTGTTGAAGACCGCTATTTCCTTTCGAGCATCATTCCTGGATCCGAAATCAACGGTAGCATGAAGCTGGCGGTGATCGACAACGTTGTTGTAAACCAGTTGGTCAACCCCATGTTTGCGCTTTCACCAGGCGAAACGCTAGCGTCCAATTTTTATGTATTTATGGGGCCAAAGAGCATGGATTTGTTAGACAGCCTGGGTCACGATCTCGGCAAGGCGCTAAACTTCGGTTTTTTCAATGTCATCGCCAAACCCTGTCTCTGGTTCATGAACAAAATACATAGTGTTCTTCCCAATTACGGAATCGCCATCATCCTTCTGACCCTTTGCACGAAAATCATCTTATGGCCGCTGGGCAACAAAAGTTACAAATCAATGAGTGAGATGAAAAAGCTTCAGCCCCTGATGACCGAAATTCGCGAAAAACATAAAGGCGACAAACAAAAAATGAACCAGGAATTGATGGCCTTGTATAAAACCTACAAGGTCAACCCCATGGGCGGATGCCTGCCCATGGTCCTTCAAATCCCGGTCTTTTTTGCCCTTTATCGGATGCTCTACCAGGCCATTGAACTAAGACATGCGCCATTCTTTTTATGGATCAACGACTTGTCCGCGCCTGACCGTCTTTTTGACTTCGGGTTCTCCATTCCTTTTATGGAACCGCCCTATGGAATTCCGGTGCTGACCATTATCATGGGCGCAACCATGTTGCTTCAACAAAAAATGTCACCCCCTCCTGGAGATCCCACCCAAGCCAAAATGATGATGTTAATGCCCGTGGTTTTCACTTTTATTTTTATCAATTTCTCATCCGGACTGGTGCTGTACTGGCTGGTAAACAACGTCCTTTCCATCAGCCAACAATACTACGTCCAAAAGAAAACCGCATAAAATTTGGAGGCAAGAATGTCTAAATTCTATGAATTTCAAGGTAAAAATGTTGATCAGGCGATCGAAAAAGCCAGTGATGAGCTCGGTATCCCCCCGGAAAAATTAAAGCATGAAGTACTGGCCTATGGTTCAAGTGGAATTTTCGGACTCGTCGGTGTAAAAAAAGCCAAAATAAAGGTGTTCGTTGAAGAAGATAAAAACAGGACAACGCCGGCTAAACCGGTTAACCGAGAAAGACCGGTAAAGCGTGACGAAAAACCCGCCACAGCAGAGGCCGCGCCTGCAGACCCAAAACCGCAAGGACACGATGAAGCCCTGCTCACCGCCGGTATTCATTCGCTGCAAACGATCATAGATGGAATTACCGTGGGAGCGACGGTCAATCTGACTCATCAAAGAGAAAAGCTGCTATTTTCAATTTCCGGAGGAGAAAGTGGCGTTTTGATAGGTAAAAGAGGCCAGACGCTTGAAGCCATTCAATACCTTCTGGAGAAAATGGTTAATAAAAAAAGTACCAACCGGGTACGTGTGTTGGTTGATGTTGAAGGTTATCTCGATAAGCGTAAAAGCAATCTCCAATTGATGGCATCTAGAATGGCGGAAAAGGCAAAACGAACAAAAAAGCCGGTAACCATCGGGCAGATGAACGCACACGACCGTAGAATCGTTCACATTCACTTGAAGGATGAAAGCGGCGTGAGGACCCAAAGCATCGGAGATGGCTACTATCGAAAATTGATGATCTTTCCCAAAAAACAAGCAGGGAGCAGCCGAAAAGATTCTGAGGTAAAGGTGTAACCTGTTGATGTTATTGTATTTAACATCAGGTGAGCTATGACCAACGATACGATTGCCGCCATATCGACACCGTTGGGCCCCGGTGGAATTGGAGTTGTCCGAATTTCAGGTCCCCTTGCCTACATGATAATGAAGCGACTTTTTGTACGGCGGAAACGACGCGCCAGTCGAACGGGAAGTCTTTCTGAAGAAGGTCGATTTTTCTCTCATTTTGTTTACTACGGTCATCTTGTTGAACCCGGGAATGAAAACATCATTGATGAAGTCCTGGCAATCTACATGAAGGGACCAAAAAGCTTTACCCGGGAAGATGTTGTAGAGTTCCAATCCCACTCCGGCTTTGTGGTACTGAATCGGATTTTAAGTGTCGTTATAGATGCCGGCGCTGTCTTATCCAGTCCAGGAGAGTTTAGCAAGCGCGCTTTCCTAAACGGGCGTATCGACCTGACTCAAGCGGAAGCGGTTATCGACCTTATTAACGCGCCATGTGAAACTGCAGTCCAGATGGCCAGTCGTCAGGTTGCCGGGGGGCTTCGCGACGTTGTCGAGGGACTAACCGCCGCCGTTACCCGATTGCAGGCGAATTGTGAGGCGAACCTTGAGTTTTACGAATCGGAGGAGCATGACGATGACCGTCTACATGTTCGAGAGACGCTCAGAAGTTCCATATTGCCGGAAATCACTGCACTTATAAAGCGGCAAAAAGATACCGCCATTTTTAAAGATGGGATGCTCTTGGCCATTGCAGGGGCGCCCAATGTCGGGAAATCGAGCCTGTTAAACAGGCTGGTTGAAAGGGAAACCGCCATCGTATCAGAGGTCCCCGGTACCACCCGAGACATCGTTCGAGATTTTTTCTCGATAAATGGCGTCCCGGTTGTTATCTGCGACACGGCAGGCATTCACGACACACAAGATCCTGTTGAATGTATGGGCATCGAAAAGGCGCGCGATCATTTTCACCGGGCAGATCTTGTCCTTCTCGTGTTAGAGGCTGCGCGAAGGTTTAATGCGTTTGAAAAAAAGTTGATCGAAGAGCTTAAAAACACAAGAATGATTGCCGTCATCAACAAGGCGGATATTGCTGATGATGACGCGGTTGATGATATCCAAAAGAAAACGAAGCACATCCCTTATATACATGTATCTGCTAAAACAGGAGCCGGGGTTGCAGAATTGAAGGATTTAATATTCCATGATTTAGTTTCTGGGGAAAACCTTGGCGGCCTTGAGGGCGCTACACCCAATTTACGACAACGAAAAATTCTTGAAAAAATAGAGCGAGAACTTCAGCGATGCGTTATCGCCGCTGAAACGGAACAATCCCTTGACGGCGTTTCTGGATTGTTGAATGATATCCTTCACTTTCTGGGCGAAATTTCAGGAAACAGAAACAAGGAGGATCTTTACGATCATATTTTTAGCCAATTTTGTGTTGGCAAGTAGTGTTTCACGTGAAACATTCGTTGGGAGGGACGGGCATATGATACCTGAGTTGGAGCATGTATTTAAAAAATATGAGGCCTTTGTGGAACAGTTGGACGGGGTCTTTGAGACGGTTCGCCAACAGTATTCAGACTGCGTAAAATGCAAACTGGAGTGCGCGGACTGCTGTCATGCGCTGTTCGATCTCTCTCTGGTGGAAGCGCTTTACATCAATTCAAAATTTTTTGAAACGCTTGTCGGAGAAAAGAAGTCCGAAATCCTGGAGAACGCCAATAAAACAGACCGGCAAACCTACCAGTTGAAACGGAAGGCCTTTAAGGCGGTGGAGAGCGGAGAAAAATCCGAGGAACTGGTTCTTCTTGAAATGGCCGCCGAACGGATACGCTGTCCGCTGCTCAATAAAGACAATCAATGTGACCTGTATGCGTCCCGCCCGGTTACCTGTCGACTGTATGGCATACCGACCGCGATTGGGGGACGGGGCCATACTTGTGGGCTGTCCGCCTTTAATACCGGTGAATCCTACCCCACGGTTAACCTGGAGCAGGTGCACGCCAAGCTGCATGAATTGTCTTGTGAGATCCTTGAGGTGTTGCGATCCACACACGTGAAGATGGGTGATGTGTTGATGCCGCTTTCCATGGCCTTGTTGACCGTTTTCGATGAAGCATATCTTGGTGTGGACGCAGACAAAAAAAAGCCCGAAGCAAATAAAGAGTAAGGTGGTAGCATGGAGCGTTCTTTTTCCGATTCAGACAAGAAACAAGCCATTTTTGACGCCATGTCCCCCCGCCGGCAAAAACACATTCTCAACAAAGTCGGCTACGAGAAATGGTCTCCGTTTGAAAAACCGAAAGATCCGATTGATATCCGGCGAGACAAAAGCCGACGAACGTCCCAAATGCTAGTCAGGGAATTTTTGCAGTCGCGTCCCCTGGAGGGATACTCAAACAGTTACGGGAGGGGCGCGCTGGATATGGCGATAGGAATCGTTAATGATGACGACCGTTATATGGCCATGTATGAGTTTGCCTTGTGGCATAAAAAGCTATTGGCGCAAGAGGGCCTCGAATAGCGCTCCTGTTTGTCGACGAGACAGCCGGCGATTTCCTTAGCCGTGTGAGGTGATGATCGTAATGGCAGTCTCCGAATTGCAGGTTCTTCGATTCGTTGCCGAATCGCCTTCCAAAGTCACTTTTGGCAGCATAATACGTTATTTCTGCAAAACAAACCCGCGGAAGCCAAAGGAACTAAAACACCTGGTCGCCGGCCTGATTCAATCTGGCCAGCTGTGCTATACATCCCACTACGGACACTCCTTTATTGAAATTTCATATGACCAACCCCAGGCGGTCTCCGAACACGTGGTTATCAAACCGCCGTTGTGTTCACTAAAAGCCTTTCCGGGTCAGTGTGTGGTCTCACTTGGACGGGGCGCCGCGTTCGGTGGGGGGGAGCATCCCACGACCCGACTGGCCATTCAATTGATTGACGCTGCTCTTCATCGGCCAAACTGGCCGGTCAGGCGTCATGCCTGCCGGGCGTTGGATATCGGGACCGGCTCCGGTGTCCTGGCCATTGTCGCCTCAAAAATGGGAGTTGGGTTTGTCTGTGGTATCGATACGGATCCTTGTGCCGTTTTTGAAGCCAGCGACAACGTTCGCCTGAACCATGTAGAAAAACGTGTTAAAATCCTCCAGGAGGATCTGGATTCCATCTCAGGCTCCTTTGACTTGGTTTTTGCCAACCTGAGAATGCCAACCTTGTTCGATCTTTGGTCCGTCTTGGAAAATAAAGTCGCCGATGACAGCATTTTTATTTTTTCGGGGTTGAAATCTGAAGAGATCAAATCCATATGTGACTTTTATGAAGCGGTCGGTTTTTTTCTTCATCAAAAACGCTCGGAAAAGGGCTGGAGCGCGATATGCTTAGCGAGGGGCTCTTTTTTGGACGAAAGTGCCGGGCCCATAGACTAATATTGGGGGGCGGCAGATCGTTTGAATTTAAGGCGCTCCTGAAGCCGCCTTTAAGCCATTGTTATTAAATAGATTTCAATAGTACTGGCGTCGTCCGTGAGGCCAGGCATTCACCGTTTTGTGCCCAAAGCCTATTTTAGCTGTCCGTCACGGTTCTTTCAGAAACGACGTTCCCAAGTGATATTCTTCATACTGGGTTGGTCTTGTTTGATAAATTTCCAACATGGCTTCATAGGTTTTCCGCTCTTCGCTGGCTTTCCATACCATCCAGTCTTCCATGCGTTGCCACGTAGCAATGACCGCCATGTTTTCCGGGAAGTCTTTTTGCATGAGTGTTTCTCCGGAAATATATCCGGTTTGATCCATGGCGATGGATCGCATCTTGTTGAGCAGGGATATTATCTGAGGCGTGTTGTCCTTGACGAACCGGCGCTTGATAATAATTTTTGCAATCATGGCTCCCTCCGTTTGTGAAGATTGTTTAGAAAGAAGAAAACGGGAAATGGGGCGAAAGGCTGGGCAGGCTGACAAAGGCGTTTAAAGAGCGCGTCGAAATCGTCAATCCATTTCCGTGGTTACATAAACCCAAACTGAGCGATTGTCGAGCTTGCCGCAGATTCAAGGCAGATGTCGTCGCGCTATAGTGGACTATGCGCGGCGATATCTAACGCCGAAGATGTGGTGATCCGCCTGAGGCGGATAAAGATCGGCAATCTCAATGGGTTTCACCT
>NZ_JASJGN010000303.1:0-5803 GCF_033791525.1 Desulfosarcina sp.
TGCTTGGTGGAACGCCTGGCCGAATTTCAGGTGGACGAGTGCAGCATCGATGATTTCGGCAATCCCATCGGTTTGATTCGTGGTGCATCGGCTGAAAGGCAGTCCATCTTTGTCGTGGCCCACCTCGACACCTTTTCAGAAGTGGAGGCCGACCAGCACTACGAGGTGACGGATAAAATTATCAGCGGCATCGGGGTTTCGGACAATTCGGCGGCCGTAGGCGTCCTGGCTTCCCTGCCGGAGGTATTCAGACGGTTGGGTTTAATGTTTGAATCGGATATCGTTCTGGTTGCCATTGTCCAAACCATCGGCAGAGGAAACCTCAAGGGTATCCGCCAACTTCTCGAGGCATGGCCCACGCCGATCCAGGGTGCCATCTGCCTGGAAAGCGTGGAACTGGGGCGACTCAATTACTCTTCCAATGGCATGATCCGGGGCGAAATTAGTTGCAGTATCGCCTCGGAAAAGCAAATCGGCAGGCACCACAAACCGAACGCGATTCTGGTTATCAACGAGGTGATCAACGCGATCCTCAGACTACGCTTGCCCCAGAAGCCACGTACGCAGATTGTCATCGGCAAGATTGCCGGCGGGTTCAACCATGGAAAAATAGCTTATAACGCCAAAATCGGTTTCGAAATCCGCAGCGATGCCGATGCAATGGTCAAAGAACTCTTTAGCGATATCAGGGATATCGTCGATGAGACCAACAAGGCTTTCGCGGTTGATCTGAGACTCAACCGCATTAGCAATCTGAATGCAACCCATCTGCGATACAATCACCCGCTGGTCAAATGCGCCTCCCGGATTTTGAATCGCCTGGGCGTGCAAGCCGTGAGTGAGCCCAGTGAAACGGCCTTGTCCATTTTTTTGCAGCGCAAGATTCCGGCAGTCACCTTGGGATTAAGCCGTGGGGACAACTATCATCAGGATGGCGCCATGATTGAAATCGAGCCGATGTTCAAAGGCATTGCTCAAGTATCGGCACTGATCACGGCCATGGACAATGGGGTGTGTGATGAATAAAAAGTGGATCGAATCAAACACGTTTCACCATTCCGAATTCAAGGACCTCGATCGCCTGGTTAAGGCCAAACAGCGTAAAAAAATTTCCATCTCATTGTGCCTGCCCACGCTGAATGAGGAAAAGACCATCGCCAAAGAGATCGTCATCATGAGATCGGAACTGATGACGCGTTACCCGCTTATCGATGAGATCGTGGTTATCGATTCCGGATCGACGGACAAGACCCGTCACATCGCCCGATCCTACGATGTAACGGTTTACGAGGCCAATGACATCCTGCCGCACCTGGAGAAATTCAAGGGGAAAGGGGAGAACCTGTGGAAGGCACTGTTTGTGACCCGGGGAGACATCATTGTTTATATCGATGCGGACATTAAAAACATTCACCATCGGTTTGCGTATGGGCTGTTGGGGCCTTTGCTGCTTTCCGATCGCATCCAGTTTACCAAGGCCTTTTACGACCGCCCCATCTCTCTGGGAGATAACAAACTGCGGCCCACCGGTGGCGGACGAGTCACGGAGTTGGTGACACGGCCGCTCTTTTCGCTGTTCATGCCGGATCTGACCCAGTTTCTGCAGCCGCTTTCCGGAGAGTACGCGGGATATCGCAGCATCTTCGAAAGCATTCCCTTTCACATCGGCTACGGGGTGGAAACCGGAATGCTTATCGACATCTATGAAAAATGGGGTCTGGATGTGATGGCCCAGGTCGATCTTGACCGTCGGGTGCACAAGAACCAGGATACAAAGGCGCTGGGGCGGATGGCTTTCGTAATCATCAAGACCTTTTTGAACCGTGTCCAAAAATTGAACCGGGTGGACATCAAACAGGAAATCTTCGATGAAATGATCCAGTACAGCCTGGTCCGTGACGCGCTTCGACCTGAGATGCATGTGTTGGAACAGTTCGAACGGCCGCCAATGTCTCAGATCCCTGATTATATGAAAAGATCCGCAGATCGGGTGTCAAACTCGCTTTCGGGAAATGATTTGCCGCCCCAACGTCCAATTGATGTCCCAAACAAAAAATAATCTACGCGGGTGCAGATGCTCAATATCGTGCTTATTGGTATGAGTTGTATCTTAAATGGCTTCTGCTGATATCCGAATCGACCGCCACCGCCGTGGATATGCCGCAGTAGGCAAGCTCGTTCGGCAGCGGATAAACAAACTCATACGATTGCTCAGCGTGTTTTGAATAAGAAAGGACCAATATGGCAGAAAAAAAGCGTGCCGGATATATCAAATCAGAAAATGTCATTTGGTTTGTCGTGGCCTCTCTGCTGATCGGATTTGTGACGGGAGTCGCCTTCGGTATTTATAAAAGTGGTACGATCGCCGATCCCCATGAATCGGAACCATCGGCGGATATGGATATAGAGCGGCAACAGGCCATCGACATGCTCAAGGCACAGACCGAGAAAAATCCCCGGGACATCACGGCCTGGATTGACCTGGGACATCAATATTTTGATGCCAACCTCCCGGACGAGGCCATTGCTGCCTATGAAACGGCACTGGACATAGCGCCGGACGACGCCAATGTCTGGACGGATTTAGGCGTGATGTACCGCAGAATCGGCAGCCCGGATAAAGCGGTTGATGCCTTTGACCGGGCCATCGCGATCGATCCCACCCATGAGATTTCACGGTTCAACAAGGGGATCGTCCTTTTCCATGACCTCAAGGATGAGAAGAATGCCCTGGCTGCCTGGGAGTCATTGCTGGCCCTCAACCCCAATGCGAAGTCACCTGGCGGCCAGACCGTGCGGGAACTGGTTGATCACATCAAACAGAAACACGAAGATTCAAAATGAACAAAGCGCTGTGCAACCAATCCACACTGATCAGAAAGGGCAGGGTATTTGATTTTTACGCGGAGACCATCACCTTGCCCAACGGCGTTAGCTTGGATATGGAAATTATCCGGCATCCCGGTGCGGCTGCCATTGTACCGGTGATGGATGACGGTTCGGTTTTACTCCTCAAACAGTATCGCCACGCGGTAGGCGGTTTCATCTGGGAAATTCCGGCAGGCACCCTGGACCCGGGTGAAGACGCCCGTCAATGCGCCGAACGGGAATTGGTTGAAGAAACCGGATACGCGGCCCGGCATTTCGAACGGTTGGCCGACATCACTCCGCTGCCGGCCTACTCGGACGAACGCATTCATCTTTTCCTGGCCACGGGTCTCACCCCGGCGGCACAGAAACTGGATGAAGATGAACTGCTCTTTGTTCATCGGGTGGAATTGCGCCTGGCCGTTAACATGATCGCTGAAGGTGACATTCAGGACGCCAAGACCATGGTCGGTCTGCAACTGGCCGCAAACCGATTGGGATGATGAGAAAAATTACAGTCATTCACGCGAACATGCACGCCAGCTTTCTCGGTTTAAGCCTCAGGATTTAAAATCAAAGGTTTCAACCATGTTTTCTCGTCAAATCTAAAAAGGGGAAGACTGTGCCTCATTCAAGCCATCTCAAAATGAATTTCATTTTGATACTTCTCCTGGTTTCTCCTCTAATCCTGCTTTTTTCTTCCACACCAGGCTTTACCATCCCAAATCGCATTTCAACGGACAGGCCCCTTTTATTCGGCGGAAACAGTGATTTTGCGCCTTTGAATTTCTGAATTCAGACGGAATGCCGGACGGATTTACAATTGATTTGTTAAAGGCGGTTGCCCGGGAAGAAGGATTGAATGTCAAAATAAATTTAGGCACATGGAGCGATGCCCGCAACAAATTGAAGGAAGGCAAGATTGATGGATTAACGGGCATGCTCTATTCAAAAGAGAGGGATAAAAAATTCGATTTTTCCGTACCGTATTTAGTTGTTCCCTATATGGTTTTTATTCGCAACGGTGCACCCTTCACTTCAATCAAGGAACTCAAAGGCAAAGAAATCATCGTTGTTAAAGATGTTTTTGTGTACGATTGGGCGACTGAGAACAGGGTAACGGATTCGCTCATTATCGTGAAAGAGGCCACCGACGCCCTGAAGCTATTGGCATCCGGCAAACATGATTGTGCCGTTCTTCCTCGTCTGCATGGGCTTGACCTCCTGAAAGATTTAAAGCTCAACAATATAGAGACCTTCGGCCCGCCGATTCTGGTAAAACACCTTTGTTTTGCAGTAGCTGAAGGCAATTCCAATCTGTTGGCCGAACTCAACGAGGGGTTGTTTGCTATTCATCACTCCGGTGAGTATGACGAGATCTACCTGAAGTGGTTTTCGGTCCATGAACAAGAAAAGCGCATGGGCAGATTAACAACCTATGTGTTGCTCATGGTGGGCACAATTATCATTATATTGTTGACCTTTGTTTTCTGGAACTGGTCTTTGAAACGCAAAGTCGCTCAGAAAACTGAAGAGCTGTGCCAAAATGAAGCGCGGCTCAACCAGATCGTTGAAGGAATCCCAATCCCCACTTATGTGGTTGATGAAACGCGCACGGTCACCCATTGGAACAAGGCCTGTGAAATATTAACCGGTGTGGCAAGCGATACGATCATCGGCACAAAAAAATACTGCTCGAGTTTTTACGGCAACCGACCATATGCGACCATTGACCTGCTCATGGACCATGTCCTGACCAAGCGCATCCAACAATACCAGAATACGACATACAGGGAATCAACGATCGTAAAGGGCGCCTTTGAAGCCGAATGTTATCTTAAAAACATCGATGTGAATGGTAAATGGCTCTATGTTACTGCGGCACTGCTTAAGGATCAGGCCGGAAAAGTTGATGGTGCCATCGAGACCTGGCAAGATTTAACAGCGTACAAACAATTGGAAAAGCAGCTCATTCAATCCCAAAAGATGGAGGCCATCGGCACCCTGGCTGGCGGGATTGCCCACGATTTCAACAATATCCTATCGGCGGTAATCGGATATGCCGAACTGGCAACAATGGACATTCCCAAGGAGTCATCCACGCACAATCACCTGAAAAAAATTCTTTCCGCAGGCCTGCGAGCCAAAAAGCTGGTCAATCAAATCCTCACTTTCAGTCGTCAAACTGAAGATAACCCCCAACCAGTTCAATTATCTGTGATCGTAAAGGAAACGCTTGAATTTATGCTGCCCTCACTTCCCCCCTCCATCGAAGTCAGGCAAAATATCCAATCCGACGGGTTGGTGATGGCTGATGATACCCAAATTCATCAGGTGGTGATGAATCTGTGCACGAACGCAAGCCATGCGATGTTGGATGAAGGGGGGACACTTAGTGTTGGCGTCTCCGAGGTAAAGTTAGATAGAAGCCAAATCAATACTTCCGTCGATTTAAATTCAGGTCGATTCATCCGATTAACGGTGGAAGACACTGGGCACGGAATTCCATCAGAGGTCCGGGATAAAGTGTTCAATCCATTTTTCACAACCAAAAAAAAAGGTCAAGGTACTGGAATGGGACTTTCAGTTATCCACGGCATAGTAAAGCGATATGGTGGGCAAATCGATTTTGACAGTCAACCCGATAAAGGCACCGTCTTCAGGGTGCATTTACCGCATTTCACCGGTGAACCCATGTTTAAAGACGGGGAAACATGATAGTACGCAAGAAACCTTAAGGAACCACCAAACGCGTGCAAAGCGCTCAAAATTACGATCCCTTGTCCCACTCTTTTAACCCGCGCAGCAGGCACAGCATCCCCAGAAAAGTCAGTATGCCTGATATGCAGCCTGTGGCAAGGATGCCGCCGGCCTGCCACACCGCGCCACCCATCAGCGCCCCGAGCACTCTCCCGATGCCTGCTGTGGCAAGAAA
>NZ_JASJGN010000304.1:0-5250 GCF_033791525.1 Desulfosarcina sp.
AACGATAGCGCTCAACATGACGGCGGTTTGTTGAGATATTGGTCAATGGATTTGACGGTGAAGACACCTGAGCCAGCGCCCGAATCTGATTTTAACATTGAAATCCGCTTCATGGGCGGCTTGACGGCATCTCAACGAAGCGTTTTTAATTTTGCAGCCGCCCGCTGGTCGGAAATTATTGTTGGCGATCTGCCGAGCGTCGTGGTCGATGGTGAAGTTATCGATGATGTTTTAATATCCGCCCAGGGAAAGTCGATCGATGGCCGGGGGAATACACTGGGCATGGCCGGGCCAAGAGACCTTCGCCACGGGACGTATTTACCGGCAACAGGCATCATGTCTTTTGATACGGCCGATCTGGCCGGTATGGAGGCCGATGGCAGCCTGCTGCACGTGATTACTCATGAAATGGGCCACGTGCTCGGTATCGGCACCGTCTGGGATTATCACGCCTACTTGCAGGGTGAGGGCTCCGCCAATCCTACCTTTGTGGGACCCAAAGCCATGCAGGAATATGGCAACTTAACCGGCGGCAACCCACCGCAATCGGTTCCAGTAGCCAACACCGGAGGGGCGGGTACCCGGGATGCGCACTGGCGGGAAGGTGTTTTTGGCCATGAACTGATGACAGGGTGGATAGACAGCGGCATGAATCCGCTAAGTCGGATAACCATTGCCTCACTTGAGGACATTGGATATGAAGTCAACTACGCTGCCGCTGATCCTTATGAATTGCCAGGGCCCAGAATACTTGCAGAAATGGGCATCGGTGCTGCCAGAGCAGACCATGGTGATCATGGGGACATGTTTTTTCCCGATCAGACCGTATTGCCACCAAGTGCATATGTTGATGAATAGTACCTATAAGACCTCTCAATAATTTCTTCTGGGCCACTATCTGCGATGGATCCTCGTTTCATGTTTTCGGCACACTTGCGTTTGCCTGCGGGTTTAAACGAGGATCTGTCTCAACCTTGAACCCGGAGGCCATTTTTGAGACAGCCGCTAAGGGGATTAATGTGCTTCTAAGCCTTTATCCTCATGCATTTCCCCTGTTATTGCAACGGTGGGGTTTCATGATAAAGGAGTGAACAATATGACTAATCCGGAAAAAAATCGGGAAATGGGTCGCCTGCATCCATGCATAGTTATTTTCTGTTCACACTTATTTGTATTGACAACTTAACAAATAAGTGCCATTTTTATCGGAAGTCGGAAGTCGGAAGTCGGAAGTCGGAAGTCGGAAGTCGGAAGTCGGAGACCCGGAACATCGTAGCTGATAAGCGCATAAGCTGGTGAGCTGTTAAGCTCGAAGCTCAAACCCAGAACCCAGAACCCGGTTGTTCCATGTTAAATCCCAAATCCCCCATACCCCTGTACCACCAGTTGGCCGACATCCTCATGGAGGGCATCCGATCCGGTGACTACCCGCCGGGTGCGCGCATTCCGTCGGAGCCGCAGCTGGCAAAGGACTACGGCATCGGCCGACCTACGGTGCGGCAGGCCATCGATGTCCTGGTGCGCCAGCACCTTTTGTCGCGGCGTCGGGGATCGGGGACCTATGTGCGCACACCGGAGCAGGAGATCGACCTGTTCTCCCTGGCCGGCACCAGTTCGGCCTTTCACAAAAAGGGGATTGCCATTGACGTTCAAATGCTCGAAAAAACCAAGCGGGTCAACGTCAAGGGTGATGCGGAGAATCCCTTTGCCGGGGGGGCGGCTTTTTACCTGTCCCGCTTGAACCGGGTCGATGGGGCGCCGGTGCTGCTGGAAGAAATTTATCTGCACCCGGTGCTGTTCAAGGGCATCGATCGCATGGATCTTGCCGGGCGCTCCTTGTCCCAGGTGGTCGAATCCAGTTTTTACATGCGACCGGTGGGGGGGCGGCAGACCTTTCGCATCGGTTATCTCGATGCCAAGAAAGCGGCGGTTATGGATGTGAAAGCCAGCACGCCGGTATTGGTGGTCCACCGGTTCCTCAATTTCAAGCAGGCGCACAATGCCGTTTTCTCGATCCTGTACTGCAACACCGAACCGTTCGTTTTCTCTCAGCAGATTGGAGGTTTGAACCATGATTAAGCGAGGCTATTACGGTAACTTCGGTGGGGCGTTTCTGCCCGAGATTCTGGTTGCCACCTTCGATGAACTCGAAGGGGTCTTCAACGCGGCCAAAAACGACCCCATCTTCTGGCAAGAATACGAGCAGATCATGTCCAGCTACTCCTGCCGGCCGACACCGATCACCTATGCACAGAACCTGACTAACCACTTCGGTGGCGCCCGCATTTTCATCAAGCGCGAGGATCTCAATCACACCGGCGCCCACAAGGCCAACAACGTCATGGGGCAGGGGCTGCTGGTCAAACGCATGGGCAAGACCCGGGTGATCGCCGAAACCGGGGCCGGCCAGCACGGGGTGGCCACGGCCACCATGGCGGCCCGTTTCGGTTTCGACTGCACCATCTACATGGGTGAGGTGGATGTGGAACGCCAGCGGCCCAACGTCTTCTGGATGGAGCAGCTGGGGGCCACGGTGGTGCCGGTGACCGACGGCACACGGATCTTGAAAGACGCCATCAACGAGGCCTTCCGGGACTGGGTGAAAAATATGGACTCGACCCACTACGTGCTGGGCACCGCCTGCGGCCCGCACCCCTTTCCGGAAATGGTATCCTGGTTCCAATCCATCGTCGGCAAGGAAGCCCGTCAACAGATGATGGAAAGGGAAGGGCAGTTGCCTACAAAAGTATTTGCCTGCGTGGGCGGCGGATCCAATGCCATGGGCATCTTCAGCGGATTTTTCGACGATGACGTGGAACTGGTGGGGGTGGAGGCCGCCGGCCGGGGTCTGAATTCCGGCGAACATGCCTCGAGGCTCTGCGCCACTGACGCCAGTGTGGGCGTGGCCCAGGGATACAAGACCTACTTTCTGCAGGACGGTGACGGCCAGATGAGAGAGACCCACTCCATCGCCGCCGGCCTGGACTACGTCGGTGTTTCTCCGATCCTGTCGGACCTGAAGGAAAAAGGGCGCGTACGTTTTGAGGGGGCCACCGACCTGGAGGTGATCGAGGCGCTGCGTTTGACCATGCGCAAAGAGGGCGTCATCCCGGCCCTGGAATCGGCGCATGCCTTTGCCCGGGCCTTCAAGGAGGCGCCGGGGATGTCGTCCGACGACATCATTCTGATCAACCAGTCCGGCCGGGGAGACAAGGACATCTTCACCATCGCCGATGCCTTTGACGATCCCAACTGGAAACAATTCATCATTGAAAAGGCGAGACAATACCATGCTTGAAACTTACATTCGCTCGCGGCTGGCCGAGAAGAAGATTTTGCTGATGACCCATATTGTCATCGGTTATCCCTCCCTGGAGGCCTCCCTGGAGATCGTGCGCAGCATGGTCGAGGCCGGAGTGGACCTGATGGAACTGCAGATTCCCTTTTCCGAGCCCATCGCCGACGGTCCGGTGATTTTAAAAGCCAACCAGCAGGCTCTGGCCAACGGGGTGACGGTGGAGCAGTGCCTGGACTTCGGCCGTACGGTGGCCCGGCAGTTTCCGATTCCCTTTTTGTACATGACCTACTACAATATTCTCTTCAAGCACGGCGTGGAGCGATTTGCCGATGATATGCATGCGGGGGGCCTGCAGGGGGCAATCGTGCCGGATCTGCCGCCGGAAGAGGCTACCGAGTATCTGGGGGCCATGACCAGACACGACCTTTCCCCCATCTTCATCTACTCGCCGACCACCTCCGATTCTCGCATGAGCACCATTGCCCGGGTGGCTGACGGTTTTGTATACTGTGTGGCCCGCAAAGGAGTCACCGGTGACCAGACCGAGTTCTCCCGGCAGATTGGTGAGTACTTAGGGCGCTGCCGGGCGGCCACGCGTCTGCCCCTCGCGCTGGGATTTGGGGTTAAAGACAAGGCGGATGTCGATTTTTTAGCGGGTAAAGCGGATATCGCCGTCATCGGCTCCCAGACGCTGCGAGTCGTTGAAAACCAGGGGATCGAAGCAATGGGTAGATTTATTCGACAGATAGTAAGCAATCCTTGACACGGGGATCGACGATGATTTCAGCATTTACCTTCTCAGCCATGCCCAGGCTGATCGTTGGTCCGGGTGCCATCGATAGACTTGGAGAAATAGCCGCTTCTTTCGGTAAAAATGCGCTTTTGGTGACCGGGGCCGAAGCACTTGAGCGATCCGGAAAGCTTTCCCGGATGATAGGGGATCTGAAGACGGTTGGTATTCGCGTGCATCAATACCGCATTGCCGGCGAGCCGTCTCCCGCCATGGTGGACCAGGCGGCAGTTGAATTCATGAGCAAGGGCGTTGAGGTGGTTTTGGCCGTCGGCGGCGGCAGTGTGCTGGATGCGGGCAAAGCCATTGCCGCCATGCTCAAGGAAAATGGATCGGTCGTCGATTTTCTGGAAGGGGTCGGCAAACGGTCCCCCTCGGGTGAATCCGTGCCTGTGGTGGCGGTGCCCACCACCTCGGGGACCGGCAGCGAGGCCACCAAGAACGCGGTCATTTCCAAGGTGAGAAGCGGTGGATTCAAGAAATCCCTGCGGCACGACAACTATATCCCCCGGCTGGCCATTCTGGATCCAACCCTATGTGTGTCGGCCCCACCTTCGGTGACTGCGGCTTGCGGAATGGATGCCCTGACCCAACTGATCGAATCGTATGTCTCAACCCAGGCCTCACCGCTGACTGACGCCCTGTCCATGGACGGGATGCGTCATTTAATCCCGGCGCTTCCCGATGCCTGTGGCAAAGGTGCTGCCGATACCGGCTGTCGCGTTGCTGTGGCTTACGGGGCGTTTCTCTCCGGCGTCACTCTGGCTAATGCGGGATTGGGTGTGGTGCACGGCGTGGCCGGTCCCTTGGGTGCTATTGTATCCATCCCCCACGGTGTCGCCTGCGCCAATTTACTGCCCTATGCGGTGAAGGCCACCGTCGACAATCTGGCTGCCGTACATACGGAACAATCCAACACCACCATCGAGAAATTCGCCAGCATCGGCAAACTATTCGGCGCCAAGCATGAAAACCGCCTTGATTGTTGTCGTCATCTCGTGAATTGCCTGTACCGATGGCTCGATCAGTTTGATATCCCCCGATTGGGGCAGTTTGGTCTGACCCTTGACCATGTCAATTTTCTTGTACGCGATGGATCCAACAAAAATAATCCGCTGCCACTTTCCGCCGGGCAGATAGGCCAAATGATCCAGGATCGGTG
>NZ_JASJGN010000305.1:0-12689 GCF_033791525.1 Desulfosarcina sp.
GATGACCTGGTCTGCCAGATCGGGCAGCCCCAGCTGCATGAGCCCGCTGCCTACCTGCGCAAACAGATCGCTCTGCATCAGCCGGGCTTCGACCATGTCCGCAGCAGCCAGCAAAGCGGTCATGTCCGCGCCTGCAGAACCGATGTCGATGGCGACCTGATCCTTGATGGGGTTTTTTTCGAAGATGTGGATGCCGTCGGCAATGACCGGATCATTCGTGGGCAGGGACCGCGCGATGTCCGTATCGATGGCGATTCTTTGGAAAGCAATCAAGAACATTGCCGTGCCGACAAGGATTACCGTCAGCAGTGCAAAAAGGTTGATGGGTGCTTTCAGTCGCATGGAAATCGTCTTTTCGTCGCGGACCGGGTTGTGGAATCGGGAGGTGTTTGCATCAGGCCAGTACCCACAGAATTGCCGCAGCGATCACCAGCAGGTGGACGGCAATGACCGCGTATCGAAAACGATGGTAGCGCTCGTTGACCATCTGGATGAAACGCAGGCCACCGAAGAGGCGGCGGATGCCATCCAGGGTGCGGTGACGTGAATTGTCAGACGGTGAATTGCTTTGAAAAGCGATAGCCGGGTAAAGGGCAAACGGATTGTCGATGCGATTTCGCAGCCAAACGTCGTAGGGAATATGGTCCCACGGTGAATCGATGATCATGCGGGCCAGAGACGGCCGGATCAGGTAGGCATGCGTCAGGGCTCGGTATTGGATGCGTCTTACACTTGGTGTGCCGGTGGCGCGGCTCCCGCTGACGAGACAGCCCAAAAAAAGAATGTCGCCGTCGTTAGTGTTCAGGAAATATTCAATTCCCGACGCCAGCCGGGAACCGTAGAAACGTCCGAAAACGACATCGTCTTCAAACACAAGGATGTGCCAGGCGCCAGCATCCAGGCCCATTTTCAGGCAGGTCTGGTGGGATTCAAAGATCCCCTGTTCACAGTTGGTGGGGTGTGGTCGGGCGATATGGAAAGTCACCTTTCCGTCCAGCCCGACGCGGTAGAACTGCTCGAGCGCACTGGCCTGTCGATCCGTCCGGCCTTCCAGTGAGATGCAGTAGATCCGGTCGATGCGGTTCCAGACCGGTTCCAGCGATGGGTGTTCTTGCCGTGGGTTGACCACTTTTTTATGCCCTGAGGTTAATCTGCCACCGACCGCGAAACCAGCGGCCATCCCATCCATCAGCAGGTGTGTTCGTTGTATGATGCACTATTTGCTTGATCCGGCGGCCACCAATGTATACGTTCCTGTGTCCATATACAAATGTTAAAAGGAGCCACTGCCGCCCTGTGGGACCCATTGAGACACCCATCAAAAAGTTACTCATCCGGCTTACCCGAACCCGGTTGGTGAAATCGGTCCTTGCCGAGGGGGCAGACCTGAGCGCCTTTCGCCGACGGCCTGACCTGAGGGTGGTTTCCGGTGTAACGGCCATCGCCTTCAGCTATGTCATCAGTTGGCCCCTGATTGCCTTTTTGGGCATCGCGGCCGTCCACTATGGCAATGCCGCCATCGTGGTGGTCGGCGGCCCGGTGGCCTATGGTCTGTCCCACCTGATTTTCTTGCTGGGCATGTACCTTGCCGGTGCCAAGTACAGCCGGATTTTCCTGCGCTGGGCCGTTATGCAATGCATAACCCGGCTCATGGCACGCTATCGGCTACCCCTTCCCACCCCATTGCTCCCTGATGTTGCGGTGGTGGCATGCCACGATGAACAAGGCGGTCACCACGGCGCCGACTCCACCCTGCCAACTCCCTGCCTGGACAATCGTCGTTCCGGCAGCCAAAATGGACACCATGGCAAAGGATGAGAGAAATGGCGTGTGCCAGACCCGGTGTGCCGCGCCCCAGGCCAGGACACCGAGGGCGGCCCAAACCGGGGCGACGACGGCCGTGAACCCCAGGTAGTTGGCCACCCCCTTGCCTCCCTGGAACCGGTGAAAACAGGGAAAACGGTTGCCCAGGATCAATCCCAATCCCACCCATGGCACCTGCCAGGAGGCCACCAGCCCCACGGCCACAAGGGCCACGAGAACCGCCCGTCCCACGTCCAGCAGCAGGACCACCGCGGCCCAGCCGATGCCGGCCTGCCGATAGACATTGGTGGCGCCGGGGTTGCCGCTGCCGTGATGGCGCGGATCTTGGCGACCGGTGATGCGAAACACCAGAATGGAAAAATTGATCGAACCCGCCACATAGGCAGCGGCAAGCAGCAAAACGAATGTCGACAGTCCGTTCATGGCCGGCCATCCACGGTCAGCAAGGTGAACAGGTGACCATCAATGGTCGCATGAATCGCCGTCTGTTGTTTTCCGCCGTCAATCTCCAGCCGGCTGGACCTCGAAGCCACGGCTACCAATTTGGTCCGCTCCCAGGAATCGGCAAGCTCGATTTTCAGTGCCTTGGCGGCCGCTTCCTTGGCACTCCAGACCCGCAATGCACCATCGGCCCGGCCCAGGGGGGGGCGATTGGCCAAAGCCTGTTCATCGGCGTCCATGTACAGGTGCATCGCCCCAAGCGGCTTTTCCGACAGCGGCTCAACATCCACGCCCACCGGCTTATCGGCGGCCACGGCAATGGTAAAGCGCCGGTCATGGGAGACGGCACAATCGGTGCGGGTCCCGTCAGCCAGCGGGCATTGGGGGGCTTGGCCGTTTTCGGCAACGGTTTCAATCTCCCGTGATTGTCGGCCATCGCCGTCGCCTGAAAGCAATCGGCTGAGCCGCTTGAGGGCCAACCGGGCGGACAGATACCCGCGGGCGCGGTCCGGGGCCATCGGTGTCAGTCGTCTCTTCTCGTTTTCGGAAAGCGCGGTTGCGGCAAACCGGGCCACGGCGTCGCGCTCTATCAAAACCATTCCTGAAAGGCGTTGACGAAACGGAGCGAGGGGATCGACCTGGGTTGGCTGACGGAATCCATGCGGCGGTTGGGTGCGGCCGCCGCTGATGTCCCGCATGTGTACACCGTTGACGGCTTCGTGCAGTCTGCCGGCATCATCATAAATGAAAATGTCGAAGACGAAGGGGGCTTGGCCGGTCTGAACCGGTACCACGCGGGCCGTATAGACCTGGTCCATTCGGGTGGGATTGACGATGGTGCGCCGGTCCATGGACACGGGAAAGGCCACGGTGCCACGGAACCGCTGACACCAGACGCAGGCGGCATGAAAGGCTGCATCCAGCGTATAAGGGGACCCCAGGTAGAGATCGTGGCGGGGATCAAGCGGCTGGGGTGAACGCACCCGGGCCAGGGCACCATCCGCTGAAATCAGCAGGGGGTCGCTGATGTTGCGATAGGCCGGGCCAAAGGGGACCATCTCCCGGTAGATGCGGGCCGGGTCCACGGCGGTACAGATGCCGGCAAGGGATGCGATTGCTTCCAGGGGCGGTTCGGCTGCGGCCGGCCATTCCCCCCCAAGTGCCAGCGAGGCGTGTTCCAAGGTGCGGGTGATCGTCGCGCCGGGGGATAGGAACCGGGTGGCCAGGGTCGTGCGCATGGATCCGTCGTTTTGATCCTTCATCTGATTGAATGCCGGGAGTGGGTCCGGCGAGTCCAGATAGAGGAATTTATCGAAGCGGATATCCTTGAGTCGGCGGCCGTCAATCCCCGGGAAACGTCTACAGGTGTCTGCGGCGAGGCGCTCCATGGCTTCCACTGCTGCAAAAATCGGACGGCCCTGCACATGATGGTCACGGAAAAATGACGGCGGATGCACGGTTATGGGGAAGGATTCTGCTTTCATGGGTCCAGGGGTTCAGGGTTCAAAGGTACATGATTTGAATATCCTGATCCTGACATTCGTGTTTGTTATGTCAGAAAACAAAAGACAAATCACAATAGCCAAATCCCAAATGACAAATAAATCACAATAGTCAAATTAAAAATTCCAAACCTTATGATCTTGGAGAAAGGATAATCCAATCATCAATCTTGGAGAAATCAAACTGGCAATCAACTTTTGGTTGTAGCCCTTGTTTGAGATTTGGATATTGTAATTTGGAATTTATTTGAAATTTGGTGCTTACCATTTGTGATTTCCGGTTTAGTCGGGTTATATCCACCGAAAATACCAACCAAAACAACCCAAATCGGCGAACGCTGAACCTCTGAACGGTCATGGTTTCGGGAAGATGTCCCATAGGCTGACGGTTTTGGGGTCCACCTCCACCGGCGTGCCCAATGCGTTAACTGCGCAATGGCGGGTGAATCCTTTGCAGACGATATCTCCGGATTCCTGGTGGGTAATCACATAGTCGAACTGAAGTCGCACCCGCTCCAGCACCGATGGTCGGGTATGGACCCACATGGCGTCGTCGTAATACAGGGGCCGGAAATAGTCGATGTCCACCTTGATGATGGGGTAGACATAGCCGCTTTCCTCCACTGCCTTATACGGGTAGGCGGCATCGCGCATGAGCGAGGCCCGCCCGAATTCAAAATAGCGCAGGTAGTTGGCATGGTAGACCACCTGGGAACGATCCGTGTCTGCATAGAGGGTGCGGGTTTGGCAGCGGTGCCAGACGATATCGCTGGTGCGGTCTTTGACATACTGCGGGTGATTGTTCAGCGCGATCGGGACAAAGGGTTTGGGTTTCATCTTACACTCCCCGGAAGACGATGCAGCAGTTGGTCCCGCCGAAGCCGAAGGCGTTGGACAAAAATGTTTCGTAGGCGTGTCGACGGGCTGCATTGGGCACCACATCCACGTCGGCAAACGCGGGGTCGGGAAGGTGGTTGACTGTGGGCAGGACAATGCCCTGATGCATGCCCTCGATGGCCAGGGCGGCCTCGATGGCCGCGGCGGCGCCCAGTGTGTGACCGATCTGGGATTTGTTGGACGACACCGGAATGGCCGCCAGCGAATTGCCGAAAACCTCACGCAGACTCTGTATTTCCACGGCATCACCTTTCTGGGTGGAGGTGCCGTGGGCATTGACATAGCCGATGTCCGCAGGTCGAATTTGTGCATCGCCGATGGCCTGAGCGATGGCTCGTACGATGGTCGCCTGGTTGGGCAGGGTGAAATGGTGGGCGTCCGATGTCCAGCCGACACCCAGGACCTCGGCTCTGGCTGTGAGTTTGTATTGCTTCAAGGTGTCCTCGGCGGCCAACACCAGCACGCCGCCCCCCTCGCCCAGCACGATGCCGCGGCGGTCTACGGAAAAAGGCCGCGACGCCTGGGTGGGGTCGTCAAAGGCGCGGTCGCTGGGGCCTACCTTGATGGTGGCCCACATGTTGGCAAACCCCTGGACGATCTCCGGGGTCAGGCAGGTCTCCACCCCGCCGGCCAGGACGAAGTCGCATTCACCGTCACGGATCATGCGGGCACCGATGCCGATGGCGTGGTTGCCCGAGGCACAGGCTCCCTGGGGAGAAAAAATGGGGCCGGTGAAGCCCAGCATCATGCCGGCCTTGCCCGCGGGCAGGTTGGCGCACATGTTGGGCAGCAGATAGGGGCTGACCTTGGTGGGGCCGTGCGTGATGTGGTTGCCCATGGCGATGTGGTAGGCATCGGTACCGTTTAATGCAGAGCCCATCAGGCAAGCGGTTTTAGGGCCGGTGCGATCGTCGATTTCCAGGCCGGCGTGGTCCAACGCCCGTTTGCACAATACCATGGTCAGCAGCACGAAGTCCGCGTTCCAGTTGCGGCTGTCCATCTTGTCGATATAGGGCAGGTCCCGAGGGTTCCAGTCCGGGATCTCCCCTACCACGTTGCTGCGTGAGGTGGTTTCACAGCGGGTGATCCGGCGGAAGCCGGCTTCCCCGCTTACGGCCCGCTGCCAGGTGGCTTCAAAGGTATTTCCCAGGCAGGTGGCGGCGTCGTATCCGACCACGAATACCCGTCTGTTCAAGGGTGGTTTCATATTCGTTTAAATACCATACACGCATTGCACCCGCCAAACCCGAAGGCATTTTTGAGCACGTATTGCTGGTCGACCCGCCGGGCTGTGTCGACCACCTTGTCCAGACCGATCGCCGGGTCCGGTGTGTAATTGATCGTCGGGGCCAGCATGCCTGTCCGCATCCCCTCCACGGCCATTATCGATTCGATGGCGCTGGCCGCGCCCATGGCATGGCCGATCATGGATTTGTTGGCCGTTATCGCTGGCACATGGCTGCCAAATACCTGTCGCAGGGCGTCGGCCTCCACCTGGTCGCCCATACGCGTGGAGGCGGCGTGGGCGTTGACGGCGCTGATTTGGTCCGGAGTGATGCCGGCGCGTTCAATGCTCTGGGCAATGCAGCGGTGGACGGTGGCAAGGTTCGGGGCCACGTGATGGAAGGCATCCGAGGTCATGGCCCAGCCGGCGATTTCCGCGACAATATCCAGGCCGTGGGCATTGGCGAAGGATCGTCTGGCGATGACGATGCAGCCGGACCCTTCGGAGACCACGAATCCCCGGCGGTTGAGGGAGAAGGGGCGGCTGGCCTGCTCAGGTGCCTCTTCGGGTTCGCCCTCCTTGGGCATGAACGCGCCGCCCATGGTGCCGAAGCCGGCCACGATGGGTTCGGTCAAGGGGAAATCCACCGCCCCGCAGATAGCCGTGTCCGCCCGGCCGTCGTTGATCAGCATGGCGCCCACGATCATGGAGGTCACACCCGTTGCGCAGGCCGTGATTGTGGCACAGATGGGGCCGGTGGCGCCGGTGTGCATGGAGACTTTGCCCCCTACCATGTTGATGCAGGCGTTAGGGTTGACGAAGGGCGGCGGCAGCTTTCCCCGGCCCATCAGGTTGCGATCCGCGCCGAGCACGGCATCCAGGCCACCGATGGCGCTGCTGAAGGTGACGGCCGTTCGCGGGGCGAGATCCGGTGTGATTTCGATGCCACTTTTTTCCAGGGCCCGGGAGACGGTCAGCAGGGCGTATTTGAAAATGGGTGACGGCCAGCGAGCCTGTTCACGGGGTTTTAAAAAATCGTAGGGCAGGTGGTCGATATCCGGTGCCTGGCCGGCGATGCGCACGGGAAAGTCATCCGTCAGGTCAAAACGGGTCAACGGGCCGACACCGCTGGCGCCGGAGAGGGCCCGTTGCCACTGGTCTTCGAGATCGATCCCCAGGGGTGAGACTGCATCATAACCGAGAATGACCATGGGATCGTTGGGCATAAGGGGGGGACTCTCACTTAGTGAAACTATTACCGTATGCGTTCACAGGTTCAAAGGTTCACGGTTCACCGTTTCTCGGTTGGTCATCAACCGTTGAACCCTGAACCTCTGAACCCGTGAACGGTTACCAATCACCAGGGAATGAACTGGTAGAGCTTGGCGAACATTTCATAGATTTCGACCCAGTTCTGAAGGTCCCGGGTGCTTTGCATGTGAGCACGCTTGTTAACCATCACCCAGCTCATGTGGGCTGCACCGTCCTTACAGGTGCTGCAGTCCCGCGTTTCCGAGGTGCAGCAGCGATGCATGGTGTTCAGATCCGACGCCCAACGGATGAAATTGGTCAGCCGTCGGGGCTTGGGGTCGCGCTTGTCCAATGGATCCGTCACCGAGGGGCACTCCATCCAGCCGAAGCGTCGGCCCATCATCTTCCCCGTGGTGATGATCTCGTGATAGTATTTCGAAGAAATCACCGTATCCGGATAGTGGTCCAGCACCTCGTCCATTTCGCTGCGGATCTGGGCCAACTCTTCGGGCTGCCAGTGAAACCCGTCCACCCCCTCGTCGTTAGAGAGCAGCTGCATGTGAACCTTGAGGCCTGCGTTGCGGATTTTTTTGATGATCCGATCAGTCTTGCCCAGCTGCTTGGGGGTGATGGTATACAGGTAGTAGGTGTGCGGATCGCCGGCATAGTTTTTACTGGAGATGGAAAAGGCATCCTTTCCGCGCAGCACCCGCTCATCCGCTTCGTCTCCCCACAGGCTGATACCCAGCATCATGTCGGGGAAGCGGTCCCTGGGCACCTTGATGATACCGTTGGTGGCACAGAAGGTGGGCAGGCGCTTGTAAAAGGTCTCTACCCGGTCCATGCAAAGCGTGGGTTCGCCGCCGATGAGAATGGCCAGGTTCACGCCGCGGGCCGTCTCCTTGTCCACAAAGGCTTCCCAGCGGGTGATGTCCATTTCCTCTTTGGCCGCTTCGTGTTCACCGGAAGAGAAGAAGAAGCACCCTTTGCAGCGCAGGTTGCAGCGATTGGTCACATCGTAGATGGAGCTGCGGATGTTGAGCTTGGATATGCGTTTATACCGGGCGTACCAGTGGTCGTCCAGCAGGGAGTTGACGGTTTTCATCAATGTATATCCTTTTACGGGACCTTCCTGAAGTTCATTTTTAGCAGTCTCATAACCTACTAATTGGCTGTCAGTTCCACGCCGGGCGGAGGAACGGTTTGGTTGCACAGGTTTTTCCCCTTTTCATAGCCTTTCAGCCACACGGCCAGGTAGGTATCGACAAAATCCAGCCAGGATCGAAAGGTGTGGGGATCGACGGCGTGGCGGAACAGCCGGGACGTGACCACGGCACTGGCCGCAGCGTAGTGCCGGCAGTCCGCGCAGTCCGTATCCGGCACGCAGCAGGCCGCATCACGGTTCCAGGTCAGGTCCGTACGGTATTGGCGAAAGGAGCGGCCCAGGCCCACATCCGTGCTTGGATTCTGTCGGGGGTAGGGGCATCCGAACAGGTCGTGGAGTCCTTTTTCGTGAGTGTGGGCCATGGCGCTGTACCAGGAAAACAGGACTGTTTGCGGATATTTGTCCAGCAGATCAAGCATCGTTTGCCGCGTGTCGGCCAAACTCAGCGGCGTGTGGCGAAGATCACCGGTGTACCCCACCGGTGCGCTGAACATGTTAAACGTCACCGTGGCCCCATGGTCGGTCAGCATCCGGACCACCGCCTCGGCCTGGCCGATGTTATGGCGGGTAAAGGTGTAGACGAATGCCGCCCGCGAATCGCCGGCGTAATTCTTTAACTGGCGGGCCAGCATATTTTTCGCATTTCGGGTTTGCAGGCTGGCCTCGTCGTTGCCCCATACGGAAATATGAATGCGGTAGCCCACGGAATCCGAGATGCGCCTGAGGCCGTTGGTGGCGATGCATCCCAAAGGGATCTCATCGTAGCAGGCCTGGCACATTTCCGGTACCAGGGACGGTTCGGCGCCGGCAAGCACCACAAAGGTAATACCCCGGGCCTTCTCCGCACGCATCAGTTGTCGCCAGTCGTCCGGATTCGTATTGTCCCGGGTGTTCTGTTTATCTCCTTCGTAGTAGTAACAGCCGTTGCAGCGGATGTTGCATCGCCGGGTCAGGTCGTAGGTGGATTCGCGCAGAAAGAAGTACTTGCGAACCTTCTCCCAGCGCTCTTTGACTTCGGGATCGGCAATCAGGTCCGAAAATTTCCAGGTCTTTTTCGCGTCCATGGGCCGGCTGCTCTCTTTGCTTAAAAGACACTACCTAACATTAACACGTGGGGTAAGTCGATGGCCCTGCATGGCATGGTGGCTATGCGGCCAGTTTGTTATGAATATATTCACCGATCAAGCGCACGGTGGTCAGTTTGGGATAATCGTCTTCATCGATCCGCACCGCATATTCATCACGAAGCACCAGGGCCACGGTGGCCAGATCCATGCTGTCGATGCCCACCTCATCCACCAGGTCGATATCCGGATCGAAGGTGTCGGCGGTGACATCCTCCAGCTTGAGTTCGTCAATCATGATCTCCGCGATGCGGAGGATGATTTTGTCAGTTTCCACTGTCATCCTAATCAGTCTCCTTCGAGCCTATTCCAAAACGCCCCAATTCGGGGGCACAACCTACTGTCTGCGTCCACTCAGCCGAATCAGACCACTGCAAATCAGACCCTCATCTCCGCTGATGCGGAAGCTGTGGCTGCTGTTTTTATCGCCGGTTTTTACCGTCAGGATCAGGTCCTGATCGGGATGGATCATCTGCTTGAAACGCACCCGGCTCACCTGTGTGACCGGCAACGGCTGGTCCATCATCCGGCACAACAGGTCGTGGACCATGCCCAGTTGGGCAACCCCCGGGAGCACCGGCGCTTCCGGAAAATGGCCGTCGAACCAGGGCGAATTCACCGGAACCCTTACATGGGCTATAATCTCACCATCCGTCACCTGCTTGTCAAACGAGCATTCATACCACACTGTCATCGTTTTTTTAACCTGCTTTTATTATCGAACGTTTTACGAAACCGTCGGCAATCTGAATGTTAACGGATCAGATACTCCCACAACGGGCCTGAAAAGCCTTTTTCATACATGCGGTCGATTGTGGCGGCGGTTTCCTGGCCGCCTGCACCAACCACCCAGTTGGCGCGCCCGGCGGCCTTTTCTTTGACTCGATGCCGGATCGTGTCGTCATCGACTTTTCTGCCGTGGTAGAAAATCGGTTCAAGCAGATCCGTCCCCGCCTGGAGATGGCCTTTATCCGCACACCGATGAAACAGCGCGGTGTGCGGATAAACCCGCATGCCGCAGAATAAAAAAAGAACCGTTTTCCGAAGCGTGTCAATATGAGCCAGGGTTTCTTCCAGGGTCTGCCGGGTCTCACCGGGTCCACCCAGCAAAAAGTAATGGGCTACGTGACGGCCGGCCGCCAGCGCCGCCTCATGGACCGCTATTACCTGATCAACCGTGAAGGGTTTGCCGTAGGCGCGCAGCACTGTATTGGACAGCGAATCGGTGCCGAACTCCACATGCTTCAAGCCCGCATTGGCCAATGTTTCGAAGTATCCGTCCGGCATGGGCAAGGGGGTGAAGAATGCTCCCCAGGGAATGGTCAGGCCGGCTCGCCTGAAAGCCCGGGCCACTTCCAGCGAGTGATCGATATCGGCATTGAACGATGAATCCGTGATATACAGATAGCGGGCCCCT
Organism: Desulfosarcina sp.; assembly: GCF_033791525.1. GTDB lineage: Bacteria > Desulfobacterota > Desulfobacteria > Desulfobacterales > Desulfosarcinaceae > Desulfosarcina. Next base: position 10,847 of record NZ_JASJGN010000305.1, read on the forward strand.
TCAGCTTCCAGGGCCAGAGCCGTTTTCGCCGCATCGGCCGGTGCCACCAGCCGCAGTTTGCGTCCCTCGATGAGCGGGTAGGTGCAGTAGATGCAACGGAACGGGCACCCCCGTTTGGTCTGCAGATTCAGCATGGCGCCGTGCTTGAGGTACCAGCGCTGGTGCGCCGAAGGATGCTCCGGGTGCGGTTTGCGTTTTCCTGTCCAGGGCTCCGGGAAAATGATCGCTTCCGCATCGGGCGTGATCACGCCGGGCAGACCCTTTGGATGTTGACCGGCTTCCAGGGCATCGATCAAACGATTCAATCGCTCGCCCTCGCCGATGATGCCGAAATCCGCCCCAAGTTCCGCCAGCACTCGCCGGGGAAACAGGGTGAACCCGCTGCCTCCCAGCACCACCGGTGCATTGGACGCCTGACGCACGGTCGACACCACCGCCCGGTAGCCGCCGATGAATCCGACGGGGTCGGTGGTGTCGGTGTTGTCGATATTGCGCAAGGAGATTCCGATCAGGTTCGGATCGAATCCACGGATGCTGTCGGCAAGCCCCCCCAGATCATCCAGCACGTTGAGATCTTCGATTCTTACCTGGTGTCGGCCATGGATGGATGCGGCGACGTGATCCAGACCGATGGGATAAACCGGATAGGGTTCTTTCAGTGTGTTTGCGGAAATCAGCAGGATTTTCATTACACTATCGTCGATCCATCAAAGAATTAGGACGGAATAGATGTTAATCTGTTGTTGCGGACGACGGGTCATTGATGAAGCCGGCCAGCGCCCGCACCGAAGCGAAGACCCGGGCGCCCAGTTCGCGATTATCGATGGCCAGCCCGTAATCCTTTTCCACCAGCATCACCATCTCGAGTACGTCGATGGAGTCGATTCCCAGCCGCCCACCCACCAGCTGCTCGTCCGGATCGATTGATTGCGGTGCAACATCTTGAAGATTAAGGGCATCGACAATTTTTTCACGTAATTCACTTATCAATTCATCCATGGGGCATTACCTTTACAGACCTGATTGAATCGTGTTATATCCAGCCGCCTAAAAAGACGGTATACTATATATTGATTATCATCCTTTTCAAGCCTTTTTACACGCCATGTGCGCTGACGATTCGAAATCCGTCCACCTAACCGCCGAAACCCTGCTGCCCCATCGGGGCCGAATGCTGCTGGTGGGCGAGATCCTTTCCCTGGATGATGAACAGGCAACCACCTTGTCGATTGCCCACCGAAACTGGCCGTTATTCAGGGATGGGGCGATCAATCCGCTGATCCTGGTGGAACTGGTGGCACAGACCGCCGGTGTCCACAACGGCCTGAGACGGCTGAAAACCAGAGGTGAAGATTCAGAGACCCGGGGGTGGCTCGTGGGCGTAAAAAAAGCGGTATTCCATGTGGAGACGATAGCCCTCGGGGAATCGGTGACAACCACTGCCAGAAATGCGTTTGTGTTCGAACACCTTCGCGAAATCACGGGCACGGCTTTCATCAACGGCCGGTTGGCAGCCGAGGTGACCCTTCAGGTGGTGGAGGCCCAGTAGCTCAAAGCTTAAGGGAAATAGGATATGGACGGTCAACGGATTGGTCCTGATGTGCGCCGTTGTCGAACCACCGGGAAATAAGGAGAACGTATGAAAGATGGTGAAAAGCGACCGGTGGCCCTGGTGACCGGCGGCTCAAAAGGCATCGGCCGGGCCATTTGTGCGGAGTTGGGCCGCTGCGGGTACGACGTGGCGGTCAATTACCATTCCGATGAAAAGGGTGCTGCCGATACGCTTGCGCAAGTGCGGCATCTGGGGGGGGACGGCCGAATTATGGGCTTCGATGTGAGAGAC
>NZ_JASJGN010000306.1:0-17100 GCF_033791525.1 Desulfosarcina sp.
TTCTGGGTGGGGATCTGCCAGGTGCCGATGATGTCGTAGGTCATATCGAGCAACCGCGCCACACTGCTCAGGCTGTCATCCACCGGGTTGATGCCGATGACGCTGTCACCGGAACCGTAGGAAAGGCCTTCGTAAATGGCCGCACGAATGCCTTCGGGGCTGTCTACGGGGTGGTTGGGCTGGCAGCGGCTGGCCAGGGTCCCGGGAAGCCCGGCGGTATTGACGCAGTGGGAGGTGACCCGGATTTTTTTAGCGGCGTAAATCAGGTCGAGATTGGACATGAGTTTGGTCACAGCCGCCACCATTTCACCGGTCAGGGCATTGCTCACCCGGCGGATCATGTCCGCCGTGGTCTTGTCCGCGAGCAGCCATTCCCTGAATTCGCCGACCGTCCAGCCCTTGATCTCGTTGTAAATCGTTTCGTTGACGGCGTCGTCGATCACCCGCGTGACGTCGTCCTTGTCATATGGCACCGCCGGGTTGGCCCGCAGCGTCTCCAGGTTGACCTCGGCCAGCACGTACTTGGCGGCCACCCGTTCGGCGATGGACATAGCGGCCAGACCGGCCAGTTCATCACCGGATTTGGGCTCGTTGGCCTTGCCCATCAGCTCGCGAATGCTTCGGAATTCGAAGGTCTTGCCGAAAAGTTTGGTCCGCAGCAGCATGAACGCGTTTCCTCGATGGTGAACGGATTGGTTGTCGGGGACGATGCATTACACCATCCCCTCAACAGCTTAATGGTAAAATATCAGCGTCTTGACACTCAACGGCACGGCCCGGCCGTCCAGTACCGGGCGTCCGATGTCGATATAATCGCCTTCCTTGAGACCCACCTGGTCGATGACGAGCAACGGACGATCGGGTATCAGATTCTTCAAGGTTTGACCCAGAACGCGGGCATAGTCGTGCTCGATGATGATGATCAGCGGCTGGCCGGTTGCCAGAAGGGTTGTTGTGAAATCCGCCAGCCCCCCGGCTAACGCGGTCAAACACGGAAAATCGAGATTCCAGGACAACTCCAGGGCGATGGCAAACTGGGTGCCGGTCGGCTCGACGTCCCATCGGACTACCGCATCGCGGGCCGCCGCCGACACCTCTTGACGAGACGGCGGGATCTGCGGCCATATCGGGTGAACCACAGGTACATTCCGGATGGGCAGAATCTCGTCTTCGGCCCAGATGGTGCTGCCGCTCAGGGTGACGGTCTGGGAACTGGCGCCCATCACCGTGGCCTGAAGGGTTTCCGGCGGCCTGCGAATGTCATAGGCTTCCAGATCGGGGTGCAGGCGGATCGATTCCGCCAGCAGGGGCCCGATATCGCCATGCACGGTTACATCGCCCGGAGAATCGATGGGGATCGGCGCATAGATGTAGTGCCCGATGCCACCTGAAAAAAACACGGTGGTGTTTTTCCCCGATTCCGGCGACGGTTCGGTCAGCATCAGCTGCCGGGCCAGCGGGCTGCATCGCCCCTCGATCAATTCGATGGTCAGGTCGGCCATACAATCCGTAAACTTCCGCAACTGCACCAGGTCCGGTTTAAATCCAATCGAAAACGGGAGCCCCAGACTATCGATCATGATCCGGGCCGGTTCGGCGATATACCCGATCTGACCGTTGGACGGGTCCATTTCCAGTATGCGCCCGCCATAGTTCATTGCCGCGGCGGCAATCATGCGGCCCTGGCGGAAAATGGCGCTGTTGGCGGATCCACCACCGATATCCACGTTGGTGACGGTGGCGAAGTGTTCCCGGGAGAAGGTCTCGGCCCCGGAGCCTTTTCCGGAAATCATCGATTCCAGGTGCGGTCCGGCCACGGTGACTACAAAGTCTCCGGCCAGCGCTGAGAGCGCCTCCAGGATCACGTCGGCGTTTCTTTTTTTGGCGGTTTCGCCGGTAATGATCACCGCGCCGGTTTCGACCTGTTCGGGTAAAATGCCGGCCTGCCGATACTCATGGCGCAAAATCTGTTCAAGGGCGGATGCATCGATGACATCCGGTCCGGCCAGGGGGGTTAAATGCATCCCACTGCGGTATACGACCTCCTTGTCGACGATGCCAGTCATGCGGGACAGGTTTATTGGTGATCTGGCCAGCGGCGTCGAACCGCCCAGCGTTCCCCCAGATAGTGTCAATCGGGAAAAAACAACCTGCGTGGTCGTGGTGCCCACGTCAATCCCAACGCTGAGAATTTCGCGGTTGTCTCTGCTCATACTCAATGGCTTCCCGTCTAACAATGTTCATTCCAAAGTGATAGATTGTGGTTCAGATCAAGGCCGCAGCGATTTGGAAACCGCAGGCGTAGCAGCGCTACGGCGAGGATTTCAAAATCGTGATAACACAGAGCTGGGCCGTAAGATGCCACTTTGGAATGGATATTACCGACCTTTGCGAAAGGTAACCTCTCCGTTGGACTGCAAGGTGTCGACGATGGCCATAATGACATTGTCCACCGGCCGGTCAATGCTGATATCCGTCTGGCGGGACCCGGAACCCTGCGTTACCAGCACCAGGTCTCCTTCGCCGGCATCCACCGCGTCCACGGCTACCATGGGTTGGCCCACCGATTTACCGGTGACGTCGGTTTCCTGCACAATCAGAAGCTTGCTGCCGACCAGCGATTCGTGCTTCATGGTCGCCACGACCAGTCCTGTTACCCGTGCGATGAGCATAACATCAATCCTTTTTATTTTCCAAAATACAAATTAGGCAGCCACAAGGCTATCTGAGGGAAAATGATGACCAGGGCCAAGCCGATCACCATCACCAGCACGAAAGGGACGATGGAGTTGTAGATATCCATCAGCGACACCTCCGGCGGCGCCATGGCCTTCATTAAAAACAGATTATAGCCAAATGGAGGGGTCATGTAGGCGATCTGGCAGGTGATGGTATAAAGCACACCATACCAGATTGGGTTGAAGCCCAGGCTGATAACCAGGGGGACGTAAAGTGGTGCAACGATGATCAACATGGCCGTATCGTCTAAAAACATGCCCATCAGGATGTAGGAAAACTGCATCATGATGAGCACGCCCCACGGGCTGAGTCCCCACCTGTCCAAAAACAATAATTTGATGGCATGTACGGCACCAAGACCATCAAAGACGGCACCGAAACACAATGCGGCCAAGATGACCCACATAAACATGCAGCTTACACTCAGCGTATTGCGCAGCGTGTTTTCCAGCACTTCCCGGTTAAAGCGGCCCCTGACCACGGCGGCAAGGGTCGTTGCGGCTGCTCCCGCCGCTGAACATTCGACGAGGCTGGTGATGCCCAGCAGGAACAGCCCTGTCATGGAAAAAATAATCACCAGAGGGATAATCCCGGCCCTGAGCAGCCGAAGTTTCTCTCCCCAGCTAATCTGCCGTTCATCCAGAGGTAGCGCTGGCCCTAAATTGGGCTGAAGTTTACATCTAATATAGATGTAAACAATAAACAAACTTGCCAACAGCAAGCCGGGGAAAACACCCGCCAGCCACAGCTGACCCACCGGCTGCCTGGCAATCATTCCATAGAGAACCAGGACCACGCTGGGCGGGACCATGATCCCTAAAGAACTGCCTGCCTGGATGACACCGGTCACCATGACCTTGTCATACTTTCGTTTGAGCATTTCCGGCATGGCGATACTGGCGCCAATGGCCATTCCGGCGACGCTTAATCCATTCATCGCCGATACGGCGACCATCAGGCCCATGGTTCCGATGGCAAGCCCCCCATGAACCGGGCCCATCCAGACATGAAACATTCTGTAGAGATCACTGGCTATTCCGGACTCGGAAAACATATAGCCCATATAGATGAATAAAGGCAACGTCAATAGGGGGTACCAGTTCAGCAGGGTAAAGGCGGAATTGAACGGCATCTGTGCGGCACCATTCCCCCACAGGGATAAAGCGAAAAGCGTGGCGACCCCACCGATGGCAGCAAAGACCCGTTGACCGGTGAGTAGCATGAGCAACATCGAAGAGAATATCAGCACCGCAATCAGTTCGTAGCTCATGTTAAATCTTCTCCCCTCTCGCCTTTGCCAGGTCCTTGAACCATGTCGCTATTGCCTGCAGCAGCATCAACAAGACGCCAGTTCCCATAATGATCTTGATGGGCGCCATATACGGCGCCCACACGGACCGGTTTTTTTGTCCGTAAATGACCGCATATTCTATGCTGGAATAGGCGCCGATGAGCAGAAACACCAAGTAGAAGATCAAAAAAGGCGTGGTAATGGAATCAGCCAGGCCCTGTCTTTTAACCGACCAGCGGCCATAGAGAAGATCCATTCTAACATGTCCCTTTAAGAGCATGGAGTAGCCGCCGCCAAGCAGGTAGTAGGCAGCCATGGTAAACTGAGCCAACTCCACAACCCATATGTGAGGGGTATCAAAGAGGGTTCTGGATATAGACTCAAACAACAGAATACCCATCATGGCAAAAACAAGATACATTGAGAATTTGCCCACCACCTTGTTCACCGCGTCAACAGACCGCACGAAGATTTGTATTGGCTTAGGCATTTCAGCCCCTTTCCATTAAAAGAATTAGCGGTTGATCTTCCCTGTACGGCGCGATGCCGAAGACAGGGAAGCCCAACCGCTATCTTGTGCCCATCCAGAAACGGTCTAAACGCTCAACGTCTGCGTTATGTCCCAAATTTTATCCTCGGAATATCAACCATATGCACCCCAAGGGCACTTCTTTCAGGGCGCCCGGGATAAAATTTATCGAGCGCCTTGATATTGAAAAACAATCCTCGTTTTTGGGTAGGTGCTGTCTCATAAACACGATTCAGTGGTGGTCCATCAATATCGGTATGGGGGACCGGCCCCTTTCATGGTCTCGGCGTATTCTTTAAGTATTTTTACCACCTTGGCACTTCTTGGGCTTTTTTTCGCAGTTTCGTCCCAGAATTTGAGGGCCGCGTCTTCTACGATTTTCCATTCGTCTTGCGGGATGGAGGTGAGCTCCAGCTTTCCTCCCTTGGTGCGGTAATGGGCTTCCCCCCACCAGTACCAGTGCTGTCTATAGTAATGTGAGCTGTCCATTGACAGCCGAAAGATTGTCTTCAAGTGATCCGGCAGGGCATTCCATGAATCGGAGTTGGCATAATAGGAGCCCGCCCAGGCGCCGGATATGGGATTGGTCAGATAGTACTTGGTGACATCGGCCCACCCGACGGTGTAATCTTCGGTGATGCCGGACCAGGCAACGCCATCCAACTCACCTGTCTGAATCGCCATTTCAATGTCCTCCCATGGTAAAGCCATGGGAACGACGCCGAATTGCTGCATGAACTTGCCCCCGGTGGGAAAGCTGAATACTCTGAGCCCTTTAAGGTCTTTCAGGCTTCGGATCGGTTTGGTGGTGGCAAAATTGCAGGGGTCCCAGGCCCCGCAGCTCAGCCAGGTAACACCTTTTATTTCCGAGTAAGCCTCCTCCCAGATTTCGTTCAGACCGTACCAGTTAAACAGCACCGGAACATCTAACGAGTAGCGTGACGCAAAGGGAAAGTAGGCCCCGAACACAGACACATCTACAGGCGCCGCAATGGAGTCATCGTCACTTTGGACGGCGTCGATCGTTCCCTTCTGCATAGCCCTGAATAGCTCTCCAGTGGGCACCAACTGATCGGCATTGTACAACTCAATAACCATCTCTCCGTTGGCGGCTTTATTAAACGCGTCGATTGCAGGTTTGCAAACATGTTCGGAAAGCGCCGCACCGGCATAGGTTTGCATTCGCCACTTAATGGTCGTTTTCTTGGCCGCATGCACAAAGGGTGCGTTTATCGCTGTGGCTGCAACGGCCGCGGTTCCAACTCCTGCCTTTTTAATAAAATCACGTCTTTTCATTCGGCCTGACTCCTTTCGTGGGGTTTGGGTTAACATCGTACCAAATCAACAAAGAGATACCCGTCTGAGTGTTGGTAAAGTTTTCCTAATTCAGCGGCCACCCCAAAGATTACTATGCACAGATGCCAAATGGAGGTGTTTGATGGATCAGAAGAAACGAAAAACCTTACAGAAAAGAGCTTAAAATAAAATCCGTTTGATCAATTACGGAGGGCGTCGGGCCCACGTACAAAAGAGACGATGTGCAGTACATCTCGCAGCAACAGCACGCAACGTGATAAGGGCTAACGTTAGGTCGAATGCATCAGCTGGCAGTGATCGATCCGTGTTTCCGGTGCATGGCTCGTCGCCGGCTGATTCGGGGCGTCCTGCCCCATATGGCCCCGCCAAAAAGATTACCGGGCCTGGGGGAGGAGGTAAGATGGTCCTGCATGGTTGATCAGCGTTTTTGATCGGGCAGGTGCCAATCACTTTATGGGCTGTACTGCCAATGGTGGATGATAGGATCAATAAAAAACACGCGTTGAACGCTATCGCGTGTTTATGTTTATAAATTTAGCGGCCGTTCAAGTCAATGTCTTTTTCTCAATATTCACGTAAAAAGAGTGGCATTCCAGCCGGTCGTTTCCCGGTTTCCAGACTATGACAGAACCTGAAGCCAGGGCGCCGCAGGTGACGATGCAGGGTCGGTGTCCGGACAACTCGACAATCTGCCCCGCGGTAAGGGGGGAGAACCGGATCTCTTTTTCTTCAGTGCTGATCATTTCGGGTTTGTGGCTGTGACCGCGAAACAGAAGGCCATTCGCGTTCTCCCTGAAAAATTTATCGGCTTCGCGTCTACCCATCACGCCGATCATGGCCGACAGGCCCAGTTGCCGCACAAAGGGGCGCGAGTGAACCAGCTTTGCGCTGCCGACGGTAAGGCTAAGGGGAAGATTTTCCAGGAAGGCGATGGTTGCCGCCCGGATGCCGCCGTCTGACCGCCCCCGGGCATCGGCAGCCAGGGTGTGGTCGTTGTTGCCTTTGACGGCGACAATGCCGTGGTGTCTTACCTGTGCCACGCATTCATCGGCAGTTTTCCACAAGGTGGAGTCGCAGATGTCACCCAGGTGGTATAGGCCTGTGCAGTCTAGCTGTTTCAGGAAAAGGGCACCTGCGGCGATGGCCTCCGGATCGCCGTGACTGTCAGCCATGATGCCTATTTTTTGATTTGTTTTTTCTGGCATGTGCGGATCGATTCTTTTTGATCCCCCGGTCCTCTCCCCTCAAGGGGCGGGGGGCGACCTGTGGTGATGCCTTCCCTTCAGGGAGCGAGGGAGGATTTCACGGGGATAGCCTCAGACCACTCCTTTTTCACGCAGCGCCTTGATTTCTGCCTCGTCATAGCCCAAATCCCTGAGGATCCGGTCCGTGTTCTCTCCGAAGGCTACCGGCGCCGTGCGCACCGCCCCCGGCGTTTCGTTCAGTTTCACCGGAACGCCCAGGGCGGGTGTCGGCTGATCCGATTGGGCCACCATCTCACGCATGTTGAACAGTGGGTCCTGCATGGCTTCAGCAACGGTCCGGATCGGTGATACGCAGACATCGAGACCTTCGAATTCGCGTTCCCATTCCCAAAGCGATTTTTCCCTGAATTTTTCTCGCATGACGGCGATGATCTCCTCCCGGTGGGTGTCGTCATACTGCAGCGGCCCGTATTCAGGTTTTCCCAGGTGATGGCACAGGTTCTGCCAGAAGGGATTTTCCACCGCACCCACGGAGAGGTAGCGGCCGTCAGCCGTTTCATAGGTGTTGTAGCAGGCGTAGCGATGGGAGAGAAAGGTTTCACCACGTTTCTGATCGGTGCCGAACAGGGCCTGGAAAAATTGCACCGTGGGCAGCATGCCCAGCATGCCGTCGGTCATGGAGATGTCGATATACTGGCCCGTACCTGAGCGCTCCCGGTGGAACAGGGCCATGACGATGCCCAGGGCGCCGTTCATGCCGCCACCCACCAGGTCCGCCACCGGGACGCCGGGAATGGCTGGTGTCCGGCCTTTTTCACCCATCAGGTCAAGCAGGCCCGCTCGGCTCAGGTAGTTGACATCGTGGCCGGCGGCATGGCGCATGGGGCCGGTCTGACCATAGCCGGTGATCGAGCAGTAGACGATTTTCGGGTTCACCCGGCACACGGCGGGGTAATCCACTCCCAATCGGGTCACCACGCCCGGCCTGAATCCCTCCACCACCACGTCTGCATCTTTTACCAGCCGGAAGAAAATATGAAGCCCGGCCTCGGACTTCAGGTCCAGGGTCAGGTGGGACTTGTTGCGGTAGACGGGGAAGACGGTTTCACCACGGTCCCGATAACGCGGGGCCTCTACGGCGATGACCCGGGCGCCGTGGTCGGCCAGGATCATGGTGCAGTAGGGTCCCGGCAGCAGCCGGGACAGGTCGATGACGGTGATGCCCGACAGGGCGCCGGTTGGGTTCATGGCTGAACGCTCAAAGGTCTAAGGTTAAAGGTTGACGGTCGAAGGTTGAAGGTCGAAGCTCTAAGCGAATAGGATTAACCGCGTATTTCCAGAAATGAGGGATTCTTTCCGAGATCAAGGCATCCGAGAAATTTTACCACAGGCGCCCTGAAGGAAGTGCCCTTGGGGTGCATATAGTTATATTCCGAGGATAAAATTTGGAGGATAACGAAGATGTCGGGAAAAATAGCCATTTCTGGCTTATAAGCCCATGAACTTGGCGGCAATACCCTTCATGATTTCGTTGGTGCCGGCGAAGATCGACATGACACGTACGTCCCGCCAGGCGCGCACCAGGGTGCAGGACTCGACGGTACCCGCATCACCCAGGATGCTCAGGGCACGATCCGCGGTGCGGTTGGCCAGGTCGGCGGTCCAGAACTTGGCCATGGCGGTTTCCACCACGATGTTCTTCTTCTCGATGTGGTCGGCCACCAGTTTGTCCACGAAGGTGCGGCCGACCTTCACGTCGGCGGCCATCTCGACCAGTTCGAACTGGACCGACTGGGATGTTGACATCGGGCGGCCGCCCCGGTTCGTTTTACGGCAAAAGTCAACGGTCCACGCCAGAATGCCTTCGGCCCCGCACACCGCCCCCACCGCACAGGTCAGGCGCTCCTGCTGGAGTTTTTCCATGAGCATGAGAAAGCCCATGCTTTTTTCTCCCAATCGTTGGCCTACGGGGATGCGGCAGTTGCTGAAAAACAGCTCGGCGGTGTCCTGGCTGTGCCAGCCCATCTTGTCCAGCTTCCGTCCGCGGGTGAAACCCGGTGTGCCGTCTTCGACCACATACAGGGACATCGCTTCGTACTTGTTTTCCACGGCCGGATCCCTGGCGGCGAACACCAGCAGGTCGCAGTTGATGCCGTTGGATATGAAGGTCTTGGAGCCGTTGACAACCACGGTGTCACCTTCCTCCACAGCCGTGGTCTTTATGCCGGCCAGGTCGCTGCCCGCGTCCGGTTCGGTCATGCCGATCGCCGTGATGCAATCGCCGGAGACGCAGCGGGGAAGGTACCGCCGCTTCACCGCTTGACTGCCGTAGGTGTCGATGTAGGGAACCACCACGTCACTGTGCAGACCCGCGGCCAGGCCCGTGTGGGCGGTGCGGGCGAGCTCTTCGGCCACGATCACCGAGTAGCGGAAGTCGCCGCCCAGACCCCCGTACGCCGGGTCCACGGCCGGGCACAGGAAACCGCCTTGACCCATTTTATGCCAGATAGACTTGGGGACGATACCGTCGGCCTCCCACTGGTCGACATGGGGGGTGACTTCGATCTCACAAAAAATCCTCAGGCGCTGCCTGAAATCGTCGTGTTCCGGGGTATAGGTCAAAATATCCATGGTTGGTCCTCAATCGGTGTTATGGTCAACGTCAAACCCAATGAACCCAACTAACCCAACAAGCCCAATGAACGCGCTCTTAATCCCCATACCTGCCGATGATGGCGATGCTGCAGATGTTCTGGAAGGGGAACCCTCCCAGGTTGTGGGTGAGCCCTAAGCGCGGGGCCTTGAGCTGCCGTTCGCCGGCCCGGCCCAGCAGCTGCAGGTACATCTCGTAGAGCATGCGCAGGCCCGACGCGCCGATGGGGTGGCCGAAGCACTTCAGGCCCCCGTCCACCTGGCAGGGCACGCCGCCGTCAAGGTCGTAGAAGCCGTCCATCACATCGCGCACGGCATTGCCCCGGGCCGACATGTGCAGGTCCTCGTAGGTGACCAGTTCGGTGATGGAGAAGCAGTCGTGGACTTCCATCATGCTGATTTCTTCGCGGGGGTTGGTGATGCCCGCCTCGGCGTAGGCCTTTTTGCTGCACGCGGTGGTGGTCATGAAGTGGTCGCCGTCCCAGTCGTTGTAGCCCATCTCCTCACCGGAGCTCAGGGCCAGCTGCAGGGCCTTGACCGAAACAATCTCCGCCTTGCCCAAACGCCTGGCAATCTCAGGCGTGGTGACGATGGCGCAGGCCGATCCGTCGCTGACCCCGCAGCAGTCGAAGAGGCCTAACGGGTGGGCGATGATGGGGGCGGCCATGACCTGCTCCTCGCTGATCTTTTTTCTCAGATGGGCCTTGGGGTTGAGCAGGCCGTTGTCGTGGCTTTTGACCGACACGTGGGCCATGGCCCGCTTCAGGTCGAGATCCTTGACCCGGTGCTTGGCCGCATAGGCGCTGGCGAGCTGGGCAAAAGCGCCCGGGGCCGTCAGGTTGGGCCACCACTGCCAGAGAAGCGTGCCGGCGCTGGACCCGAAGTTGGGCAGTCCGCCGTAGCCGGTGTCCTTGAGCTTTTCCACGCCCAATGCCAGGCAGATGTCGTAGGCCCCGGATGCCACGCCGTAAACCGCACCCCTGAAGGCCTCGGTGCCCGTTGCGCAGTAGTTCTCCACGCGGGTCGCCGGGATCATGGGCAGCCGCAGGGTGGTGGACAAGGGCATGGCGGTCTTGCCCACGTTGATCTCTTCCAGGCACGATCCGAACCAGGCGGCATCGATCTCCTTCTTTTCGATACCCGCATCGGCCAGGCACGCTTCGAAGGCCTCCACCATCAGCTCCTCGGCGCCCATGTCCCAACGCTCGCCGAAGCGGGTGCAGCCCATGCCGATGATCGCCACTTTGTCCTTGATTCCGGTAGCCATGGTTCCTCCTTTATGGGGCAGGGGTCATCAGGTCCATGAGGGCGGAAGTCAAGTCCGGAAATGGCTTGGCATTCTCCATGGCGTTGATGCGGTCCCAGTTCTCGTGGATCTGTTCGGGGGTGGGCGGGTGTGCCAGGTCGCCGATGGCGGCTCCCGGACCGGTCATGACGGCCGCCCGGTTCACGTAGCCCATGCCCGTATTGAAGATGGTGCCGGTCTCGCTGCAGCGATCGCTGCACAGGTAGACCACCAGGGGCGCCACCAGTTCCGGCTTCATTTTCTGGAACATGTCGGGCGGCAGAATGTCTTCGGTGAGCCGCGAAGCGGCCAGGGGCGCCACGGTGTTGACCCTGACATCATATTTGGAACCCTCCAGTTTCAAGGTGTTCATCAAGCCCACCAGGGCCATCTTGGCTGCCGCATAGCTGGTCTGGCCGAAGTTGCCGTACAGTCCGGCCGCCGAGGTGGTCATGACGATCCGTCCGTATCCTTTTTCCTTCATCACCGCAAAGGCCGGCCGGGTGACGTGGTAGGCGCCGTCCAGGTGCACTGCCATGACGGCGTCCCAGGCGTCCGGTTCCATCTTGGTGAAGCTCTTGTCGCGCAGGATGCCGGCGTTGTTGACCAGGATGTCCAGGCTGCCGAAGGCGTCCAATGCGCTCCTGACGATGTTCCCGCCCCCCTCGACGGTGGCCACGTTGTCGTAGTTGGCCACGGCCTCGCCGCCCATCCTTCTGATCTCATCCACCACCCGGTCCGCCGGCGAACGGTCACCGCTTCCCGCGCCGTCGCGGGTGCCGCCGAAGTCGTTGACCACCACGCGGGCGCCCCGACCGGCCAGCGCAAGGGCGTATGCGCGACCCAGCCCGCCGCCGGCACCGGTGACGACGGCGACCTGGCCATCGAAGTGGATCCGGTTCATGCGTTCCCTTGCGCCGGGCGCCGGTGTGGCCTTCCAGAAGTAGTTGACGAAGCCGCCCTCCTGGTTCTGGCTGCGTTTGCGGAAGACCATGCGCATGGGCAGGCCCACCTCAAGGTCTTCCATGGCGCAGTCGGTGAAATCAGCCATGAACCGGCCGCCGCCGTCGAACTGGATCATGCCGTAGCAGTGGGGCGGGTCCACGGAGACGGCCAGCAGGTCCGCGGTGAATGTCTTGATGGTTGCCGTAACGTCGGCGAATTCGTAATCCTGCTGCGTCCGCAGCGCCCCGCATCCCGGGTTGACGCAGATGTCCATTTTGGGGAACTGGGCGGTGCCGCAAGCCTCGCAGCGTCCGCCCACCAGCCCCAACAGCATCTGCCGCTTGCGCCATAGGGCGGTCATGGCCGTCCGGGCGGGGGCTTCGGCACGAATGCCCATTTCAGTCTGGATCAGATTTCGGAACGTGAGAAACTTCGGGTAATTGTCGATGGTCTTCTTGTTCTCCAGGCACCCCTTGACGCTGTTGCGTTCCTTCAGGTCGAGAATATTTTTGGTCACCTTGAAATACAGGGCGTTGCATCCCTGGCCGAAACCGGCCACCAGGATCCGGTCTCCGGGTTTGGCCGTCTCAAGAGCCTTGGCGAGCATGAGCAGGCTGTGGGCCGTTCCGGTTTCCCCGCAGACATCGTGCAGGTTGTCGGCCAGCTTGCCTTTGCCGGCCCCCAGCATCTCAGCAATTTTTCGGTGTTCGGCCTTGAAGAAGCAGGGAAACACCAACTGGTCGACGTCGTCCATGGTGATGCCCAGTTTGTCCATCAGTCCGTTGACGGCTTCCGGGATGATTTTGGCATAGCCTTCGTCGCGGGTCCAGCGCTCTTCCCACATGGTGTCGTATTTATTTCCGGCGGCCCGGTAGTGGTCCACGAAGTCATAGGATACCGAGTGGCTGCCCAGAAATTCGGCGATGACGTGTTCGTCACCCACGCACAGGGCGGCAGCGCCGTCGCCGAACCACATTTCGTAAAAATAGGCCGTTTTGGTTTCCCGGCGGTCGGCGGCGGCCACCAGGACCTGGTGCCGGTCACCGCCTTTTACGGCGTCCAGAGCGATGATCAGGGCGCCGGTCCCGGCCTTCTGGGAGGCGGTGAAATCCGCGGTGAGGATAGCGCTTCCCAGATTCAGGGCCGTGGCCACGATGCCGGCATTCTGGCGGTCGGCAAAGGGCAGGGTGGTGGAAGCCAGGTAAAGGCCGTCGATCTGCGATCTGTCCACGCCGATCAGGCAGTCTCTGGCGGCGGCCACGGCCATGGTCAGGCTGTCTTCGTCCCAGTTGCACATGGATCGCTCGCCCTGGGCCACCATGACAACCGCCGGGGCAAACCAGCCCATGCTCTGAAAAATGGACATCCGGTCCAGCCGGAGTCGGGGAATGTAGGCGCCGAAGGAAGTGATGCCAACCATATCTACTCCTTTGCGGTGTTTCCGTATCAGGCTCAATCTCTGCGTTGCCCTTTATCGAACATGGCTGCGGCGACCCGATTGGTCGCCTCACCATCTTCGCCTCGGGCGCCTTGACCTTGGGCCTGATACGAAACCACTGGATGGTTGATGTTACACATTCGATGTGTTGAACTTGAACAACTTTTCAATGAGTTGGGATTTCATTATATCCCCTTCGATCTTCAGTTTGCCCGAGGTGTAAGCCTGCATGGGCGGCAGCTGGCCGTTCATCATCTTGAGGAAATCCGTGTCCGCCATTTTCAGGATGCAGGTGGGACTGTCGTGGACGCCGGCGGCCACTGTGCAGGAACCGTCCTCGATGGCGCAGTGCCACTCACCGGCGCCGGCGATGACATACTGGAATACCGCGTTCACATCGGCGGCCGCATCGGCCACGAAGGCGCCGGGCATGGCGTCGAACACGGCCGAGGCCGAAGAAAAACCTTGCGATTCACCCGCCGGTGCCGTTGCTGCCGGTTTTTGGAAGGCCATCAGCGCGTCGCCCACCTGGGCGTTGAGGTTGGGGTAGACCTTGCCACCGGTCAGGTCCGAGATGGCCTTCAGGTTGGTCATGACCGATTCGGGGGTGGGTATTTGATCGTCTTTGGCCAGCACCTTGCCCGGGCCGGTGACCACCGCCGCCCGGTTGAAGATGCCCATGCCGGCGTTGTAGATGTTGCCGCTGACCGGGCATCGGTCCGAGCACAGGAAAAGCACCAGGGGAGAGACGAATTCGGGTTTGGATCTTTCAAACAATTCCGGCGGCATCACGTCTTGGGTGAGTCGGGAGGCGGCGAGGGGGGCCACCGTGTTGACCTTGATGCCGTATTTTTCCCCCTCCAGCTTCAAGGTGTTCATCATCCCCACCAGGCCCATCTTGGCCGCCGCGTAGTTGGCCTGGCCGAAGTTGCCGTAGAGCCCGGCCGCCGAGGTGGTCATGATAATGCGCCCGTAGCCCTTCTCCTTCATCACGGCAAAGGCCGGCCGGGTGACGTTGTAGGCCCCCTTCAGATGGACGTTCAGAACCGCCTGCCAGGCTTCCGGCGCCATTTTCACGAAACTCTTGTCGCGCAGGATGCCGGCGTTGTTGATCAGGATGTCCACGCTGCCGAAGGCGTCCAGGGCGGATTGGACGATGTTGGCGCCCCCGTCGGCAGTGGCCACGTTGTCATAGCTGGCCACGGCATCCCCGCCGGCAGCCCGGATCTCTTCGACGACGCGATCCGCCGGCGAAGTTGAGCCGTCCCCGTCCCCGTCCCGGCTGCCACCCCGGTCGTTGACCACCACCCGGGCGCCCCGCCGGGCCAACTCGCGGGCATAGACCCGTCCCAGGCCCGCGCCGGCGCCGGTGATAATGGCCACCCGATCGTCGAAACGGATCTCGTCTTTGGGGATGTCTCCGTATTCGAATTCACCGTTGTCGATGACGGTCTGGCCGTTTTCGGCATTGACGGTGCGCCAGACCGCCGTGCCCGCGGCGGTTTTCCAGATCATGGTCTTGATGGGAACGCCCGGGTACAGCGTCTTTGAAAAACGGCAGGCCAGTCGGCGAACCCGCTCGGGATGGCCCGGCACCAGGGAGGCGATCAGGGCCCGGCAGGCAAACCCGTGGGTGCACAGCCCGTGCATGATGGGCATGTCGAACCCGGACATCCTGGCAAATTCGGGATCCACGTGAAGGTGGAAGATGTCTCCCGAAAGCCGGTAGAGCAGGGGCTGATCCGGTGAGGGGGACGCCTCGACCACGAAATCGGGCTCGCGGTCGGGAAATTCTACGGGGGGCTTGTGGCGGTCCTTGCCGCCGAAGCCGCCGTCCAGGCGCGCGAAAATGGTAATGGTGCTGGTGAAGAGTATTTTCCCGTTGGCCAAGACGCTGTCACTTTGGGCCACGACCAGCGCGCCCTTGTCCGCCCCCTTGTCGTAGTGGTCCACGATCCTGCCCGTGGTGATCAGGGTTCCCTGGGTAGGGATGGGGTTGTGGAAGATCAATTCCTGCTCCCCGTGGAGGATACCCGCCAGGTTTATGCCCGAAGCGGTGGCCGTCTTGAAGAAAAAATCGAAGATCATGGCAATGGCGAAGCTGGGGATGACTTTCAGGTCTTTTTCATAGCAGTAGTCCAGTTCGGAAAACCCCGCACCGACCCCCAGCGCATACAGGACTGCATCCTTCCAAGTGTAGTCCCGAGTCATGGGGCCGATGGGTTTACCGATGGCATCCATGTTCAGCGCCATGGTGGTCCCTCCTTGCATGTAAAGTAATTGGATCCGTCAGGTTTTTTACAGCCTGTTAATGGCCCGTGTGGCAATGAGCGTCGCCGCTCATTTTTTTACCGGTTTTCGGGTAGTTTTGACCCATTGTCGCCAGATCTGCCTGTAAAGGCTGGAATCAGCAGAAACTTGAGTGTTTCTTTAACCACATCCAGGTAGGCGGTTTTGTCCACTCCCAGGATAGGGCGGAAGAAGCTCTCGCCGAAAATAAAGTTGAGCACGGCGTTCCACAGGGTCATGATCCGCGCCTTGGCCTGGAGGGTTACGTGCTGCTTGTCGATGGCCAGGCCCATGGCGATGGCAATGTTGGCGATGTGGCCGGCCACCTTTTCGTCCAGGCTGACTTCTGTCTTTGATTTGCTGAAATAACCCAGCAGCAGCAGGTTCGACACGTCGGGGGTGTCGTGAAGATAGTCGCACATGACATCCATGGCGATGTCAAGGCGATCGGCCAGGCTTCTGCCTCTGGCCAGTCTCTCGATGATTTTGAACTGCGCTTCGATTCCCTCGTTGAGATCGATGATCACCGCTTCGTAGAGGTCGGCCTTCTCTCCCCAGTGATAGTACAAGGTGGAGATGTCGATGCCCACCGCATTGGCGATCATGCGGGTCGTGGTGCCCTGGAATCCATGTTCGCCGAACAGCCGGCGGGCGGCAGACAATATCCTGGCCTTGTTGGAGTCCGGGTATTTTCTGGCTTTTTCGAGGGGAGATGGCATGGGACGATCAGGCTCCCGGGCGTTTGGAAGCGCCCAAAAAAAGTATCCCAGCTAATGTTTCCATCATTTGATGGATTATTAAGCAGGGCGTCATGAATTGTCAACGGCATTTTTCTTTGAATAATGAAACTTGATTACCCCGTAAAAAGTCGTATTTCCGACGGATTCGTAAAAAGCCCGAGATCAAGGATTGCGGGCCGCGAAAGCGAGCTTAAGAGAGCGAATGTAAAACCGATCAAGATCCTTACGGCGAACATTCATGTTCCATCCTGAGAATACCGCTATCGCGGGTGCCGTAGGCAGCGTACTTACGATACGCCGCAGTGACGAAGGATGAAGCGTAACGCAGATATCGGATTTTTTACGAATCCGTCAATGGTTAGAATTCACCCAGCGGTCTGTTGAAGGTGAACTTGAAAGGATCTGCCAGCAGGTAGTCATAGGCGGCTTTGGTGTTGCCGCCTATGGCGGAGAACGGCAGGGATACGACAAAAATCACTCCTCCGATCACCGTGGCAGCAATTCCCAAAGGCCTGACAACCAAGGCATCACCGGCCATTTTCCCGGCAATTATATCATCATCCTGTTCTAGCCCCTCAGCAAAGCAGGTCATGCAGGGAACAGCAACCAATGCCATGGCGGTCAGCAGGACGATCACGCGTTTCAGGATCCCGTTCATACCGTTTCCTCC
>NZ_JASJGN010000307.1:0-7872 GCF_033791525.1 Desulfosarcina sp.
CGTGGCCGAATTGACCTGCATCGGCCTTCCGGCCATTTTTATCCCGTTCCCCCATGCGGCCGACAATCACCAGGAGATCAACGCCCGGTCGGTGGTATCCGCCGATGCCGGCGAAATGATTATTGAGGCGGAACTCAACGGCCATGAGCTGTGGCATCACATCCGGCGACTGCGGGATAACCCGGCGCGCCGAAAGGCGATGGCAGACCGGGCCCGGGCCCTGGGACGCCCGGAAGCGGCCGCCACCATCGTAGCGGATGTTTTCCGTCATATTCTACAACCGGCGCCTGCTCCAGGGCGACCGACCATGGGAAGATAAGGATGTATCAAAAAACCTATCATATCCACTTTGTTGGCATCGGCGGCATCGGCATGAGCGGCATCGCCGAACTGCTCCTCAACCTGGGCTATCGGGTTTCGGGCTCCGACGTGAAGGCCTCGGACATTACGGCCAACCTGGCGCGGTTGGGCGGCATCATCCATATCGGTCACCGGGCTGAGCAGATCGTCGACGCCGATGTGGTCGTGGTCTCTTCGGCTATCGACAGGCAAAACCCGGAAGTGTCCGCCGCCCGGCAGGCCGCCATTCCGGTGATTCCCCGGGCCGAGATGCTGGCTGAACTGATGCGGCTCAAATACAGCGTGGCCATTGCCGGCGCCCATGGCAAGACCTCCACCACCTCACTTGTGGCCAACGTGCTGGCCGGTGGGGGCCTGGACCCCACGGTGGTCATCGGCGGCAAGCTCAAGAGCATCGGCCGCAACGCGGTGCTGGGTCAGGGTGACTTTATCGTGGCCGAGGCCGACGAGAGCGACGGCTCTTTTCTCAAGTTCTCTCCGGCCATTGCCGTGGTCACCAACATCGACCGGGAGCACATGGACTTTTACGCGGACCTGGATGCGATAAAAACGGTTTTCCTCAGTTTTATCGACCGGATCCCTTTTTACGGCCTGGCCGTGCTCTGCCTGGACAACGAGCCGCTCCAGGGCCTCCTCCCCCATATCAAGAAACGGCTGACCACATACGGGCGGAGCACCCAGGCCGATTTCCAGGCGCGGAACATCAGCTTCGGTGAGATGAAAAGCCGGTTTACGGTCATCCATCGGGGCGACAACCTGGGCGAGTTTGTTTTGGCCATGCCGGGTATGCACAATGTGTCCAACGCCCTGGCTGCCATCGTCGTGGGCATGGAACTGGACATTCCCCTGGCATCCATCAAGCGGTCCCTGGAGACCGCCGAAGGCGTGCAGCGCCGGTTGGAGATCAAGGGTGAGGTCGATGGCGTTACCGTGGTGGACGACTACGGCCATCATCCCACCGAGATCGAGGTGACCCTCGAGGCAGTCAAAGAGAACTGGCCGGACCGCCGCAAGGTTGTGGTTTTCCAACCTCACCGCTACACGCGTACCCGTGCCCTGCTGCAAGAATTCACCCGCTCATTCAACAACAGCGATGTACTGGTGGTGCTGCCCATTTATGCCGCCAGCGAAGCGCCCATCGCGGGTGTCAGCGGCGAGGCGCTGGGCGAATGTATCCGCGCCCATGGGCACCGGAACGTGATCTGCCTGAACGGTCTTGCGGAATGCGTCGCTCATCTTGAGAAAAACCTGGCATCCGGCGATCTGCTGCTCACCTTAGGCGCCGGAGATGTCTACCGGGTGGGAGAAATGGTGTTGGAACGGATGTCTGAGGACTGAGGGCGGAGAGCAGGGAGCAGAGAGCAGAGAGCAGAGAGCAGAGGACAGAGGACAGAGGACAGAGGACAGAGGACAGAGGACAGAGGACAGAGGACAATCATTGAAATCTAAAGCGAAGCGCACCAATCGATTCAAGAAAAACAGGCCCGCCCGTCGGCCCCTGTTTCGGGACCGAGCCGTTTTTGCCGCCAAGGGGCTTTTGGGGGCACTGGCGCTGGTGGCGACCAGCGGTGCGTTCATCTTTGCCTACGACTATTTTACCCAGACGCCACATTTCCAGGTGCGCCGGATTGTGGTGACCGGAATGCAGCGGCTCAGCCGCCCTCAGGTAATTAAGATTGCCGGCGTCGGTCTGCAGACGAACATCCTGTCCGTGAATCTGGCCACCACCCGCAAGCGGCTGCTGGCCGATCCATGGGTTGGCGAGGCGACGGTCAGCCGGGAGATTCCCTCGGGGCTGCACATGCACATCCGGGAAGAAGTCCCGCTGGCGCTTTTGGACATGGGGGCTGGTGAGGGCTTTTTAATCAACCTGGCCGGCAAGGTGTTCAAACGATGGGATGGCGCGGACAGTGATGCGTTGCCGCGGGTGCAGGGGCTGGATCATGCAGACCTGCCTGTTTCCGGCATGCCGGCCAGCGAGGCCTTCGGCGCGGTGATGACCTTGTTCCAACTGGCCGGGGAAAAGAACAGCCCGCTGCCCCTTTCCGGCATTCGCCGTATTCGGATGGACCGTGAAATCGGAGCCACTGTATATACCGGTGAAAACAACCGGGCGGTGAAGTTGGGGTTCGGTCGCTATCGTGAAAAGTGTAAGGCGCTGGGACATTTGATGTCACGGTTGAGCAGAGACAGCCGGCTGACCCGGTACACGGCCATCGATTTGTTCGATGTCAATCGAATTGTAATCACGCTGGCATCGGTCGATCCGTCATCTTCGGATCGCAAGGAGGTGTAAGTTGCAGGGATCAAGAGAGGGCAATATCGTTGTCGGCCTGGATATTGGAACCACCAAAATCTGTGCCGTGGTTGGCGAGGTGACGGGGCGCGAGATCAATATCATCGGCATCGGCACCCATCCATCCATTGGACTGCGCAAGGGCGTGGTGGTCAACATCGAATCCACGGTGGAGTCCATCAAAAAAGCGGTGGAAGAGGCTGAATTAATGGCCGGCTGTGAGATTTCGTCGGTATACGCCGGGATTGCCGGTGGCCACATCACCGGTTTCAACAGCCGGGGGATCGTCGCCATCAAAGGGCAGGAGATCAACCAGCAGGATGTGGACCGGGTTATCGATGCGGCCCGGGCAGTGGCCATCCCGATGGACCGGGAGGTGATCCACGTGCTGCCCCAGGAGTATATCGTTGACGACCAGATCGGCATTCAGAATCCGGTGGGCATGGCCGGTGTGCGCCTCGAGGCCAAAATCCACATCGTTACCGGTGCGGTTACGTCGGCGCATAACATCGTCAAGTGTGCCAACCGGGCCGGTCTGGATGTGTGCGATATTGTTCTGGAGAGCCTGGCGTCGGGAGAGGCGGTGCTCACCGAAGAGGAAAAACAGCTGGGCACCGGTCTGATTGACCTGGGTGGCGGGACCAGCGACCTGGCCATCTTCTCGGGCAAGAACATCAAGCACACGTTTATCCTGGCCCTGGGGGGTGACAACCTGACCAACGATATTGCCATTGGCGTGAGGGCACCCCTGAACGAGGCGGAGCGGATCAAGCGTAAATACGGAACCTGCAACGGGGCGGCGATCAGCCCGGACGAAACCATCGAGGTGCCTGGGATGGGCGGCCGGCAACCCCGCAAGCTCCCCCGCCAGATTTTAGGGGAAATTCTGGAGCCGCGCATGGAGGAGATTTTCACGCTGCTCCAACGGGAGATATACCGTGCCGGCATGGAAAACATGCTCGCCTCGGGGATCGTCCTTTCCGGAGGCACGGCACTGCTGGAGGGCACCACCGACATCGCCGAAGCCATCTTTGGTGTCCCCACACGCCTGGGCAGGCCGCGTGGCATTGGCGGCCTCACCGACGTGGTGAACAATCCCATGTATGCCACCGGTGTGGGGCTGGTCATCTACGGCGCCAGAAAGGAGCCGGAGAAAAAATTCCGAATCCGGGACAGAAATATCTTCAACAGCCTCATTTCGCGGATGAAAAAATGGTTCAAGGACGTCATTTGAGAATATAAACCACGGCGTAAAGGCAAACGCCAAAATGGGCAACTCAAGCAAAGGGGGAAATTATGACTGGTATGTTTACGTACATGGAGAGTGACCGATCGGCAAAAATCAAAGTGATTGGCGTTGGCGGTGCCGGAGGCAATGCGATCAACAACATGATCGAGAGCAATCTGCAGGGCGTCAGGTTCATTTCCGCCAACACGGATGCTCAGGCCCTGGATGTATCCCAGGCGGAAATGCGCTTTCAGTTGGGAACGAAGATTACAGAAGGGTTGGGTGCCGGCGCCAATCCCCAAGTGGGGCGGGAGGCGGCCCTGGAAAATGCGGAAATGATCAAGGATGAACTATCCGATTCCCACATGGTTTTCATCACCGCGGGCTTCGGCGGCGGAACCGGAACGGGTGCTGCACCGGTGATCGCGCGGTTGTGTAAGGAAATGGGCATCCTTACCGTGGCCGTAGTGACCCGGCCTTTTTCCTTCGAGGGCAGAAAACGGGCCAAACAGGCAGATGAAGGCATTCTCGAATTGAAAAAAGCGGCCGATACGGTGATCACCATTCCCAACGACCGGTTGCGCGGTCTGGCCTCAAAAAACGCCAAGATGGTGGACATGTTCAAAAAAGCTGACGAAATCCTGCTTCATTCAGTCAAGGGCATCACCGACCTGATCATGATGCCCGGCCTGGTCAACCTGGACTTTGCCGACGTGAAGACCACCATGTCCCGGGCCGGTATGGCCATCATGGGCATCGGCATCTCCAGTGGGGAAAACCGGGCCCTTGAAGCGGCTGAACGGGCCATCTCACACCCGCTTCTGGATGACATCAACATCTCCGGTGCCAAGGGCGTGCTGATGAACATCACCTCCAACAGCGATCTCACCATGGAGGAGATGACCGAAGCCTCCGAACGCATTTACAATGAGGTGGGCGAAGAGGCGGAGATCATCTGGGGCGCGGTCATTGACGACAGTGTGGGCGAAGATATGAGCGTTACCGTCATCGCCACCGGTATCGGCGAGAAAGGCAAAGAGAAAGGAACAGGCGTTAGAGCGTTGGACCCTACTTACGGCGGTAAGGTGCGTGACATCACCCCGGCGGATCTGGCCCGTTCCACGGAGCTGGACGAGCCCACCTTCATCCGCCAACGGCAGGCCGCCAATGAACGGCAGGCCGCCAATGAACGGCAGGCCACCAATGAAGGGTCGGCCAGTGAACTCTACCGGGAGTACAAGGGGATTGTCATCGACAACGATGACCTTGACGTCCCCACGTTTTTAAGAAGAAAGGCGGACTAATCCCGTCTCCGGAGGAACCGGATCGACGGGGATCTACTGCGATAACGTTGAAACAGAGGACGGATGATGCAGCCTAATCAATGCAGCGACCAACTGACCGGCGGACGCAGGATGGGTGGCGATCGGCGGGAATATTCATATGCCTGTTGTCTTCCCGAACAACGCAGTGGCATGGATCGCCGTAGCGGAAAAGACCGCCGTCAGCAAAGCCGGATCACCTCGATGTTGGTGAATGCCGATGAGACCGCCTTAACCGTGCCGATCCGATCTTAAAAAGCAATGGATTGACCGGTGTGCGGACAAAGGTCTGCAAAAAACCATGGCAACAGGATCCCAACAGCTACCCAGGGGGCATGCGGAGACTGAGCGAGGCGTTATCCGAAAGTCGGACGCCGGGCGGATTCGCGTGGCGCTGGTCTACCCCAATTCTTACCATGTGGGGATGTCCAATCTGGGTTTCCAAACCGTATACCGGCTCTTCAACGATATTGACCATGTGGTTTGCGAGCGTGCTTTTTTACCGGAACAGGATGGCGGTAAAATCCGTCGGGTGTTGACGGTCGAGTCCCAGAAGCCCATCGAAGACTTCGACATGATTGCCTTTTCGATCTCTTATGAGAACGATGCACCCGGTGTTCTTACCATCCTGGAAGCAGCAGGACTCCCCCTGCCGGCCGCCCAGCGTGGCGCGACATTCCCCCTTGTGCTGGCAGGGGGAGTCTTCTGTTTTCTCAACCCTGAACCATTGGCCCCGTTTATTGATGCGTTCCTTTTGGGCGAGGCCGAGGCACTGGTCTCAGGATTTTTTCAAATCTACGATCCATTGGCCGATAAGCAGAAAAATCTGCTGGCTATGGCCCGCCACGTTCCCGGCTTATATGTTCCGGCTTTCTATCGACCCCGTTATCATGAAGACGGCACCCTGGCTGCGGTTGAACGGCTGGCGGATGTGCCGGTTTCCGTCAATCGATTGATCGTTCCGGATCTATCCCGTCTGCCAACAGCCAGTACCATTTTAACCCCGGACACCACATTTGACGACACCTATCTGATCGAGGTCTCCCGCGGTTGTCCCCATGGGTGTCGATTCTGTAGCGCCGGATATGTTTATCGCCCGCCACGGTTCCGCCCATTGGGCCTGCTTGACCGTCAGGTGGACGATGGGTGCGCGCTCACCGACCGCATCGGCCTGGTGGGGGCCGCCGTGTCCGATCTGCCGAACATTCGTGAATTGTGCAACAAGGATCGGGGACGGGAGATCCGGTTTTCATTCAGCAGCCTGCGTGCGGACGCCCTGGACGGCCCGCTGATCGCGGCGTTGAAAAAAAGCCGGGTGAAGACAGCCACCATCGCCCCGGATGCCGGCTCGGAGCGCATGCGCCGGGTGGTCAACAAGGGGATCACCGAAGACCACGTGGTCGCTGCAGCTGAAACCCTGGTGGCCGCCGGCATCCCCAACCTGAAGGTCTATTTCATGATCGGCCTGCCCACGGAAACCGATGAAGACGTCGCGGCCATCGTCCAGCTGGTCAAGCGCATCAAGCACCGCTTCCTCAAAACCAGCCGGGGCAAGGGGCACATCGGTAAAATTACCGTCAGTCTCAGCTCCTTTGTTCCCAAACCATTTACGCCCTTTCAGTGGGCGCCCATGGACGAGGTGAAGACCCTGAAGACCAAGATCAAAATGGTCAAAACGGGATTGAAAAAAACGGCCAACGTGCGGGTTCACGCAGACGTGCCCCGGTGGGCCTACCTGCAGGGAGTGATCGCCCGCGGTGATCGGCGGGTGGCGGACATCCTGTCGCTGGCCCACGCCAACCAGGGAAATTGGCCCCAGACATTCAAGGCGTCACCGGTCAACTCCCACTTTTATGTTCACCGTGAGCGCGATCCCGACGAGCGGTTTCCCTGGGACTTCATCGACCATGGCCTCGACAAAGCCTACCTGTTGAAAGAGTACCGCCGGGCTCTGGCTGGCCGAACCTCGGCCCCCTGTCCCGCCGATCCTTCAAAATGCAGTATCTGCGGGGTGTGTAAAGAGAGTTCTGAAGGTTGAAGGTGGGCGACGGGGTGACTTTGATTGGGACTTAACCCTTTAATTTCTGACACAACTTCCGGGTTTATATGGTGGACGGATGATTGCTGCGATTAATTGCTCACCGGTCAGATATCCAAATAGGGATACATCTTTTTTGCACAATCCGGGCACATACCATGGCTGAATTGGGCATCCGAATGTTGTTGAATATAACCTTCCATCTGATTCCAGTACCCCTTGTCGTCACGAATTTTTTTACAAGAGGCACAAATTGGTAGAAGCCCTGAAAGCGTCTTTATTTCTTTCAATGCTTTCATCAGTTTATCGCGCTCTTTCTTCAAGGCGTCTTCTGCGAGTTTACGTTTGGTGATATTTTTCGACGTGCAAATCACTGTTTCAACTCCACCCACATCATTCATTATGGGTTTAACGGTTGTTAGATAAAAAGTGTCACCGGCTGACTGCGGCACGCGAACCTCAATCTCCTCGGGTTTTCCTTCAGCAAATACTTTTTTTACTATGGCAAATCGTTTATCTGCTTCATCCTTTTCAAAAACATCCCAAATTTTACGGCCAATAATTTCATCCGACGTTTTGCCGACGCCTTTGGCAAAAGCATGATTTACATATCTATATGTCCCGTCAG
>NZ_JASJGN010000308.1:0-2516 GCF_033791525.1 Desulfosarcina sp.
ATTCTCATGGCCATCTGTTCAGCGACTGAGCAGTTCCGGTGGCGGGTGACGAAGTCCATTTACCCATGATTGGGGGAAGGCCCCGTGGCCGTTGGCCGCACCCAACAGGGCGCCCAGCACGGCTCCCCGGCCGGCGTTGTCTCCACCCAGGTTGGTGTTGGCAACCAGGCCCCGTGCCACGTCGTCGTAATACTTCAACGCCAGGTAGGCGGTGGCCGGCAGCGCATCTTCCACGTAGCAGGCACTGCTGAGGCGTCGGCCCACAACGATTTCATCAGGATCGTCAAGCCATCGAATCAACGGGTGGCCCAGCAGCGGGTTGTCCTGCCGCCGGATCTTCTCGGCAATCACGTCAACGATTTTTTCACCGCCCAGAACGGGAAGCAGCACATCCAGGAGAAACTCACCGGTCGCCTGCATGGGCGCACCCAGATGGGTATGGCCAAGATGGTCGATGGCCGCCCGCCTGGCCTGTTCGGGATCTTCGACGTAAAAGACGGCCAGCGGAATCATGCCGATAATGCCGCTGATGTGCTTTTCAATTCCCCCGCAGGCCCGTGGCGGTTTTCCGGATGCATAGTTGTTGAAAAAATAGCGGTGATACTCCTCCGCATAGGTATCCTTGTGACTGCCGGGGGTGGTCATGAACGCGATGTATTCGGCCAGGTAAGCATCGGGATCGTAGCCGTCGTTTTCCAAAAGGTGGTTGAGCAACAGTGTGCAGAGCTTCAGGTTCAACGTGTTTTCACCGGCCTCGAGAAACTGATGGTAGTGTACACCCGGGCACCCCCAGAACCGGGCTTGGTCGTGGAGAATGTCGGCCTTCGTGTTGACCGGCGTGTATGCGGAGCGCCACAGGATACTGTCGGGATGCGGATTTTTCGGAACCATATAGTCTGTCACCCGACCGTAATCCCGCGCAAGTGCCTGTCGATCGTAATACCAGTGCACCGGCATAGCCAGGGCATCACCAACGTACATGCCCAGGATTGCCCCTTTTTTACGGGATTGCCTGTCGGCTGAAGTGACCATGAAAACTCCTTACCCTAAAGACCGGTTACTTGAATGTCCGCAACGCCCCCATGCCTCCATCCACCGCAATCACCTGGCCGGTAACCCATGAGGATGAATCCTCAAGCAGAAATGTCGCTGCAGCCGCGATATCCTCGGGATTTCCAAACCGTTTGAGCGGATGCCGGTCCGCAGCGGCGGATCGCTTGCCGTCATCGGACAGCAGTGTTTTGGCCAGATTGGTGTCGGTCAGCGACGGGGCGATGGCATTGACCCGGATCTTCGGGGCGAACTCGGCGGCCAGCGAGCGGGTCAATCCCTCCAGGGCCCCTTTCGCACTGGCAATGGAGGCATGAAAGGGCATTCCCGTTCCCACCGCCACCGTGCTGAACAATACAATGGATGACGGATTTTCAGCCTTTTTCAGTCCCGGCAGGCAAGTTTGAATGGCCTTGACGGCACCAAAGAGATTGATCTGTAAATCGGAAAGGAAGTCGGCTTCCTTAAGGCGGTGGAACGGACGCAGCCGGATAGAACCCGGGCAGTAAGCCAGGCCCTGAATTCTGTCCGGAAGACTGCCCGCATCGATCTCATCCCGGGTCACATCCACCGGCAGGTGGGTCACTCCGGGCAGCTCGGCCACACTGCCCGCCGACCGGGAAATCACTACTACCGGGCAATTTTTGGCTGCCAGGCGGTGCGTAATTTCCAGTCCGATACCCGACGTACCGCCAACCACGACAAACGATGTTGTACTCATTTTCCATTCTCCACATGTTATTGGTGACGCATGTTTGACTGCAGCAGATGCCGCTTCAAAATGGTGCCGAGTTCGGACCGGCATGAATCGATGTTGGGATATTGATATCCCGCCAGCAGTTTTCCCTGTTCGTAAACATCCACCGCCGGTATGCAGGAGGCGCGGGCAAAGAGCGCATTGACGATGACATCATGATTGTCGACCCTGCTGGCCACCAGCACCCCGGCGTCCGAAAGGCCGATATCGTCATTGTCACCGGCTGGGGCGCCCATCATCTGATGTCGCACACTGGGTGGAAGGTAGAAGGCCTGGGCCGTCTCAGGCACGGGAACCTCATCGGATAGACGCTTGAAAAAAACCTTCTCACTCGGCAGCAGTTGCTGGAAGGTAACGATGGACCCCGGTTTCAGGAAGGGTTGCATTCGAGCCAGCATGTCCTGCAGCATCGACTGCCAGCCGGCCACAATCTCCGAAGGGCCCGTACCGGCTCGCTGCTCGATGGTCTGTGCCAGTTTTCGATTCTCATCAGCCTTGATAGATGCCATACGGTTGCCGACCTCCCTCCCCCGACAATAAGACCGCTTACATGCCACCGACCGCGGGCATCAAGGCCACACGATCACCGTCCGACAGCCGGGCATCAAGCCTCGACCGCCTCCCGTTGACGAATACCGTGGCTATTTCATTTTCGGAAATTTTTACATGCTCAGCCAGATTACCAACGGTGGCGTTGTCGTCGCCAAGG
>NZ_JASJGN010000309.1:0-19992 GCF_033791525.1 Desulfosarcina sp.
AGGATAAAAAATCGATTTTCAGTTCGCTCGCTAACCCCGCCGCACCGCTGCTCGGCATCTCTGCTCTGCGCCGACCCCGGTAACGGGATCTCCGCTTTGCTTTGACAAGCGGCGAGGAATGCGCTCGCTATCGCGGTTCAATCATCCGTACGTCTCCGTCTTTTGTCTACTATTGGCTCGACCCGATCCACGGTGAGGGTTACGGCGCCCCAATTTTCTTCCACTTTTCCTGCCAGCAGGTAGGGTCGATTCCGGTCTAGCATGTGACAGAAGCGGCGGTAGGGCTCGGGGAAGAAAGTGGCCTCAACGATACCGGTTTCGTCCTCGAAAGTGAGAAATTCCATTGGATCCCCGTGGCGGGTGTGCACCACCTTGCCGGTGACCAGCCAGGCGGCCAGCCGAACACGCCGACCCGTCTGGTCTGGAAGGCGGCTCGCCTTCACGGTGTGCATCATTTTGATGACACCGGCAAACAGGGTGATGGGGTGTTGGCTGCACAGAAAACCCAGAACGGCGAATTCCCGGCGAAGGCGTGTCATGGCGTCCTCCGGCGGGAATATGGGCGGCGAAATGGCAGCCCTGCTGCCCCGCCGGGTTGCGAACAGATCGGTCTGCCCCGTTGACCGCCGTTGATCCGCTTTCCACCGGGCCAGGGCCCACAGCAATTGGGTTCGCGAATGCCCGGTGGCCAGTCTATCCAAGGCACCGCAGTTGATCAGGGCCCGAATCTCGTTTTCATGTGGCTGCACGCGATCCAGAAAATCGGTCATGTCTTTGAAGTCGGACGTCTGCCGGCATCCCACGATTTTCTCCATGGTATGTTGGCCCAGTCCGCCAACCGCCATCAGGCCGACCTGCAGACGCCGATCCCTGCCTGTCCAGCGGATCAGGCTGGTGTTGACGTCAGGCGGATCAAGGACCAGTCCCATGCGTCGAGCCTCGGAGACGTAGGCAAAGGTGCTGTAAAAGCCCCCCTGGTTGCTGATGACCCCGGCCATGAATTCGGCCGGGTGATGGGTTTTGAGAAAGGCCGCCTGGAACGACACCCTGGCGTAAGAGGCGCTGTGGGGCTTGCAGAAGGAGTATCCGGAAAAACTCATCATCATCTGCCATACGGCACTGGCCTGATCCGGAAGCACGCCCCGGGCTGCGGCACCGGTCATGAAGCGGGCATGGAAATCGGCCAACTGCCGCTGACGGTCTTTTTTGGCGATAATTTTTCGCAGGCCGTCGGCCTCGGCATTGGAGAATCCGGCCAGGGCTTCGGCCGCCCGGGAGACGTCCTCCTGATAGACCATGATGCCGAAGGTTTCGTCCAGTACGTCTGCCAGCAGGGGGTGGATGGGGTCCCAACTGCCGCCGTGCAGGCGTCGAAGATATTCCTGGATATAGGCGTTGGCCGCCGGCCGGATGATTGAGGAGTGAATCACCAGGTGGTCGAAGTCACCGTTGCCGGCTTTCTGGTGCAGCAGCCGCATGGCCGGGCTCTCGATGTAAAAACAGCCCATGGTGTGGCCCCGGGCCACGGTGCCCCGGGTGGCCGGATCGTCCTCGGGTACCCAGCGGTTTTCGTCGAAGGCGACGCCGTTGGTCCTTACGTTGGCCAGCGCATCCCGGATCACTCCCAGGCTCCGGTTGCCCAGAAGATCGATTTTCACCAGGCCGGCGTCCTCGGCGCCGTCTTTGTCCCACTGGATGATGGGGACCCCTTTGGGGGCGTTTTCGATGGGGACATAGCAGTGGATGGAACCCGGGGTTATCACGACGCCGCCGGGATGGACGGAGAGGTGACGCGGGACGCCGATGATTCGCTGAGCCAGGGCCATGATCTGCGGCCAGGGGTGAACGAAATCCAGGTGGCAGGTTTCCGGGCGCTGTCGCAGATTTTTCAGCAATCCCGCATCCAGTTCGTCCCGCTGCCAGAACCAGGGCAGGTGCCGGGTGATTTTGCCGATTTCGGCATCGGGCATCCCGAAAACTTTGGCCGTCTCCCGCAGGGCCATGCGGGGTTGGAACAGAACATGGCTGGCAACCATGGCCGCGTGGCCGGCGAAGCGGGCGAGCACGCCGTCGATGACCGTGTCCCGTTCGTCCCAGGCAAAGTCGACGTCGATATCCGGTGGGTCGGTTCGTCCGGGGTTGAGGAATCGGCCGAAGTAGAGGTTGTGCTTCACCGGGCAGACGTTGGTGATGTTCAGGCAATAGGCCACCAGAGAGGCGGCGGCCGATCCTCGGCCGCAGGTGCGCGGACTTTGTGACACGATTTTTTGTACAACCAGGAAATAGGCCGAGAAATCCATGCGGGCGATGACGGCCAGCTCGTGTTCCAGTCTCTCCACCAAGGCCTCGCCCAGTTCCTTCCCGTATCGATTCCGGGCGCCGGCATAGGCGGCACGGCGCAGGCAATCGTCGGCGTTGCGCCCCCCGTTGCCTTCCCACGGCGGCATGACCAAGCCGAACGACGGGCCGGTGAAAGTCAGTCTTTCGGCAAGTTTGCAGGTGTTGTCCAAGGCTTCCGGGCAATGAATGAACCGCCGGTGATATTCCGTGGCCGGTGCCATCCAGGCATCTTGCGGGGCCGTGTCGGTCGGGCCGAGTCGGGAAAGGGTTGTGTTGCCGGCGATGGCCCGCAACAGGCGGTGGACGGCGAATCCGTCCGGCTCCAGAAAGAAGCTGCCCGGTGTGGCCACCAGTGGGACGTCCAGGCTTCGGGCCGTCTGCACCAGGGGATGGAAAGGGGATGGGGGATGCCGGGGCAGGGCTGCTGCCGTGTGGACCCCGGCCCGGTGCCAGGCCGTCAGCAGGCCGGCGTGGCTGACCAGCACCAGCAGGCCGGCGGACAGATGGGGCAGACTGGTGGACAGATCGAATGCCGGGTCCCGGTGTCGCCGGGTGATCAATCGGCACAGGTTGGCGTATCCAGCCGCGTCTTTAACCAGGCAGACGGCGCGGTCTCGCTTGTTCGGATCGGTGATTTCCGCCCCCACAATGGGGGTGAGCCCTTCCTCATGGCAGGCGCTGACAAATTTCAACACGCCGTAGAGGTTGTCCGTGTCGGTGAGGGCCAGACGGTCGTATCCCATGCGCCGGGCAGCCTGGCAGATCGCTGCCGGCGAATCGGTGCCCCACATGAGGGAGTAATGGGATCGGATGGTTAGGGGAATCATGATCGGAATTCCGAATTAAGGGATTAGGGGATTGGGAATTGGTGGAGCGGCTTCCAACCGCGATCGGTTCTCTGTCATCTCACCTTAGTCATTTGTTCGGTTAATTCCCAAATGCTTCAATTCCACAA
The DNA here is from genome assembly GCF_033791525.1 of Desulfosarcina sp. GTDB lineage: Bacteria > Desulfobacterota > Desulfobacteria > Desulfobacterales > Desulfosarcinaceae > Desulfosarcina. The sequence continues at coordinate 3,296 of NZ_JASJGN010000309.1, forward strand.
TTCGGAATTTCGTCTTACGCCGCCAGCGTCCGTCCCATGGCCAATGCGTCGGTGCCGAAGCGCCGGCGGATACGGTCCATGGCCGCGATCAGCCGGTCCTGTCTTTCCGCCACACGACGTTCCGGCGCGAACAAAAGACGCTGGGCCGGCGGATAGGTCAAGCGGTCGCAGACCAGGGTCAAGCGCCGCAGCCGGACCCGGCGGGTCCAGGCCAGACCCAGCACCCGCCGGGCATGGGCGAAGAGGGTGAAATCGTTGGCCGTGGCCGGTTTAGCCGTGGTCTGGCGGATCCGCCGGACGCCGTCGGTGTGCTCCAGAACCAATGCGACCCGCTGGGCGGCCAGGGCCTGGCGCCGCAATTGTCGGCAAGCGCTTTCCACCAGCCGGTACAGGCTGCGTTCCATCTGCAAGCGGTCATTGGTGTCTTCGCTGAATTCCCGGCATTCGATGACCCTCGGCAGCGGCTGGTCCACGGGGCGAACGGGCGACGGATCGATGCCGTGAAGCCGATCATGGATAAACCGCCCCCGATGGCCGAAGAGGGTCTGCATTTGATCGACGCTGAGCGTGGCGGCCTGAAACACCCGGATCATGTTGAAATCATTCAATCGTGCCAGGTCGCTGGATTCGATGCCGGGCACCAGGAAGAGGGGCAGGGGCGCCAGAAAGACTGCTTCGTCGCCGGGTTCCACGATGTATTCGCCCAGGGGTTTGACCAGTCGGGTGGCGGTTTTGGCGATGAGCTTGCTGGTGGCCACCGACCAGATGGGTGCCAGGCCCAGGTCCTGCCGGATCCGGCGGCCCAGCCGCCAGGCCACATCCACCGGCGGCCCCAGCAGGCGACTGCTGCCGGTGGCATCCACAAACAGATGCCCGTCCCCTTCACCCGACTCGATGAAGGGCGAGTAGGGCAGGGCGGATTTCAGCATCCGGGCCATGGCCTGGCCGTAGCGATCCGGGCGGGGCGGCAGCACCCGTGTGTCCCGGCACCGGCGAAGGGCCCGGCTCAGAGGCATGCGCTTTCTCACCCCGGCCTGAAAGGCCTCTTCGCTCATGTCATAAACCGTGGCCCGAGCGGCCCTCTCCGGTGCGACGATTACCGGCCGACCGTCGAGCCGGCGATCCAGCACCCGCTCTACGGCCACGGCGAAGTCGGCGACGTTGATGTGAATAATGGATCGTTCCATGATTGACGGATCCGTAAACCGTCCAATATCTGCGTTACGCTTCATCCCTCGTCACTGCGGCGTACGCTTAGTACGCCTCTCTCCTCGAGATTCGCAAGCCTTGATCTCGAACGGTTTACGAATCCGTCCGCAAGATGATCTTTACAACGACATTGAGGAATTGGGAAGCCGTTGGAGCGGCTTCCAGCCGCGATCTGTCTTCCGTCTTCCGTCTTCTGTCCTCGGTTCCCTGTCATCTGTCCTCCGTCTTCAGTCCTCCGTCAGTTGTTCGATCAGCATCCGGGCATTCTTCGGTGCCTGGCCGCGGACGTGGTTGTTGAAAAAAATGAGGCCGGTGGCTGCCTGCCGGATCATTTCGGGAATGCGTGATCGGGACCACTGGGCCAGTTCGTCGTTGCTGTAGTCGTAGTCGAACTGCTTTTGCATGCTGCCCGACCGCCAGCCGGTGGCGTTGCGGCCGTGGAAACGGATGTAGAACAGGTCCGGATTGGTGACCATGGCCAGGGGCGGGAACAGGTCCTTTAGTTCCGGGGTGTCCACGCATGCCAGGGTTACCCGGCGTTCTTTCAGGGAAGCAAATACCCGGTCGGTGACCCAGGAGGCGTGGCGGAACTCGACGACGAGGGGCAGGCCGGAAAGGGCATCCAGCAGGCGGGCCAGGTAGCGGCGGTTTTCCGGATTGCGCCGGAAAAAGGGCGGCAACTGTACCAGTACGGCCAAAAGCTGACCCGACTGCACCAGCGGGGCGACACCCTCGCGGTACAGGACCGCCTGGGCCGGCCAACCGTTGGCGTCCACCTCGTGGGTCAGGGTGCGGGTGAGTTTGGCGGCAAAGCGAAAACCTTCTGGTGCCTTGCGGCGCATGCGGTCCATGGCCGGAGCCTTGGGCATCTGGTACCATGTATAGTTAATCTCGGTGACCGGGAAGATACGGGCGTAGTGTGCCAACATCCGGGCGGAGCCGGTGCCCGGCGGGTAGAAGCCGGCATCCACCCACTCGCTGTAGGCGTATCCGCTGGTTCCCACCAGAATTCGGTTTGGATTGTTATCTATATTTTCCATCGTCTTTAATTTTCGAAGAATGCGTGAAAATCAGAATGGTTAAAACCGGAAATGCCGGTGGCCGACGGATTGATGAGACGTCCAAGGTCAAGGCGTGCAAATCCTGAGAATACCGCTATCGCGGGTGCCGTAGGCAGCGTACATCGGTACGCCGCAGTGATGAAGGGTGCCGCACAACGCAGATATTGGATGTCTCATCAATCCATCACCCGCTGTATCCCGATCACCCGGCCCTGAATCAGCACCTCGTCAAACCCATAGTGCATGACCGGATAATCGGGGTTTTCCGGCCGCAGTTCGACATGGTCCCGGTGGAGAAAAAACCGTTTTATCGTGGCCTCTTCAGCATGGATCAGGGCCACGACAATCTCTCCGTTTTCGGCGTACTGGCGCGGTGCGCACACGGCCATGTCCCCGTCCAGGATACCCGCCCCTTTCATGGAATCCCCTTGCACCCGCAGGGCGAAAAGGTGTTGGCCGCGGTACAGGGTGCGGTCCAGCACCAGACCGCCCTCCCACTCCTGCTGGGCGTACAGGGGCAGGCCGGCGGTGACCCGGCCCACCACCGGCACTTCCCGCCACCGCTGGGCCGCCGCCGTTTCGCCGGTGGGGCTGATCAGGTGAAGGGTCCGGCTGTAGCGGCCTTGGCGCTTCACCACCCCTTTTTGCTCCAGCAACTTCAAGCCCTGGGAGATGGCAGCGTGGCTCACGCCCAGATCCTGGGCCGCCTGGCGGAGACTGGGTGCGTTTCCGGTGCGTTCGATGATATTTTTCAGATAGTCAAAAAGCCGTCTCTGTCCCGGTGTCAGTTCGGGTTCCATTTTGCCTCCCCACGCATCGATGCGTTGCTGTTCCCATTATAAAAAGTAAAATGTAAATGTCAATGTAAAGTTTATTGTGTTTATGTTACTTTACAAAACAGCAGGCCTCGACTTGGGACTTTACCTGAACGGTCGGTCGGTGTATGGATGCAAGTTGATGCCGCAGCCGCCCATCTCTCCCATGGATCCGGAAAGAACCGATTGTCATGACCAGAAAACGCACCTTTGATATCGACCGTTTTATAGCCACCATCGAATCCAATTATCGCCAGTGGAACCCGCCCATCATCACCTTCATCGCCAACCGCGGTGCCACCCCGTTCGAGGTGCTGGTTTCCACCCTGCTTTCCCTTCGCACCAAGGACGAAGTGACCGGTGTGGCTGCCCAACGGTTGCTGGCTGTGGCACGGACGCCGGAAACGATGGTGAAGCTGCCGGCGCGGGAAATCGAAACACTCATCTACCCGGTGGGGTTCTACCCCACCAAAGCCAAGCGGCTGCGGTCCATCAGCCGGATATTGCTGGACCGCTACGGCGGTAAAGTGCCGGATACCCTGGAGGAACTGACCGCTTTACCCGGTGTGGGCCGCAAGACCGCCAATCTGGTTCTCGTGGAAGGGTTCAAGATCCCGGCCATCTGTGTAGACACCCACGTGCACCGGATCAGCAACCGCATCGGCTACGTCAAGGCGAAGACGCCGGACAAGACCGAACTGGCCCTGCGAAAGAAACTGCCCAAACGGCACTGGGTCCGCTACAACGAACTGCTGGTGGCCTTCGGCCAGGTGTTGTGCCGGCCCGTTTCCCCTTTTTGCAGCCGGTGCCCGGTGGCCGACATGTGCCCGAGGATCGGGGTGGACCGCCACCGCTGATGGGCTCGATTCATCCATCGCGTTCCAACGAAACAACTTAACAGACAACTAAATTACAAAATCAAAAAACAATTAAATCACAATAGCCAAAAGCCAAATGACAAATAAATCACAATGACAAAAACCCAAAATTCCAAACTTCATGATCTTGAAGAGAGGATATTCCAATTCGCTAATGTGTTACGGATTTTCCGTTAAACCATTGCCAAAGGCGAATATCGATAATGGCAGCAACCATAGATTTTTCTCTTTTTTGAGATTTCGATCTTGTAGTTTGGCGTTTGTTATTTATTTGAAATTTGGTGCTTGCAATTTGTTGTTTCCGGTTTATCCGGGTTAGGAGGCAACCCTATGCCCAAGCAAATCATCAAGCTGATCTCCTGGAACGTCAACGGTTACCGGGCCGTCATGAAAAAAGATTTCCTGACATCCATCCGCAGTCTGGATGTGGACATCGTGGGGCTCCAGGAAACCAAGCTCCAGGAGGACCAGTTGACCCGAACCATGAAGGCCATCGATAGCTACGAGGCCGCCTTTTCCTTTTCCTCGGTGAAAAAAGGGTACAGCGGGGTGGCTGCTTATTCACGCCTGGTTCCCAAGGCGGTGCGCCATGGCATCGGCAACCCCCGGTTCGATGATGAAGGTCGCATTGTGGAACTGGAATTCGATGCATTTACGCTTTTTAACGTTTATTTTCCCAATGGCCAGGCCAGCGATGAGCGCCTTCAATACAAACTGGACTTCTACCAGGCCTTTTTCGATTACGCCGATGGATTGCGTAAACAGGGAAAAAGCCTGATCATCACCGGTGATTTCAACACGGCCCACAACGAGATCGACCTGAAGCACCCCGGGCCCAATTCCAAGCGATCCGGTTTTTTGCCCATCGAGCGCGAGTGGCTTGACCGCATCGTCGGGATGGGCTACGTGGACACGTTTCGTCACCTCTACCCCGATACGGTGAAATACTCATGGTGGTCCTACCGCTTCAATGCCCGAAAAAACAATGCCGGTTGGCGCATCGACTACTTTTTCGTTTCCGATGACATCATCCGGCAAGGATGGGTCAAAGACGCGTTCATCGACAACCACATCTTTGGATCGGATCATTGCCCGGTCGGTTTAATTCTTGAAATCTAAATAATATCTGATTGATACGCAAAAAAACTGATGGTTGAAGGTTAACTGTTGGGGGGGTGGTCTCTGACCCGGATGATGCGAACGCAGACGATACCGGTCAATGAGCGGTTGAGGAATTGCCAATGCCAATTGTGAAAATAGACGGTCTGGACACGTACTACGAAATCCACGGGGAAGGGGAGACCCTCGTGCTGCTGCACAACGGATTCTCCTGCGGCATGATGTGGGATGGGATTCATCCGATGCTGGTCGCGGCCGGTTTCCAGGTGCTGTTGTATGACCGGCGTGGGTTCGGTCGCTCGGAAGGCGGCGCTGACTTCGCCGGCTACTATGTGGATGAGAATTTCCGCGAACACAGCGTGTCTGCAATGGCCGAACTGCTGGCCCTTTTAGGGATCGATCGCTTTCACATCGTCGGTCAGTGCGAAGGGGGGGTAGTGGGTGTAGACTATGCCGTTCGATTCCCGGATCAGGTCAGTACCCTCGTGACTGCCAGCACGCTGTGCCATAGTATTATTTCCATGCAGGCGTTCAACCGTCAGAAGTTGCCGGCAACCTTTGAAGACCTGGCGCCGGAACTCCAGAAAAAATACATTCGCTGGCACGGTGCCGACCGGGGGAAGGTATTTTACGATATCTGTGCCAAAGGGGGCGGGTGCTACAGCCAAAACGGTTTTTTCGATCTCCGACCGGCCATTTCGCAGGTGACCTGTCCGAGCCTGGTCATGTACCCGGACCGGGGTTATTTTTTCGATGTCGAACAGGGGATTGACTTCTATCACCATTCAACCCGGGGCGAACTGCTGGTTTTCCCCAAATGCGGACACAATATTTTCGAGCACTACCCGCAGATGTATGTCCGGCAGGTGGTGGACTTCGTCCGACGGCAGCGATCACATTCCGGGGCGGTCAAAGCATAGAAACCTTTAATGACTGCGCAGAAAAAACAAGAGGTACATTTTTTTAGCTTTCTTAAAAAGCAGTTGACGGACAGTCGAGTGAAATGTCAGTTAACACTATGGAACTGGATCACAACGTGGGAAGGGTTGGAGTCGGGAGGGTGCCAGGTTGAAAAACAATTATATCGATGATCTCATCCATTCGGTCGCACGGGTGGTGAAGCCGAACGACCCGCTGCTGAAAGATGTGCTGGTGATCGGCGGTATGCCCGATAAAACCCAGAATCTGCAATATCTGAGCTACAACCGTGATTCCACCTTGGCCAGAGGCCTGTCCTGTGAATTTTCTGCCGTGGCGGTGATCAATAACCGGCGGGTCTCAGAATGGCAGCTTAGCGGGTATCCGAAGAAAATCAGCCGCTGGGTATTCAGTGCCCGATGGGCCCGCAATCCACTGGATCTATTTTTAAACAACCTGAGGTGCAACCCGTCGGTCATATCGGTGCTGGCCGGGGCGGCCAGCAATTATACCCTGCTTGGCATACTGACCGAGACCGATCTCCAAGGGTCGGGGTTGAAGAACCGGCGGGCGCAATACATATGCCCGGTTGTGGCGGTGCCCGGCATCGAGGTTAATGCCTTGCAAACCATCCAGGCCTTTGAATCGGCCAACCAAATAAAAAAGTCAGGGTTTATCGGCCTGGAGTTCTATCGAAAGACCGGCCGCCAGATGGCCGGGACTTGAAAAAAAGGGTTCGAGGATTCCAGGGGTCAGGGGTTCAAGGATCTTTATTCGGCGATCTTGTTCCTACCCTCTGGTTCATTGCACAGAGCCCGCAGGATGTATGTCGGGGGTATTGCGCTTTACCATTTTTGAGCCTTTCACTTGAATCCTGCCAAGTCTTAAAATAACGCTTCCACGAACTGCTTCGGATCGAACGCTTGAAGGTCTTCCACGCTTTCTCCCACACCGATATATTTCAAGGGGATGTTCAGGCTGCTGCAGATACTCACCACGATGCCGCCCTTGGCCGTGCCGTCCAGCTTGGTGAGGGCAATGCCGGTGACACCCAGCGCCTCGTTGAACATCTTGGCCTGTGACAGGGCATTCTGGCCCGTGGTGGCGTCCAGCACCAACAGCACTTCATGGGGCGCGTCGGGGAGCCGTTTGGCAAGGGTGCGCTGGATCTTTTTGATCTCCTCCATCAGGTTTACCTTGGTGTGCAGACGGCCGGCGGTGTCGACGAAGACGATGTCTGTTCCTCTGGAGATAGCGGCATCGACACCGTCGTAGGCCACTGCTGCCGGATCGGCGTTATCCTTGTGGCGGACGAGGTCCGCACCGGCCCGTTCGGCCCAGATTGCCATCTGTTCGATGGCCGCTGCCCGGAACGTATCCGCGGCCGCAATCAACACCTTCTTGCCTTGACGGGACTCGTGAGCGGCCAGTTTGCCGATGGTGGTGGTCTTGCCCACCCCGTTGACGCCCACTACCATGACCACGTGCGGTTTGGCAACGGTCTCGGCTGCCTGACCTGGGGGGACGTCGAAATAGGCCAGGATCTCTTCTTTCAAGACTGCTTTCAATTCCTTGGCACCGGCGATGCGCGACCGTTTTCCCGCGATCCGCTCCATGATGTCCATGGTGGTCCGGACACCCATGTCCGCAGTGATCAACAGCTCTTCCAAGTCCTCCAACATGTCGTCGTCAACCAGTTTTTTCCCGAGAAACAGGTCATCGATATCTGTGGTGAGAATCTTGTGGGTTTTGGAAAGCCCGGACTTCAGGCGGGTGAACAGGCCCTTGCCTTTTTTCTCAGCGGGTGCATCATCCCCTGGTGGCGGCGGTGACGCCGCTTCTTCTTTTGGAACTTGCAGGTTGTCTCTACGTTCTGCCGCCGCTTGCGGTTCGATCACCTCGTCGATGGGTGCTTCCGGTTCATGAAAGGCCTCATCGGCAATGTCATCAGTCCGCGGCGATTCGGCTGCTTCCTCATCGGGTTTGTCCGGTGCTTCTGATTTAGCCGTCTTGTCCTTCTTCTTTTTAAACCAGTTGAATGCCATGGATGTCCTTCAATGATGACGGCTTCGTAAATAGTCCAATATCTGCGTTACGCTTCACCCTTCGTCACTGCGGCGTACCATAAGTACGCCTCATTTCTCAAGGGTTCGCAAGCCTTGATCTTGAACTTTTTACGAAGCCGTCTGAAATCTGGCTTTTTGTGCGTTGATCAATGGTGCTATGCGGCGGTGAGTTCCTTTGAGTGGTTTTCGCGGTCCAGGTTTACCGACACGACCTTGGACAGCCCCTTTTGTTCCATGGTGATGCCGAACAGGGTGTCGGCAAACTCCATGCTGTTTTTGTTGTGGGTGATCATGATGATCTGGGATTTTTCACCGATCACCTTCATCAGGTTGTTGAAGCGCATGACGTTGGCGTCGTCCAACGGTGCATCGATTTCATCCATGAGGCAAAAGGATGCCGGTCTGAGCAAGAAGATGGAAAAGATGAAACTGATGGCCGACAACGCCTTCTCGCCACCGGAAAGCAGGCTCATGCGAGTGAGTTTTTTGCCCGGCGGGTGAACCAAGAATTCCACCCCGGTTTCCAGCGGTTCGCTGGGATTGGTCAACTCCAGGCGGGCGGTGCCGCCTTCGAACAGCCGGGGAAACACTTCCTGGAGTTTTTCATTGATGCGGTTGAAGGTGTCCAGAAACCGCTCCTGGGTGATGCGGTTGATCTTGCGAATCACCTTGTGCAAGCCATCGATGGCTTTTATGAGATCGTCCCGCTGTTCACACAGAAAATCGTAGCGCTCCTTTTGCTCCTCGAATTCACGGATCGCCTCAAGGTTGACGTCACCGATATTTATGATTTTCTGACGGATGGCGGCCAGGGTAGTTTCCAGTTCCTCAGGGCTCTGTTGACCGGTTTCATCCGGCTCTTCATAGGATTTGCCGAGTTCGGCGATGCTACAGTGGTAGTATTCCTGGCAGCGGTTCTCCAGATTTTCCCGCTTGATTCGTTTTTCGGCCAAATCCATTTCCAACATGCGGATTTTCTGATGAAGTGCTTCGCGTTGGTTCTGGATCTGGGATATCTGCGCGTCATTCTCCTTTAATCGGGCATCGATGTCACCGAACGCCTTTTCATCGGCGCCCAACCTGCCGTCTATCTGCTTAAGGGCGTCGTAATGGGCGGCAAGATCCCGGTTGATGATTTCATTGCGTTTGCCGGTTCCTTCGATCTTTTCGGTTTTAGTGGTAATGTCATGGGAGAGCTGTTCGAGACGTCGGATCCCGTCTGCCTGGAAATCTTTCAGCCGGCGAAGCGTACCGGTGCAGTTGTCCAGGTTGGCGCTGGCTGAGGTGAGTTTGAGCTTCAGGTCTACGATCCGCTGGTTGAAGGCTTCCAGTTTCGAGGCGGTTTCATCGATCTGGACCGATGTGCGGGCCACCTGTTCCTGGGCCTCGGTGACGCTGTGGGCCATGGCTTCCAGCAGGGCGTGGTAGCGCTTGATCTCTTCGTCCAGGTCCATCTCGTCGCCCATGAGCTGTTCCTGTTCCAGGCGGACAATCTCAAGGTGCCGCCGGGCATTTTTCAGGTCTTCGTCGGCTCGGTAGAGGGCCTTTTCCGCCTCCATGGCGTCTTGGGCGGCACGGCTTTTTTCGCCGATGGTTTCCTGCAACTGCCGTTCAAGGCCGCGGACCTGGACTTCCATTTCCGTCTGGAGGGTGTGAGCCGCTTCGACCTGGGCGTCAAGCCGGTCGCACTGCGCAGCCAGAGATTTGATTTCCTGTTTTTTGGCCAAAATGCCCGACAGTTTATCAGGGCTGCCCCCGATCATCACTCCCTGGTGGGATAGCAGGTCGCCGCCCCGGGTGACCACGGTCTGCACCTTGCCATTGCGATTGAAAATCTCGCGGGCCATGTCCAGGGTGTCGGCGACCACCACATGTCCAAGCAGGGCACCGGCCACCGATTCGAAACCATCCTTGACCCGCACGTGATTCAGCAGGAGGCGGTCTGGTTCCGGCTGCTTGTCCAGGCGATCGTCCACGGCTCGCATGCCGCCCACAGGGATGAATCCGCATCGTCCGGCCTGAGTTTGCTGCAGATAGCCGATGGCATCGGCACCTGAGGGCTGGTCCTGCACCAGGATATACTGGAGGGATTCGCCAAGGGCCGCCTCCACAGCGGTTTCATAGGTGGGGGCCGGCTCGATCACGTCGGCCAGAAGCCCGACGATTCCGGTGGGTCGGGTGAACTCCGGTTGCGGTGTTTCCAGTCTGGCGGCCTTGAGGATGGCCTTGACCCCGTCTTTATACCAGTCCAGGTTGGCTTCCATCTTTTTCAGGGTGGCCAGGCTGCTGCGGGCCTTGTTGCGCTCCATATCCAGTGTCTGGGTGGTCTTGACCTGGGCGGACAGAGAGGCTATGGCGGCATCCAGGCCCCCTTTCAGGGACACAATTTGACCCTCCAGATCCTGGATTTCGTTTTTTACCTGGGTCAGTCCGGCATCGGCAGCCTCGCGGCGCCCGGTGGCTTCCCGCATGGTTTTTTCGGCCAGTAGGGCTTCTTCGTCGGTGCGTTTCAGCCGGCGCTTGAGGTTATCGCGGTTGTTGGCCGCATTCTGGTGGGTGTTTTTGACCCGGGCCTCCTCGGCCACCATTTTCATCAGGTCGTTCTTGCCGGTTTCCATCGCCCGATTCAAGGTGTCGATGCGTCCACGCAGGCCGGATGAATCGGTATTTTCCAGTGCGATGGTTGCTTTCATCTCAGTGATTTGGGACTGTAGACTCCGGTGCTGTTGCTGGACTCCCTCGATCTCTGAGTCGATCGTGCTGTTTTTGGCCGACAGATCGGTCCGAGCCGTATCAAGTTCGGTGACCTCGCGCATCAGCCGCTCCCGGTCCGTTCGCATGTGGGCCAGGTCTGCCTCCATGCGGTCGATCTTGCGCTGAATGTCGAATTTGCGGGACTTCTGAGAGGCGATCTCACGGTCCTTTTCAGAACGCCTGAGTTTGATGGCCTGGATGGCCGCATCGATTTTTTGGAGTCGGGTGCTCTGGCCAATGTCTTCGTCTTTGAGCGATTTGAGCAGGTTGCCGGCCTCGTCCATCTGACGACCCAGGTCGGAATCGCGATAGCGGATGAGCCGGACGTCTACCTCCCGCGCCTCGGCTTTGAGGTTTTTGAATCGCTCTGCCCGCTGGGCCTGGCGCTTGAGCCCGGCCATCTGCCGGTCGATTTCGGTGACGATGTCCTTGACCCGCAGCAGGTTCTGGTTGGTGGCGTTCAACTTTCTCAAGGCTTCGGTTTTACGCATCTTGTAGCGGGTGACGCCGGCTGCCTCCTCGATGAAGACCCGCCTTTCGTCGGGGCCGGCGTCGGTAATGGCGCCGATGTTTCCCTGCTGGATTACCGCGTAGGTGCGGGCGCCCACGCCGCTGCCCATGAAGATGTTATGGATGTCTTTGAGGCGGCAGGGCTGCTTGTTGATCAGGTAAGCGGTTTCGCCGCTGCGGTAAAGCCGGCGGGTCACCATTACCTCGCTGAAATCCCTGAATTCCTCAGGCATGCTGCCGTTGTCGTTGACCAGGGTCAGGGAGACTTCGGCCAGGTTCAGGGGCGGCTTGCCGCTGGCGCCGGAAAAGATAATGTCTTCCCTGTCCTTGCCCCGAAGCTGCTTGATGCTCTGTTCGCCCATAACCCAGCGAAGGGCATCCACTACATTGCTTTTGCCGCAGCCATTGGGCCCAACCACCGCACAGATGCCCGGGGGGAAGGCAATACTGGCCTTTTCAAAAAAGGATTTGAACCCGACAATATCCAGTTTTTTAAGTTTCATCGTTGCCTGCTCCTGCCTGCCTGTCCAGCGATCAACGCTCGATCAGGGTCAACAACAGCTGTTACGCCCGAAGGCAAAATAGTAATCGAAAATGTTGATTGCCGTTGAAATACCAGAAGCGGTCGCCGGATTGGGCGATTGCTGGTATCCAGATACCATCATGGCTGGTGGTTGTAAAGTGGAAAGCACAATTTGGGGGGTTATAGCATGATTTGCGCCACTATATGTGGTGTAAGTTCCTGGTGTAGGGAGGAGTAAAAAGGGACGGCTAAGAAAATGAACAGCCAACGTCGACTATTAACCGTCCAACGTTGAATGAAAAACGGCCAATTGGCATCAGGCGTGTCCGTCCAGAAATGGTGAATTTTGGTTCAGGCCAAGGCCGCAACGGTTTTGAAACCGCAGGCGTAGCAGCGCTACGTCGAGGATTGCGGAAATGTGAGAACGCCGGCCTGGGCCGCAAGATGCCGTTTCTGAACGGACACGAGCTAATCTTTTTTCAGCAGCAAATACAGCAGCGCCATGCGGATATACAGGCCGTTCATGGCTTGCTGAAAATACTGCGCCCGGGGATCGTCGTCCACTTCCTTGGGGATTTCGTCCACCCGGGGCAGCGGATGCATGATGATGGCGTCCGGTTTCATGGTCCGGACCCGTTCCGGGGTAAGGATATATCTGCCGGCGGCGGTTTTGTAGTCTTCGGGGTCATGGAACCGCTCCTTCTGGATGCGGGTCATATAGACGCAGTCCACCTCCGGGGCCACTTCGGCCAGGTCTGTCTCTTCGCGCCACGGAACGTTGTTTTTATCCAGGTAGGCTTTGATGTCTCCCTCCATTTTACAGACTGGCGGCGACACGAAGATGATTTCCACGTTCTCATACTTGGTCAACAGATAAGACAAGGACCTTACCGTTCGCCCGTAGCGAAGATCACCCACCATGGCAATTTTCAGGCTGTTTTTTTCCGGGAAGGCGTCCATGATGGTATACATGTCCAGCAGGGCCTGGGTTGGATGCTGGCCAGCGCCGTCGCCGGCATTAATTACGGGGATACAGGAAATTTCCGAAGCCCGGGCCGCGCTGCCCGCCTCATTGTGGCGCATGACGATTACATCTGCATAACCATTCATGATTCGTGTCGAGTCGGAAAGGCTTTCCCCCTTGGCCGCACTGGAGAACTCCCGGGCGTTTTCCGTCGTGATCACCGCCCCGCCCAGACGCAGCATGGCACTTTCAAATGAAAAGCGGGTTCGGGTGGAGGGTTCGTAAAACAGGGAGGCCATGATTCTGCCATCCAGTGACCTGGCAAAGCGGCGTTCACCCAAAAGGTCCGCCTTCATCTGGTCGGCGGTCTGGAAAACAACTTCCAGAAGCTCCCGGTCGAACTGCTGGGATTCAATCACGTGCGCCAACGGAAAAGCTGCCATGGTACCGGCCTCCTTAATTATTAACGAATTCGGTTCCGGCCAATCCGGCCACCGCATCGACGATGCGGTCGACCCGGGTAATAACCGCCCGTTTGCCTCCGCCGCCGACGAACTGCATGGCTGCTTCCACCTTGGGCAGCATGGCGCCGGCGGAGAAATGGCCATCGATGATATATTTGGCCGACTCCGCGAGACTGACCGAAGTCAGATAGCGTTCATCGGGCTTGCCGAAATTCAGGGCCACGCCGTCCACATCCGTGGCCATGATGAACAGGTCTACACCCACCTCTTCCGCCAGGCAGGCACTGGCCAGGTCCTTGTCGATGACGGCATCCACGCCATCGAATGTGCGTCCGGCGCGCACCACCGGAATACCGCCGCCACCGCAGCAGATCACGATGAATGACGCATCGATCAGGGTCCTGATCTCCCGTTTCTCAACAATGGTCACCGGTTTTGGGGATACCACTGCGCGCCGGCAGCCTTTGGGGGTCTTGATCGTTGGATAGGGCAGGGTGGCGGCCTTTTCTTTGGAAAATACCGGTCCCACCGGCTTGGAGGGCGACTGGAAGGCCTTGTCGGTTTCGTCCACCACGACATAGCTGATCAGGCTCACCAGCGGTTGGCTGTTGATGCCCATGGCCATGAGGGCTTCGTCCAGGGTCGATTCGATCATGTAGCCGATCTGCCCCTGGGTCTGGGCCACGAGAATCTCCAGCGGCAGCCGCGGAACCGTGTCGCAACATTCCTGCTGAAGCAGCAGATTGCCAACCTGGGGACCGTTGCCGTGGGTGATGATGACCCGGTAGTCCCTTGACAACCTGGCGATCTGGTTGATTGGGATCTTCAGGTTGTCGAACTGCTCCTCCACGGTGCCGGTCTGCCCCTTCTGGATCATGGCGTTTCCGCCCAGGGCGACCAGCAGCACAGGCTTCTGATTGGCTTTTTTATTCATCAGGCTTTTTCGCAAATTTTCAGAAGGATGGCATTTTGGGCATGCATTCGGTTTTCCGCCTCGTCGAAGACAATCGACGCCTCGGATTCGAGTACCGAGTCGGTGGTTTCCACGCCGCGTTCTGCGGGCAGACAGTGCATGAACAGGCTGTCCTTGCCGGTAGCAGCCATCAGTTCATCATTGACCTGGAACCCCTGGAAACGTGCTTTGCGCGTGTCGGCTTCATCTTTCTGCCCCATGGAGGCCCACACGTCCGTATAGACGATATCGGCGTCCTTGACGGCCGCTTTGGGGTCGTGGCTGATTTCTATTTCCGACAGGCCCGCCTGTCGGGTGTCGGCAATGGTCTGTGCGTCGGGCTCATAGTCGTCCGGACAGGCGCAGACAAAGTGAAAGGGCAATCGTTGGGCCAGGCGCAGCCAGGAGTGCACGATGTTGTTGCCATCGCCCACGTAGGCCACCTTCAGGTCATTGAGGTGGCCGCGGTGCTCCAGAATGGTGAACATATCTGCCATGATCTGACAGGGGTGATTGTAGTCGGTCAGACCGTTGATCACCGGTACCGATGCGTATTCGGCCAGTTCCAGTACATGCTCGTGGGCGAAGAGCCGGGCCATGATCACATCGTTGTAACGGGCCACCACCCGTGCGATATCTTTGACCGCCTCACGTTTGCCGATGGAGATGTCCGAAGGTCCCAGATAAAGGGCGTGGCCGCCCATGCGGAAAAATCCCGTTTCAAAGGAAATCCGCGTGCGCGCAGACGGCTTGGCGAAGATCATGGCCATGGAATGGTCCTTGAATGGTTTGTAGTCCTCCCGGCGTTTGAGACGCGCCTTGACTTCTTTGGCCAGGGCGAATGTTGCCTGGATTTCGTCGGTGCTAAAATCGGTAACATGCAGAAAATCGCGTTTCACGGGTTTTCCTCCTTTATGCTTTCATCACCGCATCGATCTGTTCCAGTGCCCAGTCCACTTCGTCTTTTTTGATAACCAGGGGCGGGGCGAAGCGGATGGTATTCTCATGGGTTTCCTTGCAGAGCATACCCCTGTCGGCCAGCTTGTAGCAGAACGGTCGGGCGCCACCCGTTTCGTGAAACAGCTCCATGGCTAACATCAGGCCACGGCCGCGGACCTCTTTGATGTGTGGGCTCTGGATTTTTTTCAGACCGGCGAGGAAATAATCACCCATTTCGCTGGCGTTTTCAATCATCTTTTCTTCCTTGAGCACCCGGATGGCGGTGCGGGCGATGGCGCAGGCCAGTGGGTTGCCACCAAATGTGGATCCGTGCTCGCCGGGTTGCAGTACATCCATGACCTCTTTATTGGACAGGACGGCGGATACCGGATAATAGCCGCCGGACAGGGCTTTCCCCACCAGGGTGAGATCGGCCTCGATGCCCTCGTGCTCTTCAGCCAAAAGCCGTCCGGTGCGGCCCAGGCCGGTCTGAATTTCGTCGAGAATCAGCACGACGTTGTGGCGGTCGCAGATTTCGCGGGCGGTTTTGAAGTAACCGGCCTTTGGTATGATGACGCCGGCTTCACCCTGGATGGGCTCCACCAGAAAACCGGCGGTGTGGGGCGTGATGGCCGCTTCGAGGGCATCGGCATCGCCGAAGGGGATGATTTTGAAACCCGGGGTGAATGGTCCAAATCCACTGCGGGCCGTCGGGTCGGTGGAAAATCCCACGATGGTGATGGTGCGGCCGTGAAAGTTGTTGGCGCAGACGATGATCTCCGCCTTGTCTTCGGGAATGCCTTTGACCTGATAGCCCCATTTTCGAACTGCTTTGATCACGGTTTCCACCGCTTCGGCGCCGCTATTCATGGGCAGCACTTTGTGGGAGCGGGTCAGTTCGCAGATTTCCTTGTAAAAATAACCCAGCTGGTCGTTGCGGAAAGCCCGGGAGGTAAGGGTCAGGTTCTGGGCCTGGGCCATCATAGTTTTCATGATCGCCGGATGGCAGTGGCCCTGGTTGACTGCACTGTAGGCCGCCAGGCAGTCCAGGTATCGTTTGCCGTCAACATCCCATACCCAAACGCCTTCACCCTTCGTCAGGACGACGTCCAGGGGTTTGTAGTTGTGGGCGCCAAATTCGTTTTCAAGATCAAGATATTCCTGGGTGTTCATTTGTCCCCTCCTCTGTTGCCCGGTGCCATGCCGGGTTGTATTTGATGAATGTGTAAATCGCATTCCGACGGTTTCGTAAAACGTTCGAGATCAAGGCTTGCGAATCCCGAGGAGTGAGGCGTACTAGCTGTACGTCGCAGTGACGAGGGATGAAGCGTAACGCAAATATCGGACGTTTTATGGAACCGTCAACCTTTATTAAGCGGAATAGGTGGCATAGGCAATCCAAAGTAGAAAAAGTGTCTGTCCAGGTATTGGGCGGCAATCACAAGATAACAACGCCCAAGTATCGATTTGAACTGATTCAGACGGAACCCGTGAGTGAACGACGACTACCGCTTACAATTCGAGC
>NZ_JASJGN010000310.1:0-6764 GCF_033791525.1 Desulfosarcina sp.
GGGACACACGGACACACTGGGAGACAAGGCCTATAATCTGGATCTCTCCATTCGCCGAGCGCTGGCCGTCAAGCAGCAGTTAGTAGACAACGGTGTTGACGACACCTTCATGGATGTCTCTTCCCATGGCGAAGAACACCCGCTGGTCAAAACTGCCGACAATGTGGGCAATGCCAAGAACCGGCGTGTAGAAGTGATCGTCCGCTAGCGCCACAGTCATCATTTCACGGACCAAGGGGCGTTCCCGGCATCTGAGACGGCCTCGGCGGGGAAAGCTCCGGAGGTTTTATAAGCAATGGACATGTCCACCCACAACCTAAATCCTTCGGCCAGGACAACCATTATACTCGGTGTCCTACTGACGGTCATTTGGTCTGCGGTCTATCTCGTTCAACCCGATTTCATCGAAGGTCTCCAATTCAAATTGACCGACACCATCGTCGCCGGTGCTGCAGAGACCGGGATCACCGATAAAGTCGCGGTGGTGGATATTGATGAACAATCCTTAAAGACCTGGGGCCAATGGCCTTGGCCCCGTTCTCAACTGGCAACCCTGTTGAACGAACTTGCCGGTATGGGACCCAGGTGCATCGCCCTGGATTTTATTATGGCTGAACCGGACCGGACTTCCCCTAAAACCCTCCATGAGGAGCTCAAGCGTGAACTCGGCTTGCTCGAGAATGGCGGGGACGCTCCGCCCACACTGCCGGACAACGATGTTATCATGGCAGCCACCCTGTCCGGCGGACCGTTTGTTTTAGGCTACGAATTTCATTTTGAAGACAATCATCGAAATAGCGCGGGCTGCCACCTCTATCCGCTTGAATTGATCGACATCCAACAACCGGCCAACGGGGCCGCATCGCTTACTCTGCATCAGGCGCAAGGTGCGGTCTGTAACATCGATCAGCTGGCACGTGCAGCGCCCCACTCAGGATTTCTAAACGGCCGGGTCGATGGTGACGGACGGCTGCGCCGCCTGCCCCTGGTGATTCGCTACGGCCAGTCCGTTTACCCCAACCTCGCGCTGGCCGCGCTGCTGCCCACCGTTATTGGTCAACCGGCGAAGCTGAAACAGCGAGCAGGTGACCAGAGCAGCCTGATACTGGGCGACCATTCCATTCCCATAGACCATAACGGGAACCTGCGTATCCGCTTTGCCGACAAACAATCGACCCTTCGCCACATATCGGCGAACCGGGTCCTGACCGGTCAGGTTGACGAATCCGAGATCAAAAACCGCATGGTATTTGTGGGCCTGAGTGCGTCCGGCCTGGCATCGGCATACCAGACACCGGCCGGTGGCCTGTTTACGGCTGTCGAGGTGCATGCCCAGGCGCTCGAAACGATTTTGTCCAACAGCTTTATCTATCGCCACACGGGGATCGTTCTGGCTGAAGTCATCTTGTCCATGATGGTGGCCCTTTTATACAGCCTGTGCATCGCCCGCCTTGAATTTGTGACCACCACGGCAATCGGCGCAGCCGGCATCGTCTTGGTCGCAGGGGGGGCACAGCTGCTCTTCAACAGCCGGCAGGTGCTTCTGTCGCCCTTGTTGCCCGCCGCTGTGATCATCAGCTGCGGACTGTTTCTCATGCTCTTTAAATACTGGACCAGACAACGAAAAGCCCGCCATCGCCTGCAGGATGCGTTGATTTTGATGCGAAGCAGCCAAAAGGATCTGAACGCCATCATCGAGACCATTCCCGATATCGTGTTCCGACTTGACGCCTCCGGCCGAATCACCTTCATCAGCCCGGCTCTGGCCAAATACAAGAAACAACCCGAGGAACTGATCGGGAAACCCATTCTCGATCTTGTGATTCCCAAAGACAGGGATCTGGCCACCTATCGGATCAATGAACGGCGCACGGGTGACCGCGCCACCACCGATCTGGAGGTACGGCTGATGCTTTCCCCGACTGACGGTGAAGAAAACAGCAAAGAAAGGGTTTTCAGCGTATCGGCGCAAGGTATTTACGCCAAGGCGTCGCCGGACGCCGCATCGTTTTCGGGTACTCAGGGCATCGCCAGGGACATCAACGACCGCAAACACCTCGAAAACAAATTGGAGCAGTCCAAAAAAATGGAAGCCATGGGCAATCTTGCTGCAGGGGTTGCCCACGATCTGAACAACATCCTTAGCGGATTGGTCAGCTACCCGGAACTGCTCCTGTTGGATCTGCCACCGGACAGCCCGATGAGAGATAGCATCAAGACGATCCAGCGATCCGGCCAACGGGCGGCGGATATTGTCCAGGACATGCTGATGATCGCCCGCCGTGGTGTTAAAAATTTCGATATCATCAATTTTAACGATGCCATTTGCGGCTACCTGACGACGCCCGAGTTCAAGAACCTGGCGGGAAACCATCCCAACATACGCGTCTCCACAGACTTGGCCGATGACTTGATGAACGTGAAAGGTTCATCCGTTCACATCTCAAAAGTAATTATGAATCTGGTCGGCAATGCAGCCGAAGCCATGCCGGCTGGGGGGACCATCTGCCTGTTTACCCGCAACCGGTACCTGGACACGGCGATCGATCGGTACGAAAGAATCCCGGAGGGAGAATATGTCATGTTAGGCGTCACCGACGAGGGGGTCGGCATCCCGCCGGAGGAGCTTCACCGAATTTTTGAACCGTTCTACAGCAAAAAACGGATGGGCCGCAGCGGTTCGGGCCTGGGTATGACCGTGGTCTGGAACACGATCAAGGACCACGCCGGTTTTGTGGACATTCATAGCAGGGAGGGAGACGGCACCCGGTTCAATGTTCTTCTGCCTGCCACCCGCGAAGAGGAGAACGGAACCAAACGCCGGGTCGTTCTCCAGGATTATACCGGTACGGAGCGCATCCTCGTCGTAGACGACATCCCCGAACAGCTCGAGATTGCGGTCAGGATGCTGAGCAGACTCGGCTACCAGATCGCGTCTGCATCGGGCGGTGCGGAGGCCGTGGCCCATGTACAGGCCAACCCGGTCGATCTTCTGGTGCTCGATATGGTCATGCCCCCCGGAATCGACGGTCTGGAGACCTACCGGAGGATTCTGGACGTCCGTCCCGGCCAGAAAGCCATTATTGCCAGCGGCTATGCCCCATCTGATCGCGTCAAGGCCATGCAGGAGATGGGCGCCGGCGTGCATATCCGCAAGCCGTACACCATGGAGAAAATCGGCCTGGCCGTCCGGCGTGAACTGGACCGAAAATGACGACGCGGATATGCTGAAACAAGGTAAGCGTTCCCAGGTTCAGCGTTCACCGTTCCGGGTTTGCTCTCATTCGTTGACCGTATTTTTTTGACCCACCGATTTCAGCTGGTTTGGACCCCGACCGGCAATTTTCATGCCCCATCGGTGCCGGGGAGTTCTTTTGCCGTTTGGACCTTTTTGCTTCGCAGCTTGCCCATCAGGTTGGAAAGCTTGTGCGTGCGTGGGGAGCATTCACCCGGTTTCATCGAGGTGACCTGCTGCGCGCATGATTGAAAGGCTGTGTTAAGATTTTTTATCTCCCGGTGCAATTGAAAGCGTTCATGAAATAAAGAAACACATGCCAGCACGATGCCGGCCAGGAAAAAGAGCAACGCCTGGGTGACGTTTGCAAGCGGTGGCAGCCCTAATTCAGCGACGTACAAATTTAACGTCAGCGTCTGCTCACTCAGGTAAAATTCACGATTCTGATAAACGATCAGGGCCATTGTAAATATTATTAGTGTCCATATGCTCAATCTTAGCTTCATTTCCATCCTCCATTCTGTGCGCATGCCCATCCACCTATTAAATGTGGTTATTTGGGCTGCAGGTCATCATTCCATTATCTGTTTCAAAGGCGACAAGTTCGATATAGGAGGATGTCGTTCCCCCCTGAACCGGGCAGTTGGAAGGCAGTTTGTCCAATACAACCACGCCCGTCTGCCTGCAGATGAAATACTTCGGCTGGTGCCGGCTGAATTTTGCCGTCAACGCCCCGAAGAAATACCCGCTGTAGGAATGAATCTTTTTTAGTTTCTCGCGATGATGGCGTTGCACTTCGATTGCAATTTGAAGGGCTCGGATCGCCTGGCGGTGTCCTTCGCTGGTGATTTGCCTGAGGGCGTTGGGAAAAGATACATCCGTTTCCCGCAGTTCCATTTCAATGGCCGCGCGAAGATTGTCCTGGGTTATCCCCACCGTTCGGGATTGGGGCATGCACCGCTTTCGGTCGCCCTTCAGGTCAACCAACAACCGATGGAAATGACCCGTCATCACGGACTGAGAAGCGGCCATGGCGGCAAACAGCCTGGCCATTTCATCGAGGTTTTCTTTCTTGGCTTGGATTTCATAGGCTTGGTAGTGCTGCCAGGCGGACAACCCTCTCTCGTAGAGCTGCGCCAATTCGTCGATTGTTTTTGAATAGTCGTTGATTTCTGCAGCTGGCGCCAGGGCCGGCATGCATAGTATGCAAGCCACCAGCAGCCAGACCATCCTCATCGTCATCTGGTGTGCCTTTGAAATCATGGTCTCTTCCCGATAGATCGAATGATGAGAAGCGTCCGGTGCCTGGTTTCCAGGCGGACAGCCTTATTCTCATTGTGATGGGGTGCAGTGAGTCTGGGTGCCGCTGCATGTTCGATGTCATCTTGTTGGACATTGCGTCTTCTCCCTGGCTCGGAGCGGTGCTTTGCCCGCCGGCAGTTTCAAAACGTCCCCAACGGCTCGACGCTAGTGCAGACTGATGCGAAAGACAACGATGGCAGAACAGACCGTGAACCAAACGAGCGACTCGAATGGTTTCAGAGATTCAATTATGTAGGTCACGCTAAATTTCGATTTCATGTCGATTCCTCCGTTGATGATGAATCCGATAGCTCCCGATTTTCCCTGAGATGTAGAGCAATCTCCGGGCCATGTTGCAGCTCGACAACCGGTTAATACATAACATTTAGTTATTATTTAATAATTTGGAAGTTCCGATTTTATTATGGCGCGAGGAACCCAACGGCCTTGCGCGAAAAGGCCCGATCATGCGTGATATGGCACACGCCGACCTATTGCTCAGTGGTGTAAAAATCCGGAATGACAAGGATTGGAATGTTTAATTGCCAATGGATCATATGAGAAAGTGGCTTCATTCTCTCTGGGTTCTTGGATTATTCATTTTTATGGTATATATTACGAGCAATTAATCTTTTTTGACCCGTTCTTCAAAATGCAGCATAACCCGCACACGAATTGAAAAACGGGAATATACTTACAGTGAAAAGCATCCCTGTCTTAGCCGCGGAACATTTCACGTTATTCAAACCACCAACACTGCAGAGAAGGCACCATGAGATTTAAAATCATCGGTCTGATTGCCTGCTTGTCCCTTTATCTATTCGCTTGCAGCGAGAAACAAGCCACCCAAGCGCCGCCCCCGCCGCCTGAGGTCTCCGTCGTCGAAACCCAGGCCCAGGATGTTCCCCTGTTCCTGGAATTTGTGGGCCAGACCGCCGGGTTAAAGGACATCGCCATCCGTGCCCGCGTGGAAGGCTTTCTGGAGGGACTTCATTTCCAGGAAGGTGGTGAAGTTAAAAAAGGCGACCTGCTTTACACGTTGGAGAGTCAACCTTTCGAAGAAAAGGTTTCCGCCAGAATGAGTGCTGTCGCCGAAGTGAAAACCATGCTGGCCAAAACCAAAGGGGACCTGGATCGCATCAAACCACTGGCCGAAATTAATGCGGTCAGCAAAAGCGACCTGGATGAAGCCATGGCCGCATATGAAGCCACACAGTCTTCTTTAGAAGCGGCCAAAGCCACTTTGCGGGCCACCAAGATTGAACTCAGTTACACCAAGATCGATTCGCCCATCGATGGCATCATCGGCAAATCACAGGCCAAGGTGGGCGATTTCGTGGGCAGGGAACCCAACCCGGTGATCCTGACTACCGTCTCACAGGTGGATACCATCCTGGTGACCTTTTTCATTACCGAAACCCAGTATCTGGAACTGGCCCGCAATCTCGCCGGTGTCGATCCAGATAAGATGGATGAACAGAAGCCCAGCCTGGAACTGATCCTGATCGACGGGTCTGTCTATACGCACAAAGGGCAACCTGACTTCGTGGACCGGGAGGTGGATACCACCACCGGGGCCATGCTGGTCCAGGCCTCCTTCCCCAACCCTGAAAAATTGCTCCGTCCGGGCCAGTTCGCCCGGGTAAGGATCAGAGGCCAGGTGGTCAAGGACGGCATCCTGATCCCCCAGCGCTGCGTCATGGAACTGCAAGGCCTGCACAACGTGTATGTGGTGGATGCGAGCAACAAAGCTGAGATCCGGGAAATCACGGTTGGCCCCAAAGTTGGTTCCAACTGGCTGGTCACCAAGGGGCTCAAGCCAGGCGAAAAAGTCGTTTACGAAGGCCTCCAGAAGGTCAAAGATGGCATCGACGTCAAGCCAACCATGGCAGACCTCAACCCCAAAGATGCATAACACCATTTCATCGCATGTGTTCTAAAGCCCTCCGGCTTTTGCATCCATAGGGTGAACCCCAATGTTGCATAAACAGTATGGATAAAGATAGCTAAATAAAAGGTATCATAATGAATATAAACAGGTTTCTACCATTTTCTGGATGTCACCAATGGTGAATTCCAAGAATAGCTCAGTTTTTCTCATTGTGTTTACCTTCCAGGAAAGCTGGAGGACTTCAGATCCCGTGTTGTCAAGGGATCGCGGTAGCCGATTACAGCTTCACCCTTGACGCCTTGGCTCTGAAGCCCTCCAGCTTTTACAACGTTGGGG
>NZ_JASJGN010000311.1:0-28543 GCF_033791525.1 Desulfosarcina sp.
CCGGGCCAGGATTGAAATTGCAGGGCGTCCGCAGGCGATCGAAAAGCGCCCACACGCTTTGCCCAGTCGACTGAAGGGTTTTTATTTGGCGGACGATGCGGTATGGTCCGAACCACTTTTTTCATGCAACACCTGAAGCGGAGGCGGTAATGAAAAAGCAGGTTGATCCATTCATGCACAGCGCCGAGCACATCCTCAACCAGGCCATGGGGCGCCTGTTCGATTGTGACCGGTGCTTCAGCGCGCATATCGAGCGAAAAAAATCCAAATGCGACTATCGATTCGACCGGCCGCTGACCGACGAAGAATTGAAATTGCTTGAGAACGAAGTCAATGGCGTGATCGAGGCCGACGTGCCGGTTTCCGAACGATTTATTTCTATTGACGACGCCCGGAAGGACTACAATTTAATGCGGCTGCCCGACGATGCCGGGACGCGCATCCGCATCGTCAGCATTGGTGACTATGACCACTGCCCGTGTATCGGCCCCCATGTAACATCGACTGGAGAGATCGGGACGTTCCGGATAACCTCGTCAGGATATGAAAACGAGGTCCTACGTCTCCGTTTCAAGCTGAAGCATCGGGCAGCCCGGTGAGCGGGTGGTCGGATTAACCCAATCCATGCAACACGCGATAGTTTAGCATTTATCACTCCAGGGGTGCTCCTCTGGGGTGAAAAAGGCTATTTATACTGATCCGCATAGATCCCGGTCGGCGCGATATTCTGGATCACGTCGATGAGAATGCCATTGGGGTCCTGGGTGATAAAATGGCGCTGCCCCCACTCCTCCGATTTCAGCTCGAGTATCATCGGCAGGCCGCTGTCCGTTAACTGCGTGTAAATCTCATCCACATCGGTCACTTCAAAATTGATCAGCACGCCCCGGGCGGGTTGGCGATAGGCTTCGGGCAGGCTCGAATGGCGGTAATCCAGCAAGGCCAATTCGTAGGCAGGATTCGATCTGGATCTCAAGCTGACATACCAGTCCGCTTCGAAGACGATATCGAATTCAAAATGACTTGTGTAAAAATCCCTGGAAACAGCAATTTGATCAGTACCGATAACCGGATAAATGCTATTGGGTTTCATGACGACCCCCTATTGTGGTTGGCGTGGTAGTTTTTTTATGTTAAACATACAGACAGTATGTATGCAACAAAATAAATACATACTATCTGTATGTCAACATGGCCGGAGCAAAAAAAATGAACCGAAAAAAGGAATCCACCAAGGCCGGGCAGTCCCGGGCCACCATTGAACAGCTGATCATCGCGGCCACTGAAGAATTCAGCCAACGGGGGTATGCGGATGCCTCCACTGAAATCATTGTCCGCAAAGCGGGGGTCACCAGGGGGGCATTATACCATCACTTCAACGGCAAGAAGGCTCTTTTTTATGCGGTATTTCAGGCAGCCCAGCGTGAAATCGGAAGGCGTATCGAAGATCGGGCAGAAGCTGTGGCTGATCCGTGGGGTCAACTGGTGGCGGGTTGCCGGGCTTTCCTGCAGGTCTGCACAGAGCCGGCGCTGCAGCAAATCGTTGTTATCGATGCACCGGCTGTACTGGATTGGAACGCCTACCGGGAGGTGGACCAGAACATGCCAGACAGCGGGTTTTCGCTTTTAAAGGAGAGCCTCCAGGAGTTGATTGATCACAAGGTGATTAAACCGCTGTCAACGGATGCGGTCGTCCACCTGCTCTCCGGCGCCATGGACGAGGCGGCGGTGTGGATCGCCCGTTGCGATGACCGTCAACGCGCCCTCGCTCGGGCGCAGGAGGCCCTGGAGTCGTTGCTGGAGGGGTTATTGTTGCGATAAGATCAAACGTCATTTTTGTATTCGATGACTTTGATGATCCGATACAACGTCTCGTTGACTGGCGTAGGGACGAGATACCGGTTTCCCAGAGCAATCACCTTGCCGGCAAAAATCTCCACCTCGGTTTTTTTTCCGGCTTCCACATCCTGGAGCATTGAGGTTTTCCCTGTCGGTGAAAGCCTGTCCATAATGATGTCCCATTCATCGATGTCTGCTTCGGCCAGACCGATGCCGGCTTTTTTGGCCAGGCTGACTACCTCTTCCATCAGTGACCGAATCAACGCCCGGGCGTCGGGTGACGATTGAAAAACTCCGTACGGAGCGCGAAGCACGGCTGATGCCTGGTTGATGCCCACGTTGATCATGAACTTCCACCACATGGCCCGCATCATGTCCACCGGGACTTCGTTGGGAATTCCCGCGCGGCTCAAGGCTTCCTGAATGCGTTCCAATCGGGGGCCGTGGCTCCCATCGCCGACCGGGCCGAAAACAATCTTTCCGGGATTGGCATAGGTGAAACGATCATTCTCGCGCACAGCATCGATGCCCACGGCGATGGCGTAGACCAGTTTGTCCAAGCCGCAGGCGGCACCGATGGTCGCCTCGCTCTCCAGGCCATTCATTACCGACAGGATCGCCGTATCCTTGCCCACCAGCGCTGCGATGTCGCCGACGGCGCCCTCCAGATGGTGGTGTTTCAAGGCCACAAGAACCAGGTCCGCCGGTTCCGCGACCTTGTCCGGGTGAACCACAGGGACGTTGTAGAGCCTGTCGTTCACGGTGAGGGTTTTGTTTTTCAACCGCTCATGCCGCTCACCCCTTGCCACGAAGGAGACGGAGAATCCGGCGGCATCGGTGAACATGGCCGCATAGGCTGCGCCCATGGCGCCGGCACCCACAATTGATATGTTTCGAATCGCTTTCATGGTGAAGGTTCCTTATGCTTGGTGTGATGATCATCGAACGACCAGCCAGGTCCCCAGCAGCATCAGCCCAATGCCGGAGAGGCGATAGAGGTCAAGGGGCTTCAGATCTGCACCGAGCACGCCAAAATGATCGATGACGGCGCTGCTGATAAACTGGGAGGCAATGATGATCGTCATCGCCGAGACCAGTCCCAGGCGTGCGGTGCCATATCCGATGGTGCCCACAATCACCAGGCCCAGCGCACCGGCGGACAGCGCATACCAGGGCACCCCCTGCCAGGCGGCCAGGTTTCCGCCCCGGCTCAGCAGCATGGCCAGGCCGATGAGTAGACCCCCGCCGCCATAGGTGATGAACACGCTTTCCAGTGTGCCGATCTGTTTGTCCATCAGCGCCATGAACTGAGCCTGGAGGGTTACCGCAATGCCGCCGACGGCCGCAATGAGGATCAGGGGTATGGATGTTCCCAAGGCCGGTTTCCTTTCTGTTTCGGTCGAAATTGATGAACGGTCTTAACTGTTTATCCAAGAAGCAATGGCGTTTTTGGATCTGTGACCGGCGTGATGTGATATGTCAACGGCAATAAAAGATCCCCTTCTATAACCTCCGCAGCGGTTTGAAAAGATACTCCAGTCCGTTGACTTTTATTTCATATACCATGCGCAGCATGTCGCCCAAGTGCCCACCCGGAAACCCCTTGTTGGCCAGCCAGATCACATAAGCCTCCGGCAGATCGATCAGCCGGCGGTCCTTGTACCTGCCGAAGGGCATGCGCATGTTTGCCAGTTGGAGCATCACATCCGGATCCGGTCGGCATTCATGGTCATCGGTCATACGGTTTTCCCCCGGTGTCTTTGGCGAATGGTTGTGATTAGCTGCAACGGTGAAAAATGGCAAGGCCGGCCTTCCTTTTTTGTCCTCCACCATTTCATGGGAAAGCACTGCGTACAGGGTATAAGGTGGTTTATTGCGAAGCATCGGGTCTAATACCCCGTCGCTTGCGACGAAAAAAAGATCCGATCCTTGGTGATACCCCGCTGCTTGCGGCGGGGTAGTTCATTGTCCGTTTTATGCGAACGCCTTTTCATCATCTTTACCGGTCTGATTTGAAAATCCAGGGCGATGCCTTATCTTTCTTCCTAAACGTTCACCGGTTCAGCATTCACCGTTCATGGTTATTTTGGCTGAGATTTTCGATGGATCTTGAACCGCTGAACCTTTGAAACTGTGAGGGGAGACATAACCACCATGGCCCTGCTGGAAGCGAGAAGCCTTATCAAAACCTATACCGTGGATCACCGCGCCATCACTGTGCTGGAGAATGTTTCCCTGTCTGCCGAAAAAGGGGAATTCATTGTCATTGCCGGCAGCAGCGGCAGCGGCAAAACCACTTTGTTGACCCTGCTTTCCGGGCTGGATCACCCTACGTCAGGACAGGTCTTTATCGACGATCGGGAGATCACGCATGCCTCCGAAGAAGATCTGGCACCGCTGCGCAACCGGACTATCGGTTTCGTATTTCAATCCTTTCACCTGGTGCCGTCGATGACTGCCAGGGAAAACATCATGTTCCCGGCAGAGCTGACGGGTGATCCCGATGCGGAGGTGCGTGCCGGGCGGCTGCTGTCACGGGTGGGCCTGACGGCCCAGGCGGACAATCTGCCCAGCCAGCTGTCCGGGGGCGAAAAGCAGCGCGTTGCCCTGTGCCGTGCCCTGATCAACCGGCCCCAACTGCTTTTTGCCGACGAGCCCACCGGAAACCTGGATTCGGAGAACGGCAAGATCGTGCTCGCCCAGCTCATCGATCTGAAAAACGAACACGGGGCAACCCTGGTGCTGGTAACACACAACCCTGAAATCGCCCGGGCCGCCGATCGGGTGATTTCCCTAAAAGATGGACACCTGATCGGATAGCCGCCCATGCGTCACATACCAATGATTCTGCGCCAGGTGCGCCGCTCCTATCGGCAGGCCGGCCTGTTCGTGCTCTGCGTAGCCCTTTCCCTGGCAACCCTGACCGCTTTTTCCGGATTTGCCAGAAGCGTGAGCCGCGCCCTGCTGGAGGACGCCCGCACGCTGCACGCCGCCGACATTATCATCCGATCCCACGATCCCATTTCCGCCCCCCTGGTGCAAGCTGTTGACAGGCTGGCGGACCAGGGCCGGATCGTGCAGGCCAATATTCACGAATTCTACAGCGTGGTGCGCGCGCCTGACGAAAAGGCTTCTGTGCTGTCCAGGCTGAAAGTGGTGGAAGCGGGCTACCCCTTCTACGGCCAGGTCACGTTGAAATCGGGTCGCCCCTTCAAGCAGGTGCTGTCACCCGGCGCCTGCATCGTCGAGCAGACCCTGTTGGATCGCATCGGCCTGAAGGTGGGCGATCGGTTAAAGATCGGCTACACCAACCTGACCGTTGATGACGTGGTCACCGCCGAACCGGATCGCCCGCTGGATCTGTTTGCATTCGGCCCCCGGGTATTCATCCACAGTTCGGACCTGGATGCCCTGGGCCTGATGACCACTGGCAGCCGCATCCATCGTGTGGTGCTGCTCAAGGTCATGGACCCGCTTCAGGTGGATGCCATTGCCGCCGGGTTGAAACAGGCCTCCCCCTTCGATGGGGAAAGCGTCGACACGTACCTCACCTCCGGGTCTGTGGTTAAACGGTTTCTGGACAATTTCCTTTTCTTCCTCAAACTGGTGGGGCTTTTTATCCTGATTGTGTCCGGATTGGGTATTCAGAGCACCCTCACGGCCCTGTTTAACGAAAAACAGCGCACCATTGCCGTTATGAAAACCGTGGGCGCGAGCGGTCGGTTTATCAATACGCACTTCATGCTCATGGTCCTTGTACTGGGCACCGCGGGAACCGGCGTGGGCATTCTGGCCGGTGCGGCAGTCCAGGGCGGCCTGGCCTGGATGCTTGGCCCGCTGTTGCCCGAAGGCCTTGGCCTGACCATCGCCTGGACCGGGGTGGTCGAGGCCGTCATGCTGGGGTTTACCGTCGTCGCCCTGTTTTCGTTCCTGCCCCTATACCGGCTCAGGGAGATGCGCCCGGTGGCGATCTTCAACCGCCTGCCGTCCGTCGGCATCGCCCGCTGGCCCTATTTTCTCTCCGGCCTCCTGGTTCTGCTATTTTTTCTTGCCCTGGTGCTGTGGCACATGCGTGACATTCTTTTTGGCTTCTATTTCGTCGGTGCTGTCGTCACCCTGATACTGGCTGCGGCCCTGCTGGCCCAACTGGCGCTGTGGACGATGAAACGCCTGCCCGTTCGTCAACTGGCCCTGCGCCAGGCCATAAGGGGCCTGTTCCGACGGGGCAATGCCACCCGGGCCATCATGATTACCCTGACGGTCTCCCTAACTGTGATCTTCGGAAACCACCTCATCGAAAAGAACCTGAATGCCACCTTCGTGCAGTCCTTCCCTGCCGATTCTCCCAACGCCTTTTTTTTGGACATCCAGCCCGATCAGACCGAGGCGTTTTCAGCCGCCATCGGCCGTCCGGTTCAATTCTACCCCATCGTGCGGGCCCGGATCACGGCGGTGAACGGCGAGGCCATCGACCGCAGTCGGGAGGGACAAAAACGGCGTGACAACCTGTCGCGGGTCTTCAACCTGACTTACCGGGAAACACTGCTGGACGATGAAACCCTGATCGACGGGGACACGCTCTTTCGCAGCGACTGGACTGAGCCCCAGGTGTCGGTCATGGATACCATTGTGGAGATGCGCGAGATGAAAATCGGCGACCGCATCGGCTTCAAGATCCAGGGCGTCCCCCTGACCGCGCGCATATCCAGCATCCGCACCCGTGACAGCCGGTCCTTGAGCCCTTTTTTTTACTTCGTGTTTCCGGAGGCGATAATGAAGCAGGCTCCGCACACCCTGTTCGCCGCCCTGACGGTGAGTCCCGGACAGATGGGGCCGCTTCAAACGTCGATTGTCTCCCGGTTTCCCAACATCAGCGTCATCGACATGTCCCAGACCATCGGCATCCTGGCCCGGCTCATGGCTCGCCTGTCTCGGATCGTTCGTGTTTTCAGCCTCTTCAGCATAGCGGCGGGTCTCCTGATCCTGGTGAGTGCGGTATTTGCCACCCGGGCCGAGCGGGTGGTCGAGTCGGTCTACTACAAGATCCTGGGGGCCGGCAGGCGGTTCGTCTTCACCGTCTTCGCCCTGGAAAATATCCTGATCGGGCTGCTCAGCAGCGGCCTGGCCCTGGCGTTGGCCCAGGCCGGCGCCTATTGGGTGTGCACGGTGAGGTTCGATATCGGTTATCGGCCTTTTTTTCCCATATCGCTGACCATGGTCGGCCTGACCGTGCTGCTGACCGTCACGGTGGGCATGGCGGCTTCGAGATCGATCATGGCCAAGAAACCGGTTGCGTATCTCAGGGAGCAGCAAAATGAATAAACTCTTGAAATGTGCCTTCTGGTCCAATCTCTGCGTTGGAGCAGCAATTCAAATCCTCGACATACTCCTGTATGCCTGCGGTTTGAATTGCTGCTCCGCCTTGACCTTGAACCAGAATGCGCACTTCAAGACGGCCTCCGCAAAAAATCACCAGTTTCGTCTATGGCAGATTAAGGGGGTGGCCCTCTTCTTGGCAGGCGTTGGGTTGATGGTATCCGGCTGCAGCCAGGAGTCCCCGGTTGAAACAACCATCGTTGTGACCCAACCGCCAGCTCCCGCTTATGCGGGCACCATCGTAGCCGTGGGAGACAGCCTGACCGCCGGGTTGGGCGTTGCCGAAGAGCAGGCCTATCCTGCCCAGCTGGCCCGCCGGCTGCAGGCCGAAGGGTACAACTATCAAGTGATCAATGCCGGTGTGAGCGGCGAAACCAGCAGCGGCGCTCTTTCGCGCATCGAGTGGGTGATATCCAGCCTGCGGCCGGACATCGTCATTCTGGAAACCGGCGCTAATGACGGCCTGCGTGGTCTGGATCCCGATCTGTTGAAAACCAACCTGGACCGGCTGGCCAGCTCATTAACGACGCGCAACATCCAGGTGATCCTGGCCGGCATGCTAATGCTGCCCAACCTGGGTCCTGACTACACCCGGTCCTTTTCCGAGATATACCCGAAAATTGCACAGAAACACGGGGTCGTCTTTATTCCTTTTTTCCTCGACGGCGTAGCCGGCGAGCCCCACCTCAACCAGCCGGACAGGCTGCACCCCACGGCTGACGGTTATACCCGCATCGTGGAGACGGTCTATCCGTATGTCGTCAGGGCCATTGAACGGCACAAGGCCAAGTAACCCATCTATTTCTCGC
Organism: Desulfosarcina sp.; assembly: GCF_033791525.1. GTDB lineage: Bacteria > Desulfobacterota > Desulfobacteria > Desulfobacterales > Desulfosarcinaceae > Desulfosarcina. The sequence goes on from NZ_JASJGN010000311.1 coordinate 8,025, forward strand.
GTCGGCGAAAACCGGCATTGACTTCCAACCGCTCCAATGAAAGCGCGATTACATCTTTCAAACGGGGCTGTTCATGCTGCAACTTTTCGCAGAACGTACCTGTGCGATCCGGATCCTGCAAGCCGGGGCCGGTTACGAAGGCGGCCACCACCCGTTCGAATAAAAGGGGGTGCATCCGTTCAATACGCGTGAAATTATCGACAAACCAGGGCCACAGGTCATCCACCGCAGCCGGATTGCCGGCGGCCGCCACCAGCGGCATAAAGCGAATTCGATCGGGCACCTTTTCCAAGGCGTAGTCCAGGGCTTCCTCCAGCACGGGCCATGGGTTAAAACACCCCAGAGCGCTCGCAAGGGTCATGCGTTCATGCTCAACCCCACTTGCTTCGAAACGGTGAATCATGGCTTCCAGGGCCGGCCGACCACCCGAAACGGCACCGGCGGTCGTCACACCCCTGAAAATGTCGGGGGCGATGGTGGAACCGCTTAAAAAGGAATTAAACTGATCGGTCAGGAAATTGAGCACCTGTGGGTTGCCGATCAACGCGCCGTGGACAAAAAGCTGATCGCGAAGCATGGCCGCGGTCTGCGATTCATCCGGCGCGGGCCGATGGCCGATGGCTTCCAGGACCCCGTTCATTAAGGTCACGGCCGTTTGGGCCGTCCGGGTCCGGATCTCGCCCCGGAGTACCATAATGGCCTCGAACAGGTGGCTGTCCAGACTGGAAAGGGGCAGATAGGCCCGTTCATTGCGATAGTTTTCGGCCATGTCCAGAAATGTCGCCATAGAGACGAGCCCGGCTTTGACCAGCGCAAACAGATCGTTCTGCAGGCCCCAACGATCCATCGACGGCAATTGTTGACCAGCGACCATGGCGCCCAGCCGGGTCAGATTGTCTGCATCGTTGCAGCAGACGTGGTAAAACCCGGTTTGACCGGGGTTGACGTGGTAAGCGGTGGTGTCCGGCGGCAGGGTGATATCGGTCTGTTTTTTCTTGAGCAGGATCCTTTGGGTGTCTGCCGCACCGTTGGCGGTGTAGGCGGTGATCGATACCGGCACCAGCCATGTCTGCGCCGCATCGTTGGGCAGGTAGGTAAAACGGCGCTGGCGCAAAGTGAGCGTGTTGTTTTTGCGTTCGGCGGTGATCACAGGAAAGCCCGGTTGGGTGACCCAGTTGCGCATGAGTTCGGCCACCGGCATGCCGGATGCGGCCGACAGCGATTCCCACAAGTCGTGACTGGCGGCGTTGCCATAGGCGAATTCCGTCAGATAGCGCCGGAGTCCGGCCTTAAAATGATCGGGCCCGATCCAGGCCTCCAGCTGTCGTAAAATACTGCCCCCTTTGCTGTAAATGATGGGCGCCGTGCTTGTGGTGATGGCTACCTGGGCACCGCCCGGCATTTCGATGGCAAAGGTTTCATTCAGTGCGTCACGGGCCATTGCCGTCTCGGTCTGGCTCCTGACAAACTGGTCCCAGATCTCCCATTCAGGATAGTGGTGGTCCACCATGCCGTAACCGAAGTAGGTGGCAAAACTTTCGTTCAGCCAGAGGTATTTCCAATCCTCGGGCGTTACCAGATTACCGAACCATTGATGGGCGATTTCGTGGGCAATGACTTCGCAGATGCGTGCCAGCGCTTCCCGCGATGTGACGCCGGGTATGTTTAACAGCAGATTTTCGCGAAAGGTGATCGCCCCCCAATTTTCCATGGCCCCGAAGGCGAAATCGGGTACGGCAATCAGATCCAGCTTGGTCAACGGATAATCGATGGCATAGTAATCCTCACCGTAAGCCAGTGCCTTGCGGCCAAATTCCCGGCCGAAGGCCGTCTGGTCCCCCATCCCCGGCAGGCAGACGGCACGCACCCGGCGGTCGACATTATCTTCATGGATTTCAAAGGGACCCACACCGAAAAATAACAGGTAGGTGGACATTTTGGGTGTCGGAAGGAAGGTGACCCGCCGCCGCCCGTTCTCCAGTTCCGTGATCGTTTGGATGTCGGTGTTGGAAATGGCCGTCAGGTTGTTGTCGATGACCATCTCAACGGTAAATACCGCCTTCTGCGCGGGATGGTCCAGACAGGGAAAAGCCCGCCGGGCATCGCTTTCCTGAAACTGGGTGACGGCCATATAATTCTGATGGTTGTCCGTTTGGATTCGGCTGCGGTAGAAACCGGCCATGCGATCGTTAATTTTACCGGTGTAGTCAATGGTCAATTGAAAGACGCCGGAAAGGCTGTCGGGAAGATGGATGGCCAGGCCGGCTTTGGCCGGATCCAGTGTAAACGGACAATCGATGCCTTTTTCATCAGGCCCTTCCGGTTGAACGCGGCATTGCCAGATGGCCAGTTCCGCACAATCGAGGGTGAGGGTGTCTGTGGGTTCATCGGCATTGGCGGAAAGGATCATCCGTCCGGCAAAGGCAAAGCGGTCAAGGTCTGGTTCGATGGTGAGCCTGTATGCCATCGGTGTGACGGGAGCGGTCATGCGGATCTCCATTGGTTTTATTGTGAAGGGTTGCGGGAACGGGTTTACGTTAAAAAATGCGGGGCAGAATGAAGCGGCCGACCGTATAAAATACTCCTGTGGAGATGAATATTCCTGCGGATATACTGTGGATCCAGAATGCAGCACCGATCCGGCCGGTCTTTTTCTTTGTGTGCGCGATATAGGTTTTGTAGAGATCAATGATGTTCGGCGTAAGCTTGTTCCGGTCTGCCAGGCCGCGATCGAACAGGTATCGGGCGATGGCAGAAAATGAGCCCGCAGCAATAACCACGGCAACGCCCATTACGATCAGTATCGTATAGTCTGCAGCAATCAAGACTTTACCTACCCGGAGACAAGTCGGCTTTTGCGCAATAAATGAGGCGGTTGAGCCGAATTTTAAATGCGTATGGCCTGACGAAAGGGCCATCTGCCGGCTGATGGTGCACAGATATCCGATATCCTGGCAAAGACGGTTTATCAATCTATAGCAGGGTCAGAGATTTCTAATTCTTAAATTTAAACTTGTTCTCGTCTCTTATGGTATACCCCCTGCTGGTGAAATCACTTTCTTCATCGGCCAGGCGGCTGTCGGCTATTGCCTGGGATCGATAGGCCACCCGGGCACTGATGACAAAATCAGCGGTGTTCATGCCCTGTCCCGCCAGATAGTTCTGGAATTGATTCTCCATTTTGCGGATCAAGACAACGTCAGCAACAAATTCCTCTTCGCTGTAGGTCGCGCCGGATACTTTCGCAACAAACACTGGGGTGATATAGGCGGTCTTTTCTCGCATGGAATAGCTGACGATGTAGCAGTAGCCCTTTTCTGCGGCCCAGCAGGACGGTGCGCCGAACGCGACCGCCAGAACCACGAGGACTATCAGCTTCAGAAAGGTTTTCTTCATAGCAGCCTCCTTTTCGACACCCATGCATGTTGTGACGCGTGTCACCGATTAAGACCGTGTTTACATGTTTGGATCTATTGCGTTTCAGGCGCTTACCGGTGTGGGTACAACACCTGTATTGCAAAGCCGCGAATGGAACTATTTATTCCTATCACGCCATGGAATCCGGTGCAACCGCGCGATCTGCTGGTTTCTTTACGATCCCTTTTCATTCTCCTGCCAACACCCACTCAGGGCCGCTTGCCGCTGTTGTGAAAGGCCTCCAGGCTGCTCCTGTCAATCATCACTTTGCCGTGCTCGCGCATGGCGCGAATTTCGTCGAACTCGACCAGCTGATAAATCACTTTCTTGCCGACGCCGATGAATCGGGCCGCTTCACTGACCGTCAAAACCGGCACCTCAATATATTTGCGGTTGTCGTTCATTGTTTATGACTCCTTTGTGAGGACGATAAGCATTCTTCCGTGGGCGGCAAGGGTCTCGACATTCAGGCGAATTCGTCATTCCGGACCATTCCGGAAGCTGGGTCAGCCATGTCTGTTGTTGTAAATTAAATCAGCATTCTTATGTTTCCGGATTAAGACACTATCTCGGAAAGGAAAAAAAATGGATGACACGTGGACTTACAAAAACTTTGAGATCAGAGAAGGCCTGAAGCCCGGAAGTAAAACCTTCCGCTATTTTTTTAAGGTTCTCGAAAGTGGTGAGAAAAAATGCAATTACTGCGTCTGGATCGTGGATGACGCCCTGACCCGCTTCGATCCGTCCAAGGATTTCAATGCCATTGTCGCTTACCGGAAAGACAGCTGGCATCAATGGGTCAAGGCCAAAATTGACGACGGCGATTTCCGCGATCGGGCGTTGAAAATTGAAAAATCAAGCGAACAGGAGATTAACTTGTCCGATCATTCGGAACATGTCACACTGGATTGATCGGGTCAGCTGGTCAATTTTGGTAAAGGAACGGCATGTGAAACGCACCACCGCAATCCTATTATTGCTTTTTTTCTTTCACCTTCCCGTGAACCATCCAGCCGCGGCGGAATTGACTATCATTACGGAGGAATTCCCCCCATTAAATTACACGGAGAACGGGAAGCTGACCGGGGCCATGACCGATGTGGTGCAGGAAATCACCCGACGCTTGGGTATTGCCAACGATATTCAAGTCCTGCCGTGGGCCCGGGGGTACAAGCGGCTGCTTACCGAACCCAATATCGTCCTTTTTACCACCGCCAGGACCGAGGCGCGCGAATCGCTGTTCCATTGGGTCGGTCCGCTCCATTCTGCGCGTATCGGATTGTATGCCAGAAAAAGTGACCAGCGACAGATCGATTCCATTGAAGCGGCCATGCAGGTGGACGCCATTGCCACCTACAAGGACGATGTCAGAGAGCAGATATTGGAATCTCTCGGGTTCACCAACATAGACAGTTCCAACAGCCCGCTCAGCAACATCCGCAAACTGGTTTCTGGTCGGGTGGATCTGTGGATTTTCGACAATGTTGGTGCCCAACAGGTGGCCCGCGAGGCCGGGATCGATCCACAGGAAATTAAAGCGGTATTAACGCTCCAGCAGCGAGTTTCCTATATCGCCATTTCCAAACCAACCTCACCTGCCATCGTGCAGCAGTGGCAGGCGACCCTGGATGAAATGAAAGCGGACGGCACCTTTTGGTGGTTGACGCGCAAATGGCTGCCACCCGATGCCATCCGGGTATCCGAACGCCAAACCGACACCGACGCGCCATTTTTTTTGAAGTTGTACACGGAGGATTCACCGCCCTCTTCCTACGAAGATAATGGCCGGATCAAAGGACTGTCGGTCGACATCGTCCAGGAAATCCTGCGACGGATCGGCCAGCCGGATACGATAGCACTGGTGCCGTGGGCCAGGGGGTACCAATTGGCCCAATCCGAAGCCGACACGGCCCTTTTCTCAACCACCCGATTCCCCCAACGTGAAGCCATTTTTTCATGGGTGGGACCGCTCTACCGGCAACGCTGGGGTTTCTATCGGTGGCATGCGAACCCAATCCGCATTGCGGATATCGAAGCGGCCAAACAGGTTAAACGCATCGGTACCTACCGCCAGGACGCCAAAATGCAATACCTGCAGGCATTGGGGTTTGAAAACCTGATTCCCACCAATAAAAACATCACCAATCTGACCCACCTGCGGCGGGGAGATATTGATTTGTGGGTCAGTTCGGATTTCAATATGCCACACCTGGCCAAGCAAGCGGGTGCGTCGCCGGACCAGTTAGAGCTTGCCTACGCCTTCCATACCGTAGGCAATTATATTGCCTTCTCAAAAGGAACCTCACCCCATGTCATCCGGCTGTGGCAGGCGGTGTTGGATGAAATGAAATTAGACGGCAGCTACCAGCGGATCTGCCATAAATACGACTATGTGCCAGAATAGCAGGCGATCTACAAGGAGCTGTTGCGCTTGAACCCAGAAAGAAAAAGCTCTGCCAAGCCCAGTTCACGAGGCCCCAACCTGCGCGGATTGGGATCGCTGAGACGGCGTTCCATTGCCAACGAACTGGCCATCAGCCTGGTACTGCTGGTGTTTCTGGTGGAGGGGGTTCTGCTTTTTTTGATATACAACCGGCAGGCCGATTATCTATTCCGCCAGTTGCAGTTAAAAGCGGACGAGTATGCCGTCAACCTGTCTGAAACGCTGGCGGTCCCGATCTGGGATTTGGATGACGAACAGATCCGGCGGATCGGGGAGGGATTCGTCCGAAATGATATCGTCACAACCATCCTCATTCGTGATCCCGCTGGGAAAGTCTTTTATGAATTCAGTCGGGATACCACCGGGAAACCGATCGGCCGGGTGGTGCCGATTATCTACATCGGGAAACCAATCGGCCAGGTCAAATTCACCTTGTCAATGGACGCCTATCGCCAGGATCTGACGTGGCTTCGCAATACAGCGATTCTGTTGATGGCGGTATCGATAGTGGTAATCGTCATTGCCACGGGAATGGTATTGCGCGTGCTCATGCGCAAGCCCCTGGCCATACTCCGCCAAGGGATGGACCAGGTGGCCCGGGGAGACTATGATTACCGGTTCGATGAGGTGCACCATGATGAGCTGGCCGACATCGCCCGACGGTTCAGCAAGATGGCCGGAGAGATACGCAATCGTGAACGGTCGTTGCAGAAAGAGGTGGCCGAACGCAAACGGGCGGAGGAAAAAAGCGGTGAGAGTGAAGCCAGGGCCCGGGCAATTCTCGATGCCATCCCTGATACCATGGTCCAGTTCGATCGTGACGGTCGGTTTATCGATTTACGGGGTGATCTGGAGAACCTTGCAATACCCCCTGAGCAATGCATCGGGCGAAAAATAGAACATGTCATGCCTGGCCATATTTCCCGGATTTTCCGAAAGCAGCTCGCCCGGACATTCGAAACGAGGGAAGTGGGGGTGTTCGAGTACAACCTTCCGATCGAGAATGACATCAGGTACTATGAATGCCGGCTTGTGGCGGTATCAGACGACCTGGCACTGGGCATCGTGATAATTAACTCTCAACTGGTGACGGCTGCGGTTGAAAATAAACGACTGCTGGACCAGCTGCAGCGGGCCCAGAAAATGGAAGCCATCGGCATGTTGGCCGGCGGCGTCGCCCATGACCTGAACAACGTCCTGTCGGGGCTGGTCAGCTATCCGGAGTTGATCCTCATGGACCTGCCGGAAGGAAGCCCTCTTCAGAAACCCATCCTTACTATTCAGAACTCCGGTGAACGTGCCGCCAACATCGTTCAGGATCTACTGACGCTGGCCCGACGGGGGGTTTCAGTGGCTGAAATTGTTAGCCTGAACCAGGTGGTTCGTGAGTACCTGAAAAACCCTGAATACGAGACGTTGCGGAGTCACCACCCTGATTTTCAATTGGACACGGACCTGGCCGACGACCTTCTCGATATTTCCGGCTCGCCGGTCCATCTCGCAAAAACCGTGATGAACCTGATTTCCAATGCCGCCGAAGCAACGGGGCATGCCGGACTTATTCGTATCGAAACGGAAAACCGATATATCGATACCCCAATCAAAGGGTATGACGACATCGAAGAGGGTGACTATGTGGTGCTCAAGGTGACGGACAACGGCATCGGCATTTCGCCCGAGGACATCAACCGGATTTTCGAGCCGTTTTACACCAAAAAAGTGATGGGCCGCAGCGGTACCGGTCTGGGCATGGCGGTGGTATGGGGAACCGTCAAGGATCACCGCGGGTACATCGACATCCAGAGTGCACCGGCGCAAGGCACCGCGGCAACCATTTATCTTCCCTCCACCAAAGAGCACCGCATGCAGACGCGTTCACCGGAAACCGTTGAAAATCTGATCGGTGACGGTGAGCGGATCCTTGTTGTGGATGATGTCAAGGAGCAGCGCGAAATCGCCACGGGAATGCTTACCCGGCTGGGCTATGTCGTGGCAAGCGTTTCCAGCGGCGAAGCTGCCGTTGACTATGTCAAGCAAAACCGGGTCGACCTGCTGGTGCTCGACATGATCATGGACCCCGGCATCGACGGCCTGGAAACCTACCGGCGCATCATCAAGATCCATCCCGGCCTGCGAGCCGTGATCACCAGCGGTTTCTCCGAATCGGACCGGGTACACGAGGCCCGGAAGCTGGGGGCTGGCCTATATGTGAAAAAGCCCTATCGGCTTGAAACCATTGCCAGAGCGGTGAGAGACGTGTTGAAACATCATGAGAAGCGATGACCATTTGCCAACCGGTCGTTTGCCGGCGTCGACAAGACAATCCCGATTGGGGTGCCTATGTCCCCGCTTGGTTAATTCTTCGTGGATCAATGGTGTCAAGCCGGAATACCCACGGGCAACCCTTGTCCATAATCAGTTTTAACGCTGACACGGGCAGGCGTTCATGGGCGCCGGTCACCAGCCAGCCGCCCGGGGAAAGTATCGCAACGACCCGTGTGAAAGCGGCCTGAAGGTCGGGGCCCTGGTAGTACGTCAGCAGGTTGTTGCGCAGCAGGATCATATGAAAGGGGCCGCCATCGGGTAAGGGGTCGAGCAGATCATGCTGTCGCCAACAGATGGGTGTCATCCGGTGGGACCGGATGAGAAACTGCCGGCCGCCTTTCCTTGATTCGAAGTATCTCTCCCGCATTTCATCCGGCACCTCCTTGAGGCTGCTTCGGCTGTAGGCACCCGTTCGGGCACGGTCCAGGCAGGCCTCACCCGCATCCGTGGCCAGGATATCCAGAGCCGGCAGACACCTCACTTCGTCCCACAGCATGGCAAGGCTATAAGGCTCTTCTCCGTTGGCACAGCCAGCGGACCAGATCCGGATGGGCGGGGAAAAGCGCTCCACCAAACCGGGCAGGCAGCGTGTCCTGAGGGTTTGCCACAGGTGTCGATCCCTGAAAAAACGGCTGATGGTTATCCTGAGGCACTGCTCCTGGGCAGCCTTTACCCCGGGCTGGTTCGTCCGTTGAGCAAGGTATTGTTCAACGGTTGAACAGCCCAGGTTCTGCATATGCCGTCGGACGCGTTTCTTCACCCCCTTGCGCACCTTGCGGTAGCCGGCCCAGGGGCGGTTCAGGTGTTCGAGCAGATTGCGGAAGTCGGCGTCGGTAAGCATGGCCAGCATCGGTTTATCGAGATTGCCGCTGCGGGGATTCATTTCTCCAACCACGGTCAACCATGGTTGGCGTTTTGCACGGGGAAACGCTATTCTTGCCTTCTCACTTGCTCCCCGCCCCATTTCTGCGGGCACACCGCAACCCTAGCACGTGAGGCAGCGGTTGATCGGTGGCCGAAACTGTGTTCTTATAGCCACCGGAAACGCTCAATTGAAACCATATGAGGGTGCATTGCATGAAAAACATGATCATCGCCTTTCTCATCTGTCTGCCGCTGGGTTGTGCGTCCCTTTCGGAGCAAGCGAAAATGGAAGCATACGACCGGACCATGGACGCCTATCAAACCACTATGCGGCTGTCAGATTACAATGCTGCCTGCAAGTATGTCGATCCGGCTGAAATGGGTCGCAAGGAATGTTTACAGCAATATGAGAAGGTGAAAATCGTCAGTTATGATGTGCGTGGGGTCAACGTGACCGAAGACAAGTTGGAAGTGACCCAAACCGTTGAAGTGGAATACTTTTTTGTTGATCGCTATGTCGTAAAAAAGATCGAGTATGAGCAGTCGTGGCGCTACAAGAAAGAGATGGAGAGCTGGCTGCTCCAGACCGGCCCGCCGCATTTTGAATGACGATTCATCCCTTCCTACAGGGTTTTTTGTACCAGGGCCGTACCGGCGGCCAGGCTGCGGATCTTTTTCAGTGCCAGATGGTAGGGCAGGGGCGCCATGCCGCAGTTGGTGCACGGGTAGAGACGTTCCGGCGCTACGTGCGCCAGGGCGGACCGAATGGTGGCGGCCACCTCATCCGGTGTTTCCACGCGGTCCCGGGTTACGGCAACGACACCCACCATCAGCCCCTTGTCCTTGAGCAGTCTCATCAGGGAGGGGGGCACGTGCGAGTCGGCGCACTCCAGTGAGACCTGGTCGATGCGGCTGGCATTGAGTGCCGGGAAGATTTCTTCGTACTGCCGCCACTCACGGCCCAGGGTCTCCTTCCACCGCAGGTTCTCGTCGATCCCGTAGCCGTAACAGATGTGCACGGCGGTGGTGCATGAAAGACCATTGATGGCCCGGTGGAGCGCGTCGATGCCCCATTCCTTGACGTCTTTCATGAAGACATTGAAGGCCGGCTCGTCGAACTGGATCAGATCGATTCCGGCCGCCTCCAGTTCCCTGGCCTCGGTGTTGAGGATGTCGGCAAAGGCCATGGCCATGTCCGCGCGGGAGGCGTAGTGCGCGTTGGCGATGGTGTCGCAGATGGTCATGGGGCCGGGCAGGGTGAATTTAAGGTGCCGATCCGTTTGCGCCCGGGTGAAGCCCACCTCGTCCAAGTGGACAGGTCTCGGCCGTGAAACCGGCCCGGTAACCGTGGGCACATCCACAGTGTAGCGGTTGTCCCGGATACCCATGGGCGTTTTCTTGGCCCAGTCGATGCCTTCAAGGTGCTCTAAAAAGCCGTGAACAAAATGGATGCGGTGCTGTTCGCCGGCGGTGAGGATATTGATATCCGCAGCTTCCTGGTGGCGCAGCCATTCCACCGCCGCGCGTTCCTTGGCCCGCTCCAGAGCCTGACCTGCAAGGCGCCAGGCCGGCCAGAGTTTCTCTGTTTCAGCCAGGTAATCCGGTTTCGGCAGACTACCGACGGTGGTGGTGTCCAGTATGCTGCGCCTCCTTGGTTTCAGGTTAGTGCCCATCCATAAATGGTTATTTTGCCCGACCTCTGCGTTGCACGAAAAATTTTCTCCTCGGAATATCAACTATATGCACCCCAGGGGCACTTCTTTCAGGGCGCCTCCGGTAAAATTTTTCGCACGCCTTGATCTCGACCAAACTCCCTCATTTCTGGACGGACACAGGTTAACATTGGTTTCCTCAAGCCCTTGGGGAACGAATTCAATCGTATTCCTCCGTTGCCAGACCATTATTCGGAAATATCGGCCACCTCTGCATGGGTTACTTTGAGCAGTTCCGATGATGACAATTGCATCATGGCATCGATGTCCCCGCCGCCTCCGTATAGGGTGTCAAGTTCAGCCGTGTCGGCGTCTACCAGGGTCCGCAGATCTTCCCGGTGGCCAAATGGCGGCATACTGCCCACCCTATAGCCGGTCACCGCAAGGGCCTGCTCGGCACGGGCAAATTTGACGCGTTTGCGATTCATGCCCAGGCAGGCGGCCAGTTTCTTGCGGTCTACCCGGGCCATGCCGTTGTTGATCACAAGGATCGGCTGCTCCCCGGCCATGAAGACCAGGGATTTGATGATGCTGTCGGCGTCCACACCCAACGCCCTGGCCGCATCGCCCACCGTGGCGGTGTGGGCGCTCATGGGCAGGATGACGGCTGCCAGGCGATGCGTGTCGATGAAGGTTTGCAGGTGCTTGCTGCTCAGAGTTGTCTTCATTGTACCTCGCTGCAATTCACTGTGGATGATTACGACCACTAAGCAAAGGTCTTGCCGTTCCAGGCAAAGCGGGTGCGCGGCAGGTCGACGAAGTCGATGAAGACCCGGTCCGGTCCGATACCCAGTTCGGTGTCGATGAAGGCACTGATTTTTTCGGCAAAGGCGCCGCATTGGGCCTCGGGCAAACCAATGCTTTTCACTTCGATGAAAGCTGCCGGTGCGCGGCTGCCGGCGAAGCTCATGGCCGTGCCTGGCTTGAGGGCGGTCATGACATAGGCTTCCGGTTTTCCGAGGAGTTCGGCGGCAAAGGCCGACGATTTTTTCGTCAGATCTTTGGCGGCGGCCGCTTCCAGGGGTTTGCTGGTTTGAATGGAGAAGTAGGGCATGGTCTTTCCTCCTGTGTTTTTCTGATCAATGTAACATGAGAAAGGCGTAACGATCCATCTTCTGGTCGTAGGCGGTGCGTACTGAGATGGGGAATCCGAACCGGCGCACGGTACACGGTGAACATTCACCGCCGCTTGTCGGAGCGAAGCAGAGATCCCGCTCATCGAGGCCGCGGGGAGGGTTCAATCCGTCGGCCATGACCGTTTCAGATGCTTGAGCATGTTGCGCACGGCATACCCGTGCGTGGCCAGAAAGATCGTCAACTCCTCCAGATCGTACTCGTCGATCTCGATTTGGCTGGATTCGATCAAATCAGCCAGGTCCGCGGCGGCATCGAGCACACGGTCCCATGCATCGGCTTCTTTTTTGGATATGGCGGCCATGGGAAGGATTATTTGCCCTTGGGTTTCGTCTTGGCTGCCGGGGCTTTCTTTTTTGCCTTGGTTGCCGGGGCATCGTCCTTCTTTTCTTCACCCGGCGTCCGGACAGACGGAACGGTGGGTTTCAGGCCTTTGAGGATCCGGGTGACTTCGGGTCCGTTTTTGGCAAGAAAGACGGAAAGGGCATCGATGGCCTTGCCGTCCAGATCGATTTCCAGCCCGGCATTCTTGATATAAGCGGCCAGATTGTCGGCGGCATCCAGCATCTTGTCGTAGGCGTCGGCTTCTTTCTTGACCAGAAACTCCCTGTCCAGTTCCACACCATTTCGAACCACCACATACTTGGTAATAACGGCCATGATGAACGCTCCTTATGGTTTGCCGATTGCTAAGAATCTATGGTTTTGAACGGTACCCGGCGCTGATCGGGGGTGCCTCCTATCCAGTAACCCCGGTCTTGAGCCGCGCAGCAGTCGCCATCGTTCAGGTCGGGAAGACAAGCGCACCCGTCGCTGTGCCATGGCTTTTCGGGAGGCCGCAGTGGGCTGGGTGGAGAACTGCATCTGCCGGCGGTGATTGCAATCCGGTTCGGATGCGGAAACCATTTCATATTAATACCGGAAATTAATGGTCGATATTCTCTCACCAAAGCAGCGGATGACTGGTTGCCACGACCAATGGGGGATTACTTCCTGCGTTGCAGATACCATCGCTGAAGGTCATAGATGACCTGGGTAAGCTTATTCTGCTCTTGCTTTTCCATTTCATCGAATTCCAAGGCGAAGCGGTAATAGCCGCGATCCTGGTCGTGTTCAACCCGCTTGACTTCGGCCTTCTTCACGTAAACGGTATTTCCCGGCCGATCATGATCGCCTGGAAATACCAGGCTGACATCATAGATCTGCTGGTCTATTTTCAATACCGGCCCGCGAATGAACTTGAAATTGTGCTTGGTAAGAACCCCGTAAACGCCGCCAAGGCTGACATTGATCAGGTCGATGACGCCATGAATTTTTTTCAATTGGAAATGCATCTGGGTTCCGGTCAAGGTTTTTACCCGGAAATTCCGGCGGCGCTGCAGCCGCTCCACGTGCTCGGGAAATGGGATTTTCAGGCCTTGCTCGCAAAATTTGCCGCCCCGGGTGCTGAAGATGTATTCCAGAATATCCGGTCCGTTGAAGTTGAACCGCAGGTGCCACAGGTCCTTGACGGCGACGGCCCCCTCGAAATCGTCCGGGGGGTCGACAAGCAAGTAGCTGCCGCCTGCATCCGTCGTGATCCCGGTAATGCAGGTGAGCCGATCGAATCCGGCCCCGACCACATTCATGGAGATGATAATTCTTTTTGCAACCAGCTCGTTGAACAGTTCGGTGAGTTTGTCACCCTGAACTTTTCCCGCTTCCCCCATAATCAGAGACCCTCAATCTGAATGCCCGTGGGTTCCAGCTAAATCCGTCACTCTTTATTTTATGTTCGGTCATCTTCGTCGATTCTTTAACATAGACTCGGGTGCATGGGGCAATGGTTTTTTAGGATTGGTGTCAACGGCGGTTGAACATTGTTCATTTTTCATCGGCGTCCTCCTTCAGCTGACGATATTTTTTCGTTTGCTGCGTCTGTATCTCACCGAGATCGTCCTTCATCTGTTTGTAGCGGTCCAGGTTTTTTTTCCCGGCCATTTCTTCGACCGTGTCATCCACCTTGTTGCGGGTATCTGTTTCATCACACCCGCCGGCCACTAACGCAACACACCCAAGGAACACGAGCACCAGTCTTTGCACATACCTAAACCATTCCTTCATAGTGGCTCCTTATTCAAACTGTTTGCGAAACAATTCAAATGCGCTCCTGAGATCCGCCAATTCATCTTTCAGGGATTGAACGTCGGCATCCAGTCGCATCAGCCGGTCGCTGTCAACAGTTGACACAGTCGGGTCGGCCGTTTCAACGCTATCGGCGTCGACATCCGGTTCACCGGAAAGCAGATGCATGTACCGGCACTCCTTGTGGCCGGGCAGTCGTTCCAGGCGATGGACGCGCCCCCATTCACATAACCGGTCCAGCGTTTCCTGTAATGCGTCCAGGCCGTCGAAAGCATGCAGGCGGTCGGTGCGGCTGCGGATGGCGCCCGGTGTCTGGGGCCCGCGTAGCAAAAGCACGCAGAGCACGGCGGCCTCGGACGCCACCATGTTGTGCTGCCGGGTGAAGATCTCCTCGTACTTGGGGACACGGCCGACGGTGCTTCGGTTAACCAGTCCGTTTTTTTCAAGGCCGTCCACTGCGTCCTCAACGGTCTGCTCGTTCCAACTCACCACCGGGTCCCGGTTGGATTTCTGATTGCAGGCATTGGCCAGGGCGTTGAGGGACAACGGATAATACTCCGGCGTGGCCATGGCTTTTTCCATGAGGCAGCCCAGCACCCGGGCCTCCTGGTTGCTGATCAATATGTCCATCGACATTCCTTTCGTGTCGGGCTTTATTTTTCCTTCAGGGATGCTTTCAGAGCCACCAGGGCCGCATCGGACATGTCGAAGCTGTGTTCGGCAGCGGGGAATGCCGACGCCCGGACATCCTTTCCATAAGCCTTGATGGCATCGATGATCGTGGGTCGGACCATCGTGTATTGTTTGACGAACTTGGGCACGAACCGGTCGAACAGGCCCACCATATCATGGGTGACCAGCACCTGGCCGTCCACGTCCACCCCGGCACCGATGCCGATGACCGGTACGGTCACCGACTCGGCGAGCAGCCGGCCCAACGGCGCCGGGACAGCCTCGGCGACGATGGAGAAGGCGCCGGCCGCCTCCAGGGCCCTGGCGTCGTCGATGATTTTTCGGGCCGCCCCTGCATCCTTGCCTTGCATCTTGAAACCGCCCAGGGCGCTGGCCGTCTGGGGGGTGAGGCCCACATGGCCCTGGACGGGGATGCCGGCTTTGACGATGGCTCGGACCACCGGGGCGAAATCCACACCACCCTCCAACTTGATTGCATCGCAGCCGCCTTCCTTCATCAGCCGTCCGGCATTGATGATGGCATCCCGGATACCGGTGTTGTAGCTCATAAAGGGCATATCTCCGATTACCATGGCCCGTTTGCATCCGCGTACCACCGCCTGGATGTGGTGGATCATCATCTCCAGCGTGACCGGTACGGTGCTGTCGAGACCCAGGACCACCATACCCAGCGAATCTCCGACCAGCGCCATATCAACGCCGGCCTCGTCCGCCATCAGCCCGAAGGGATAATCGTAGGCAGTTACCATGACCAGTTTCCTACCGTCTTTTTTTGCCTGAATGATGTCCAGTACGCTCACTTTGCTTTCAGCCATGGAACACCTCCTTTTTGGTATAAGCATCCATGCATTGCGTTTGCGGAGCAAAAACTGATGCCCTCGTAAAAAGCCGCATTTCCGACGGATTCGTAAAAAAGCCGAGATCAAGGCTTGCGAATTCCGAGGAATGAGGCGTACTTACGGTACTCCGCAGTGACGAGGGATGAATTGTAACGCTGATATCGGATTTTTTACGAATCCGTCAAAACTGGATCAGTAATGGGCCTGTAGCGTCTCCACCAGCGCCGTAAGCGTCCGGTTCACCGGTACCGGAATGCCGGCTTTCTCCGCGATCCTGACGATAAAACCGTTTATGGCGGCAATCTCCGTGAGCCGGCAGTTGTCTACATCCTGGCCCATAGAGGAACGGTTGGGTCCAGTGGCAGCCGCCACCTGAAAAACCTTTTCCACCGGGTCGCCATCGATGGCAACGCCCTGAGCACAGGCCACCGCCATGGCCTCCTCTACGGCTGCACGGGAAAGCTGCCGGCTCCATTCCATTTCCAGAATCTGGCCGTTTTTGATTCCGGCTAGGGCCGTGATGGCATTAATGCCCACGTTGATCAACAGTTTTGCCCATAGGACGGTGCGCACATCGACCACCACCCGGGTGACGATGTTCGCCCGGCAGAACACTTCGGCCACCTGTTCTGCACCCGTCATTCCCGCTGTTGCCCAAGGGCCGATGACTGTATCGCCTTCACCGGCATGGCGGATGGTGCCGGGCCCCAGAAAGGTGGCACCGTGGGACGTCGTGCCGGTGATTATCTGACTTGGTTCGAGGGTTTCAGCGAGCGTGTCCGCATTGCCCATGCCATTTTGCAGCGTCAATACCAGGTCCGTTTTGCCGGACAGCCGGGCGGCCGTTTCCGCGGCCGCTGCGGTGTGGGTGGACTTGACGAACACAATGGACAGATCGGTCGGACCGATCCGGCCCGGATCGGTGGTTGCCAGAATCGCGACGATGCGCCGGTCCCCCGTTTTCTCGATGGAAAGACCGTTTGCGTTGACTGCATCCACATGCTCCCGGTGGATATCCAGCAGGGTTACCGTATTGCCTGCCTCGGCCAGCAGGGCGCCGAAAAGGCTGCCCATGGCCCCGGCGCCGATCACTGTGATATTCATCGCTCTCCTTTGTTCATTCCTCTTCCCCTGTTGAGCCAGCAGGCTACCAGGTGGTTTCCACCCGCCTCGATCAGCGGCGGGCGATGGCCCGGGCATGGATCGAAAGCGTGGGGACAACGGGGGTGATAGGCGCACCCGGTCGGCAGCGCGGCCGGATCCGGGGGTTCGCCCTCCACCGGCACCGGCGGCAGGGCTACCTGCGGGTCGGGCCGGGGCACGGCGGCCACCAGTGCCCGGGTATAGGGATGCCTGCAGGCACCGTGAAACCCCTCGGCGCCGGCGATCTCCACCAATTGGCCGGCGTACATGACGGTGATCCGATCGCAAAAATGTTGCACAATGCCGATATCGTGGGAGATGAAGAGATAGGCAAGCTCGAACTGCTGTTGAAGATCCTTCATCAGATTGAGAATCTGGGCCTGGATGGAGACGTCCAGGGCGCTGACCGGTTCATCGGCAACCACCAGTTCAGGCCGCACGCACAGGGCCCGGGCAATGCCGATGCGCTGGCGCTGACCACCGGAAAATTCGTGGGGGTAGCGGTCCAGATCGCTGTTCCGCAGGCCCACGGTAGCCAGCAGATCAGCGGCGAGCACGCGCTGTTCGCGTTTTGAGAACGTGCCTCCGTTCAGCAGCGGTTCGGTGACACTGGCTGCCACGGTCATGCGTGGATCCAGGCTGGCGTAAGGGTCCTGGAAGATGATCTGCATCCGCTTTCTCAGTGGCCGCATCGCTTGTCGATCCAGGGAACCGATCTCCCGGCCGCCGAACCGAATGGATCCGTCGGTGGGTGTAAGCAGCCTTACCACCAGTCTGGCCAGGGTACTCTTGCCGCATCCCGATTCGCCCACCAGCCCCAGACTCTCCCCCCGACTGATGCAAAAGCTTACCCCGTTGACCGCCTTGATCCAACCCGTGGGGCGAGATAAAAAGCCGCGGCCCAAGGGGAAGTGTTTGGTCAGGTCCGTGACCTCAAGCAGGGGTGCGGGATTCATCCGCTTGCCTCTCATTTCAGCGATTCATTGACATTCTGTAACCCGGACATGCCTGAATTGGGGGATTGCGAATTGAGGGATTGGGGAATTGGCGGTTGAAAGCGATTAGAGACAAAATTTTTTCAATTCCGAATTCCTTAATTCCTCAATTCACTAATCCCGGAACAGCCAACAGCTAACCTTCCTTCTCGGCCGAACAGTTTCCAACTCGGGTGCCTCGTACCGGCACCGGTCGAACGCTGACGAACAGCGTCCGGCAAAGGGGCAGCCGCTGATCAGGTCTGTGGCGGCCGGCACCCTGCCGCGAATTTCATGCAGCCGTCCACGGTCTGCTCCGAGGATTGGCATGGATTTAAGCAACCCCTGGGTGTAAGGATGCAGGGGGTCGGCAAACAGGGGACGCACGTTGGCAGTCTCCACCACGCGGCCCGCGTACATGACCGCCACCCAGCCGGCGGTCTGGGCCACCACCCCCAGGTCGTGGGTGATCAGCAGCATGGCGGTTTCCAGTTCGGCTTTCAGCTCTGCCATCAGTGCCAGCACCTGGCGCTGGAGGGTTACGTCCAGCGCCGTGGTGGGTTCGTCGGCAATCAGCAAACGCGGCCGGCAGATCATGGCCATAGCAATCATCACCCGCTGGCGCATGCCGCCGGACAGCTCGTGGGGGTAGCTGCCCAGTCGTTTTTCCGCCGATGGGATACGCACCCGATCCAGCCACCGGGCCGCTTTCTTCAGCGCATCGGTCCGAGACATCCCCAGGTGGGCCACCAGGGGTTCGGCGACCTGCCGACCGATGGTCAGCACGGGGTTCAAGGCGGTCATCGGTTCCTGAAAAATCATGCCGATCTCACGGCCCCGGATGCGGCGCAGGGTCTCGGGATCGGCCTGCAGCAGGTCTCTGCCTAAAAAACGAACCTCACCCGCCACGATTCGGCCCGGTGGTGATGGCACCAGACCCACCACGGCCAGGGTGGTGACGCTTTTTCCGCAGCCCGATTCGCCCACCAGTCCCAAGGTTTCACCGGGGGCGATGGACAGATCCACCGCTTCAACGGCACGGCCGATCCCTTCGGGGGTAAAGAAGTGGACCGATAAGCCCCGGATGTCCAGCAGTGCATCACTCAAGGGTGATCTCCGGGATAGAGGTAGTGCAGGGCGGTAAGGGCATAGATGCGGGCCGTGTCCACTAGCTGGTCCAGATCGACCCATTCGTCCACCTGGTGGGGAACCTGGCGATCCCCGGCGCCCATGGTGACGATGGGTATATCCTTTAGTGCCCAGAGAAAGGTGCCGTCGGTCGCGCCCGGAACACCGGCGAATTCAGGCTCCTTGCCGCTGACCTGCCGGCTGGCCCAAACGGCGGATGCAATCACCGGATCATCCCTGTCAGTATGGGTGCAAGGCCGGTCGGAAAGAAAACGTACCGTCACGTCCAGTTCCCAGGGCCGCCGGATGCCCAGCAGCCTGTCGGTCTTCCGGTAGCGCGCGTTGACTTCCCTGACTGTCTGCTGCACCAGTGCAGACAGGGAATTCCGGATGGTATCGTGGTTTTGACCGGGAAGGGTGCGCACATCCACCAGGATTTCCGCCTCGCCAGGCACCACGTTGAGCTGGGGCGGTCCCTGGGAGGGCGCCTGGACCACCGTCGGGGTGAAGCTGGGCCACCCCAGCAGGGGATCCTTCCCGTAGGTATGCACTGCTTCGGCTTCCAGATCGGCCAGTCCATCGATGATCCGGGCCACGGCCGGGGCCGGGTTGAGTCCGGACAGGGGCATGGCCCCATGGCTCATGCGTCCACGGACGGCAAATCGGGCCCGCACCGCACCTTTCTGGGCGATGCAGACCAGTCCGTCCTGGGGTTCGCAGACGACCGCTGCCGTCACCGCATCGGCATGGCCGCGGGCGATGAAATGCTGCACACCGGTCATCATGCCTTCTTCGTCGCACAATACACCACCCACGATTGACCCGGCCAGGGGGATGCCCGAGGCTTTCAGGGCCGCTATGGCCACCAGCATGCCGGCCAGGTTTCCCTTGGTGTCATTGGTGCCACGACCGTACATGCGGCCCTTTTGGATCTGGGCACCAAAAGGATCGTATTTCCACCGGGTCAGGTTGCCGGGTGTGACCACATCCGTGTGCCCTTCGAACATCAGCGTTCGGGAACCGGGGCCGGCCGTCCATCGGACGATCACATTGGGACGCTCCGGGGCCACGGTTTCCAAAGTCACATCGAAGCCCCTGTCCCGGGCCCATCGGGCAGCCAGTTCCGCCGCTTCGACTTCACTGGTACCTGCCTGCGGGTCCCACACCGAATTGCATCTCACCAATTGGGCGGTGAGGTTGATCACCCCTTCAGGGTCGATCTGATTGAGCACCTTTTCAATGACTGATTCGGGTATCATGGTTTGTCCTGTCCCCGATCAAGCGGGAATTAACAAATTGCAAAAACCAAATCTCAAAGAAATTCCAAATCACAATATCCAAAACTCAAACAAGGGAAAAAACCAAAAGTCGCTTTTACCATATTTCCCCTCATTGCGAAGGAAGTCGGAATCCAGTGACTTCAATAAATTCTTGGTGCCAGGTCAAGTCCGTCATGATGAGTCAGCTTTTTACGAAGCGATCAAGATTGATGATTGAAATATCCTATCTTCAAGATCATAAATATTTGGAATTTTGATCATTGTTATTTATTTATCATTTGGTTTTTTGGCTATCGTGATTTATTAGTTATCATCGTAGCCGCGGGTCCAATATATCCCGCAGCCCGTCTCCCAGCAAGTTGAAGCCAAGAACCGTCCAGGCGATGGCCATGCCCGGAAACAAGGCCATCCACGGGGTAAGCGCCATGAAGGTCTGGGCCTCG
>NZ_JASJGN010000312.1:0-6482 GCF_033791525.1 Desulfosarcina sp.
CCCCATGGCCCAGGTTCATTCCGTCAAAGGGCGGCCGGCTGCCATCCCCCATTCGGCTCACAACAGCATGGACCAGACTAGGGATCTGTGCAAGCGCCGAAAATTGAAACAGATAGAGTTGCTTATTTTTTACCAGAAACAGTTGTTTACCTCTTTCTTGAAAATCATTGCCAATTCCCATTGGTCACTGGAATTCTTCTTAAATTGAGGATTTTGGTTCAAGATCAAGGCGGGATCGGGTTTCAAACCGCAGGCATACTCCAGTATGTCGAGGATTCGGAACGCGGTTCCAACGCAGATATTGGATTAAAAGTCCTATTTAAAAAGAATTCTACAGTGCCCTGGCCAACGTCAGCACATCCACCCGTTCGGCCCCGTCACGCATCAGGGCATTGGAACAGGCGTCGACCGTAGCACCCGTGGTCAAAACGTCATCCACCATCAGCACCCGCTTGCCTGCAGTCTGACCACGACGATTCACGCTGAATGCATTCCGGATGTTGATCCGCCGCTGCTGACGGTCCAATCCGGTTTGAGGGGCCGTGGCCCGGGTGCGCACCAGCAGGTCACGAATGATGACGGTCTCTTCGGGCAGCGCCCACCGTCTCACCAGCAGGTAGGCTTGGTTGAATCCCCGCTGGCGGAATCGTTGCCGGTGAAGGGGAACCGGTGCCACCACATCGACCTCGCCGACCGTCCAATAATGCAGGAAGGCATCGAAAAGCACTCTTCCCAACGGATTGGCCAGGCTCACCTTGTCCTTGAACTTCAACGCATGGATAGCTGCTTTCAGGGTGTTATCATAGATACCGGCGGCGCGGGCCCGGATGAAGGCACCGGGTCCGTCCAGGCATCGGCCGCAAAGGTGATCCTCCCCCTCGCGACTGCTAAATACCAGTCCGCACCGGGAACACAACGGGGAAGCCACCGCTGTCCACCGGTCTCGGCAGTGCAGACAAAAATGAGGGGCCATTGCAGCGGAAAAACCAATTGGATTGCTCGTTGGCGGCGTTTCACGGTCATGCTTAAAAAGCCGGCCGCAACCCAGGCATTTGGCCGGAAAAAGGGCATCACCCATGCCGTGCAACAGCCGCTGAAACACCCCCGGCAGCGTCGTTAGGCTCAGCATGCCGATGTTCTATTTGATCTGTGCGACGATAGCCGCGGCAAACTCGGAGCATTTCACTTCCTGAGCGCCCTCGATCTGCCGCGCCAAATCGTAAGTCACCCGGCGGGCCTTGATGGCCGCCTGAACGGCGTCGCGAACGGCGGTACCTGCCTCTTTCCACCCCATGTAGTCGAGCATCATGGCGCCAGACAGAATCAGGGAGCCGGGATTCACCTTATCCAGCCCGGTATATTTCGGGGCGGTGCCGTGGGTGGCCTCGAACACGGCGCAGACGTCGCCGATATTGGCCCCTGGCGCCATACCCAGCCCGCCCACCTGGGCGGCCAGGGCATCGGATATATAGTCGCCGTTAAGGTTGGGCGTGGCGATGACGCTGTATTCATCGGGTCGCAGAAGCACCTGCTGGAACAGCATATCCGCAATCCGGTCCTTGACCACCACCTTTCCTTCGGGTGCCTTTCCATCGTACTGGTCATAGAGCTGTGCCTCGGTGATCGTCCGGTCGGCAAAGCGCTCCTTGGCCACTTCGTAGCCCCACTGGGCAAAGGCGCCTTCGGTGAACTTCATGATATTGCCCTTATGCATAAGCGTGACACTTGGAAAACCGTTCTCCAGGGCGTGAACAATGGCGCTGGCAACCAGACGTTTGGTATTGGCCGGGCTGATGGGCTTGATGCCGATGCCGGCAAGGGGCGGCAGGTCGACCCCCATTTTCGTTTTGAAAAAATCAGCCACCATGTTGGCCTCATCGGTTCCCGAGGCCCACTCGATTCCCGCGTACAGATCCTCGGTGTTTTCCCGGAACACAACCATGTTGATCTTTTCCGGGTGTTTCATGGGGCTGGGAACCGTTTCGATATAACGCACCGGGCGAACGCAGGCATACAGATCCAACTTCTGCCGGATGGCCACATTGAGGCTCCGTATCCCCTTGCCAATGGGCGTGGTCAACGGCCCTTTGATGGCCACCACGTTGGATTCAATGGCATCGAGGGCCTCCTGGGGCAGGTAGTTGCCGGTTTTCTCGTACCCCTTTTCCCCGACGGGCAACTCCACCCAGGATAGGTGTCGATTTCCGACGTAGGTTTTTTCAACCGCTGCGTCGATGACCAACCGGGTCGCCCGCCAGATATCGGGCCCGATGCCGTCGCCTTCGATGAATGGAATGACAGGATGGTCCGGAACGTTCAGACTGCCGTCACTGTTTTTTTTAATCCTTTCTGCATCTGCCATGAGGCGCTCCTCCTGGGTTAAAACCCAATCATAAATTCTACATTATATCGTCAACCCGCCAGCTGGCGCTGTCGGAAGGCTTCGTAGAGTACGACGGCGGCGGCAGCCGATGCATTGAGCGAATCCACGAGGCCTCGCAGCGGAATCGAGACCAGGAAATCGCAATGCTGGCGGACCAGTGGACGGAGGCCCTTTTCCTCTCCCCCCACCACCAAGGCCAGGGGACCTTTCAGGTTGGCCTGAAAAACAGTCTGATCCGCTTGCATGGAAAGACCGGCAACCCAAACGCCCTCTTTTTTCAGCCATTGAATGGTCCCGACCAGATTGGTCACCCGGCACAGCCGCGTGTGTTCCAAGGCACCGGCGGAGGCTTTGGATACCGCCGGTGTCGCCCCAACGGCGCGATCTTTGGGAACCACGAGTGCATCGGCGCCCACACAGTGCGCCGTGCGCACAATGGCGCCCAGATTGTTCGGATCCACAATACTGTCCAGCAGCACCAGCAGGCAGGTGCCATCCTTCCGACCGGATTCGGAAACGATCGATTCAATGGAATCGGCAGGCAGGCGGGCCACGGCGGCGGCAACGCCCTGGTGCTCGTCGCTGCTGCAGGCCGCGCGAATCTGTTCAGGCGTCAGCGTCTGACAGGAAATCCCTCGCTTTTCCGCCAGTTCAACAACCCGCGTCTGACGGTCGGAAAGGGCCGTCCGGTCCACCATCAATGTATACATGGTTCGCCGGCCGGCGGTCAATGCCTCCATGACCGGGTGAAATCCGTAAAGCACCTCCCGGCTGTCCGGCGCCGGCCTTCGTTTTTTGATTTTTCCGGCCATGTCAAACGGCCCCGCCTTTTAGTATTGACACAAACCGGGCGATGGCCGCCTCCAGGTCATCATTGACGACCACGTGCCGGTACATCCCCCGGCATGTAATTTCGGCTTGGGCGTTTTTCATGCGTTTGTCTATCACCGAGCCGCTGTCCAGCCCTCTGACGGTGATCCGCTGGCGAAGGATTTCCATGGACGGTGCCATGATGAAGATGGTAACCGCATCCGGGTAGCGTCGCACAATCTGCGCGGCCCCCTGGACGTCGATATCCATCAAGACATCCCGGCCGGCATCCAGATGATCCTCGATGAACTGGGCGGACGTACCGTAATAGTTGTCATGGACCCTGGCCCATTCAGCCCATTGCCCGGTGTCGATGCCCTTGCGGAACTGCGCTTCGGTGACAAAAAAATAGTCCCTGCCCGCCTGCTCCCCGTCCCGGGGCGCACGCGTGGTCGAACTGACCGAATAGACCAGATCATACAGGTGTCGGCGGGCCGCATCACACAACGTGGTTTTGCCGGCCCCCGATGGCGCGGAAACCACAAAGAGCCGACCGCCATGCGTTCGCTCCTCATGCTCGTCTGTCGACATCATGTTGGCCATCTGGGATCACTTTTCCGTTGTCAGGTCTTCGAAACGCTGTGAGATGGTTTCGAATTGGATCGCGGACAGTACGATGTGGTTGCTGTCCATGATGATAATGGCCCGGGTGCGGCGCCCCTGGGTGGCGTCAACCAGACGCCTTTCATTGCGGGCTTCATCTTTCAGCCGCTTCATGGGCGACGAACTGGGCGAAACAATGGACACCACCCGTTCAGCCACGACCGTATTGCCGAAGCCGATGTTCAGCAGTTTTTTTTCCATCCCCTTCCCTTCTCAATCTCAGGCTACTCCACGTTCTGGATCTGCTCGCGCAGTTTCTCGAGCTCTGATTTCACCGCCACGATGATGTGGGACATGGTGGCCTTGCCCGATTTCGATCCCATGGTGTTGAACTCCCGATTGAACTCCTGGAGCAAAAAATTCAATGGCCGGCCGGCCGGTGTATCGTCTTCCATCAGTGCCCTGAACTGCTGGATGTGACTGTTGGCCCGCACGATTTCTTCGGAGATATCACTCCGATCGGCCAACAGGGCCGCCTCCTGGGCGATGCGCGTCTGATCGATCTCTACGACACCGTGGGTCAGTGCCTCGATGCGATCTTTCAGCCGCTGCCGAACCATTTCCGGCAATTGTGCGGCCTGGCTACCAATCTCCTCCAGCATGGTCTCAATGGCATCCAGACGCTGCCGGAAGTCACGGGCCATGTTGTTCCCTTCCACACGTCGCATGGCATCCAGATCGGTCATGGCCGTCCTCAGACACGGTTCCAATTGCGGCCACACGGCGTCCATGTCTTTTTCCACCTCCACCGCATGAATCATGCTGCCCACTGCCAGGACCGTCTCAATACTGGTCTGGCCGGTCAGGTCCAATGCCTGGTTCAGTTGGGTCAATGCCTCGTAATAGGCCCGGGCCCGCGGCAGATTTACCTCAAAGGCGATGCCCGCCTCCGACGCATCGTGGATCTGCACCCGAATATCCACCCGTCCGCGGGCCACGGTTTCGGCGATGATGCCTTTTATATGCTCCTCCAGTGATTCGAAACCGTGGGTGAGCTTTAAGGCCACATCCAGATGCCGGCTATTGAATGAACGCACCTCCACACGAACCGTGTAGGAAGCGGTCTGATTTTCCGCCCGGGCATAGGCGGTCATGCTCTTGATCATGGTTCCTGCCTTTGTTTTAAATCCAACATATATTTTTTTCGGACCAGGGTTAGAAAGTCAATCAGGGGCTTGTCGGCATAGTCGGGGTAGGTCCACGGCAGCGTGCGAAAGGCCCCTTTCTGAAAGATCAGCGTCAGGTCCGCATAAATGCCCTGGCCAATGTAAATGCGATGGGTAAAGTTCTTTCCGGTGGCCAGAACGAAGCGTTCGGGCAGCAGATATCCCGGATCGATATTGATCCTGCGCTGCCCCTGCCGCTGGTATGTTTGTTCCAACGCATTGGTCATCCGCTTGATGGTGGCCAGTTCGGTCTGCTCGACAAGCGTTTTAAAAACGACCAACCGGCGACTCAGCGGAGCGCCCATCTCCTTTTCATAATAAGTCGTGAAATCAAAATCAAGCCACGCACTGATCATGTCAACAGGACCCAACCGGTCCTGCAATTCTTGCGCAACACCCGTGGCAAGGGCCTTATCTTTGACGAAAAAACCCACAATCAGTTTGGCTGGCGAGGGGGGCTGGGGCAGACTCATAAGTTAAACGGCTTGGCCTCTTCGATCAGCATGATGGGGATATCATCCCGAATTTCGTAAACCAGCCGGCACGCTTCACAGATCAGACCGTCTTGGGGGTCGTTGAGGCGGATCTCCCCTTTGCACTGTGGGCAGGCAAGGATGTCAAGCAGTTCCTGGTTGATGGCCATTACTGACTCCTTCTTCTGTTTTTTTTCATTTGCGTATATCATGTTGTTCAGTATGGTTTTTCTTTCTTATTCTATATGGGTGACGGATGGGGCACAACCCATCGTTGCGCTAATGAAAGGTGAGATTTAATATCATACAAGGGCAGAATTTGCAGCCTTTTTATGGTGACCGCACCGCCTTTGAGCGCAAGAACCGAGGAAATAACTAATCGACCTGAGATTGGTGTAGATGTTCTAGTTTAATATATGCCGGGTGAAGATTGCCAATGGATGTCCCAAATGTCAATGCTTACATTCTCCGCCGTGTTGACGGTATAGACCATTTCAACCGCATCGTTTACAAAAAGCATCCCATGGGATAAATACCGGGCACGTTGGGTTAAGGCATCCTGAATGATGACCGCGCAAAAAGGGAAACAAAAGTGAAACATTTCTTAACGATAGAATTGAGGGACCGGCATCGACGGATCTTGTCCTTGATCAAGAAAAACAGCGGGCGCCTCATCTTCGCCGCCGGGTGCAGCTTGATGATATCGAGCGCCACCACCGCAACGGGGTACCTGATCAAACCGGTGATCGACGATATCTTCGTAAACAGGGATACCACCGGATTAGTCGTGTTACCCCTTTTGGTGGTTGCCGTTTTTTTAGTAAAGGGGTTGGGCAGCTACGGCCAGGAGTACTTCATGAACTATGTCGGCGAAGACATCATTCGCCGGTTGCGCAACCAGCTTTACGATCGTATTCAAGATCTTCCGCTATCCTTTTTCCAAAAAGAACGCACCGGTACACTCATGTCGCGGATCACCAATGATGT
>NZ_JASJGN010000313.1:0-4724 GCF_033791525.1 Desulfosarcina sp.
GGATTCAGCTCGTCGATGGCGGCCATGGTGGGATTATAGTAGATGATGGTTCCGGTCCGGTCGACAATCAGCAATCCTTCGCTGAACCCGTCGAAAAAGGGCAAGAATTCTTCATAGCCGATATTGAGCGTCCGAGCGATAAAATGGCGTGGAGACGTTTTCATGGCCATGGCGGTAAAGGTTGCATCAAGGTTGGCGTATCGGTCAACAGGCTGCTGGAAAGCATGCCACATTTTTTAACATCAGGCAAACCGGTGAATTGCAGGGGCCGCCGGCAGTCTGAGGTCCGAGGTCTGAAAGTAGACAATCGATCGCGGCTGGAAGCCGCTCCTACGAGTCTCCGATTTCGCCTTCGGTCTTCGGCCTTATAGCTCCTATCTCCTATCTCCTGGCTCCTGGCTCCTATCCCCTATCCTCAGTCGTTGGCGTACATGTTGAACAGGATATCGTTTTCCAGATACATCTGCTCCAGCCGCTCCTGGTGCTCGTTAAGCTGCGGGTGCTGCCGATTGACCAGTTCCAGCACCAGGTAGTTGATGATACAGGAAATGGTCGTCGGGTACCCGATCAGGGGAATGGAGCGGGACGGCACAACCAGGGAGAGATGGGCAAAGGGGATCACCGGGCACAGCGTGTTGTCGGTGATCACCAGGAGGTTGTGCTGAAGCCGTCGGGCGACCTTGGCCAGCTTGATCAGTTCGTTGGGGTAGCGTGAGGTGGTGATGATGGTCACCAGGCTGTCGTCGGGCGCATTGGTCAACCAGTCGATGGCCGTGCTGTCACTGCCTTTCAGGATATGGACGCCCCGACGGACCTTGGTCAGCGACCAGCCCATGTAATAGGCAAAGGTATAGGAGACCCTCGAGCCGACCACATAAACCGCAGGGCTCTCTATAAGCTGCTCAACGATCCGGTCCAAGACCTTCATGTCGATGGTTTCGTAAAACTGCCGCAGGTTGTTCATCTCTTCGAAAACCACCCGGTGCAGCTGATCGGTGCCCGGCCCCTTCATTCCCGGCAGATCCGCCCGGTCCGGCAGGCTGAGCCCGGAATCCACGAAATCCCGCAGCGCCTGGAGGAATTCTCCATAACCGCCGTAGCCCAATTGCCCCACAAACCGAACCACCGTAGCCTCGCTGACCCTGCAGGCCTCGGACAACTCTTTCGTGGTCATGAAAACCGCTTTGCGGGGGTTCTGAATAATGTAGCTGCCCAGTATCTTTCCCTTGGGAGTAAGCGTATCCAGTTGATTGACAATGCCTTTGATCACCGGATGTGCCTGGGAATCGTTCATCATAAGCCCCTTGAATGAAATCGAAATGAAAATTTCATTTCATTTTTGCGAATGTGTTATAAACCATCTTTTTTACATACTTTTATTACTATTCAAAGTTATTGTCAAGGCTGTTTGCATATTTTTTATTCAATATCATATTTTGTTATTGACATGTTTCATTTCATTCGGATACCATCCGCGACAACTAGTCGTTTCACGCTTCATCTTCACCCATGCACGTTTTATCTTTTAACCATGTAGGGAGAGCGTATGTTCTGGAAATCCAAGCCCCTGTGGGGCAACAAAACCAGACTGAAGTCCAGCTACGATGCGGTGATCATCGGCGGCGGCCTTCACGGTCTGGCCACAGCCTACTACCTGGCCAAGGAGCACGGCATCACGGATGTGGCCATCATTGAAAAGCGCTTCATCGGATTCGGCGGTGCCGGCCGCAATACAGCCATCGTGCGGGCCAATCAGCGCACGCAGTACAATGTTCCGCTTTACAAGGAGGCGCTCGACCTGTGGCCGGTGCTCACCAAGGAGCTGGACTACAACCTGATGTTCAACAACTGCGGCAACCTCAACCTGATGCACAGCGAAGCCGCCATGAAGGCAGCCCGCATGACCATCGCCACCGCCCAGTTCCACGGCGTGGAGAGCCACCTCATCGACGCCAAGCAGGCTAAGGAACTGGTGCCGGCGTTGAACATCTCCGAAGACATCACCTTCCCCATCCACGGGGCCATGTTCCATCCCCCCGGGGGTATCGTACGACACGATGCCGTGGTCTGGGGACTGGCCAAAGGGGCCGCCAAACATGGTGTGCACATTCACCAGCACACCGAAGCCACCGCCATCCACACCGAAGGCGGCAAAATCAGCGGCGTAGAGACGTCCCGCGGCCGCATCCACACACCCCGGGTACTGATCAGCGCCGGTGGATACAGTGCGGGCCTGATCTACCACATGCTGGGCATCAAGCTGCCCATCGCCGTGCTCACCATTCAGGCCATGGTCACCCAGCCGCTCAAACCGCTGCTCGACCACGTGGTCTCGTCCGGTGCCTACCACTGCTATGCCAACCAGACCCTCAAGGGAGAGATCGCCACCGGCGCCCACATGGACCAGTGGCCCAACTATACGACCCAGAACACTGCCCACTACATTAAGCACCAGGCCGAGGCCCTGTCCGACTGGCTGCCTTGCCTGCGGGGCGTTAAATTCATGCGCATCTGGGGCGGGCTGGCCGACATGACCCCGGACATGGCGCCTATCATGGACGGCAACGACCAAATCGAAGGCTTCTACATGGACTGCGGCTGGGGTTACTTCGGCTTCAAATCATGCAGCGCCGTCGGCAAATACATGGCTCAGTTCATGGCCAGCGGCCACTGCCCGGACATGCTCAAGCCGTTCAATCTGCGTCGCTACGAAAACCACCAGTTGATGGGCGAAACCGCTGCCCTGGTCAGCTATACGCCGGACAATTAAGGAGGATATATATCATGGCCTTAACACTCACCTGCCCCGTCTGCGGCCAACGCAACGGATACGAGTTCCGTTATGGGGGAGAAGACAAGGGACCGCGCCCGGCCGAAGCGGGGCTGACCCCTGCCGCCTGGTGTGACTATGTCCACATGAACAAATGCATAGCCGGCGTCCAGAAAGAGTGGTGGTTTCACCGCGATGGCTGCGGGTCCTGGTTCACCACCTGGCGCGACACAACCAAAAACCTCGAAGTGGCTAAACCGGAGGCAAGCAAATGAACAGGCTTAACCAATTGCCCACGCTCCGCATCACCCCCTCGGAAAAACTCTCCTTGAATTACCGGGGAAAAACCGTACAGGGCGTGGCCGGAGATACGGTTGCGACGGCCCTTTTTGCCAATGGCGTCCGGGTCTTTGGACGCAGTTTGAAATACCACCGCCCCCGCGGGCTTTACAGTCTCGACGGCGAGTGCAGCAACACCTGCATGGACGTCAACGGCGTTCCCAACGTGCGCACCGAAAACACGCTGCTCAAGGACGGCATGGTCGTCAAGGAGCAGAATGTCAAAGGCTCTGCCGACCGCGACTGGCTGTCCTTCATCGACAAGCTGGACTGGATGATGCCAGCCGGCTTCTACTACAAAACCATGCACAAGCCCGCAGCCGTCTGGCCCGTGGCAATGAAGCAGATCCGCAAGACCGCCGGCATCGGCGTCATTTCCGCCGATTACCAGATGAAGGGCCAGTACGACGAGATGTTCGTCAAAGCCGAAGTCACCGTCATCGGCGGCGGCGCCGCCGGCATGACCGCCGCCCTGGCAGCCGCCGAATCCGGACAGCGGGTGGTCCTGCTCGAATCCCGTCCCCACCTGGGCGGATGTTTCGACTACCGGGTCAGCATCACCGCCGAAGGCACACCCCTTTACCAACGGGCACGCGAACTGGCCCGAAAAATGGAACAGACCGGCAACATCCGGACCTTCACGCACACCTCGATGGTCGGTGCCTACAACAACAACCTGATCACCGCCTTTCAGGTGGGCAGGCCCACGGACACCTTCACCGAACGCTACATCGAGATCCGCTCGGACAGCGTCGTGGTAGCCACCGGCTGCATCGAACGCCCCCTGATCTTCGACCACAACGAGCGCCCCGGTATCATGCAGGTGGGCTGTGCCCATCGCATGGCCCGCACTTACGGGCTGCTGCCGGGCAGTGAAGCGGTCTTTTCCGTGGGTCACGACCTGGGACTGGAAGCCGCCGTCGACCTCTTCGACCTGGGGCTGAAGATCAACTGCGTGGCCGACATCCGCGAGGACGGCCAGAACCCCGAGCTGATGCTGGCCCTGGCCGAACGCAAGATCCCGGTTCTCAAGGGCTGGGTGGCCGCCAAAGCCCACGGCGGAAAGAAGGTGGAAAAGGTGACCCTCTCCACCGTCGAAGGTACGGTCAAACGCCAGTTCCCCTGTGACCTGCTGGTCGCTTCCGCCGGCCTCACGCCCGTTAACGGTCCGTTGATCCTGGCCCAGGCCAAGATGGGCTACGACAGCCACACCGGTTACTTCCTGCCGACGACGCTGCCCGAGAAGATGTTTCCCGCCGGCCGACTGACCGGCGTCAACAACCCCGCCGCTATCGAAGCCTCCGGCCGCCTGGCCGGCCTCAAGGCCGCGGCTGCCGCAGGTACGGACATGGGCAACGCCGTCGCCGCCGCCGAAGCGTCCGCATCAAGCCTTCCCGGCCCGGAGCGTGGCTGCAAGCTGGTCACCGCACCGGTCAAGGGCCGCAAGAGCTTCATCTGCTTCGACGAAGACACCACCATTAAAAATATCAAACAGGCCATCGAGATGGGCTTCGATGTCCCCGAACTGATCAAACGCTTTACCTCGGCCGGTACTGGCCCTGGCCAGGGCGGCATCCCTGGGCACAACCTGCCCCTGTTCGTGGCCAAGTACACC
>NZ_JASJGN010000314.1:0-3353 GCF_033791525.1 Desulfosarcina sp.
TCGGCACTTGGGCGCCAACGCCGAGGACCATGGTGCGGCGGGCACGCTCGCCGGCCTCGACCTCGGCATTGCCCTGCAACACCGGCACCACCGCCTCGATGCCGGGCAGTCGCCGTAGCGCATCGGCGTCGTCCAGGCTCAGTGGGCGCACATTGCTGATCAGCGCGCCGGACATGCCATGGGTGGTGGAGCGGCCCGGGGTGACGCCGATCAGGTTGGTGCCGAACTGGGTGAACTCTCCGAGCACGAACCGGTGAACGCCTTCCCCTAGCGAGGTGAGCAGAACTACGGCGGCAATTCCCACGGCAATGCCCAGGATGGTGAGAAAACTGCGCAGTCGCTGGCCGGCAAGCGATTGAAGGGCCCATTTAAGTGCATCACGAAAAATCATCGGTTAACCACCCGTTTTAAAATTCCCCAAGTCCCAATCCCCAATCCCCAATCCCTCAATTCCCCATCCCCATCACTTCTCCGCCAATGCCGTTACGGGATCCAATCGGGCGGCGCGCCGTGCCGGCAGCATGCCGAAGAGCGTTCCGGTGGACACTGCCGTGGCGGCCGCCGCCGCCGGCGCCCACCAGGGGACCGCCATGGGAAACCCGGGGAACAGCTGTTGCAGCACCAGCAATCCAACAGCCGAAAGCAGCAACCCGGCCGCTGTTCCGAGCAGAGAGAGGAGCGTCGACTCCACGAGAAAGAGTATCAGCACCTGAGTGTGTGTGGCCCCGACAGCCTTGAGAAGACCGATTTCCGCCGTCCGCTGGGAGATGGCGACCAGCATCACATTCATGATCAGGATGCCTGCCACGGCAAGACTGATGGAGGCAATGCCGGCGACCGCCAGGGTCAGGGTTTTCAGGATCCGGTCGAAGGTGGCCAATAGGGCGTCCTGGGTGATCACGGTCACATCGTCTTCACCGTCGTGCCGATCCCGGATGATCTCCTGAACGTTTCGCTTGGCCCGGGATACGGCATCCCGGTTTCGGGCCTGCACCAGAATCCGGAAGAGGGATTCGGTGTTGAACAAGGCGGTGGCAGAGGCGACGGGGATAATGGCCATATCACTGGTGTCCGTGCCCAGGGACTGACCCTTTTGGGTCAGTGTGCCGATCACCCGAAACCGGCGCTCGCCGATACGCACGAACCGGCCCAGTGGCGACCGGTTGCCAAAGAGCTCTTTTCTGGCCTGGTAGCCCAATACGCAAACCGCCTCCGCCCGGGAGACTTCACCGGCGGGAATGAATCGACCATGGGCCATGGTCAGGTGGCGAATCGGCAGGAGCTCGGCCGTTGAGCCGAGGATGGTGATTTCCCGCTGCCGGCTGCCCACGGAAACAGGGGCGGAACCGACCACAATGGGAGCCACCCGGCGCACGGCAGTGCTGCGTGCCAGGGCCATGGCATCCTGGACGGTCAGGTCACGGGGGGTCTGACCCATCATCGGCGGCGGGCCGCCGGTGGTTTCGGATCGACCCGGCAGGACGATCAGCAGGTGGGTGCCCAGGGAACTGAACTGGTTGGCCACGTACCGACGGGTTCCCTCTCCCAGGGTGGACAGCAGTACCACCGATGCCACGCCGATGGCCATGGCCAGGAGCATCAAGCCCGAGCGCAGGGGATATCCGGAAACGGCCCGCCGGCAGAAGCCGATCACATCCGTGGTCCTCATGCCTGCCCCTGGCTGTCTGAAACGATCCGACCGTCCACCATCCGGATCGCCCGGACGGCACGGCTCCCGATATTCGGATCGTGGGTGACGATAATGACGGTCATGCCCTGTTCCCTGATAGATTCCACGGCTTGAATGATTTCATCCCCGGACGTGCGATCCAGGTTGCCGGTGGGCTCGTCTGCAAGGATGACGGTGGGGTTCATGATCACGGCCCTGGCGATGGCCACCCGCTGGCGCTGTCCGCCGGACAGCTGGTCCGGCCGGTGTCCGGCCCGGCTGGAAAGACCGAATCGGTCCATGGCTTCGTTCACCCGATGGCGCCGTTCTTTTGGGTCGACGCCGGCAAGAACCAGCGGCAGGCCCACATTGTCGGCAGCCGTGAGCCGGGGGACCAGATGGAAAAACTGGAAGATAAAACCGATTTTATAGCGCCGGATGGTTGCCTGCTGGTCATCGGCCAGCGCGGTGGTGTCCCTGCCGTCGATGCAATAGGTGCCCTCGTCCGGGCGGTCCAGCAGTCCAAGGATGTTCAGCAGGGTGGATTTTCCTGATCCGGACGGCCCCATAATGGACAGGTACTCGCCCTTTTCCACAACCAGGTTCACCCGGTCCAGGGCATGCACGGATTCACCCCCCACTTGAAACACGCGGCTGACATTGTCCAGGCGAATCACGGGGCTTCCTCGATTGGAACGGCAGGCGCCCCGTCTTCAAGATCCGGCGCATCGATGTTGACAACCACCTGTTCTTCCGGTTTCAATCCATCCATCACCTCGGTATGGTCCCAGTTGGAAAGACCGCTGCGGATGCGGCGACGCTCAATTTTGCCCAGGGCAGGCTTAAACACATAAACGTGCTGATCCGCCATGACGGCCTCGGTGGGTACCCGCACCACATCGGTGCGAACGTCCAGGATCACTTCGATGTCTGCGCTGTAGCCGGCCAGCAAAAGAGAGAATTCCTCCGGGTGGATGAAACTGACTTCCACGTCGACGGTGCGGGCCTGCTTCTCAACGTCCAGAACGTAATCGGAGACCCGGCGCACCTGGCCCTGGAATGTCCGGCTGCCATAGGCATCCATGGTGATGCGGGCCGGCATGCCCGTCCGGATGCCGGAAACATCCACCTCATCGATGGGGGCAATCACGTAAAAGCAGCCGGATTCGATAATGTCCACCACGGGCGGTGTGGGCACACCCAGCGGGGAAGGGGTGACATATTCGTATCGCTCACCGTTGATCTCGCCGATCACCCCATCGAAGGGCGCCAGCAGCCGGGTGCGTTGGAAACTGGCCCTGGCCACGACCAGCTGGGCTTCGCGGACCTGCACTTCACTGCGGGCCCCGTCACACTCGGCGCCCAGGGCATCAGCCTCGGCAAGGGCGTTTTCCGTGCGCTCCTGGGTCCCCACATTGGATTTGAACAGGGTGGAGAGGCGATCCGCATTTTTAGCGGCCACTTCGGCCCGTGAACAGGCCGATTGCGCCCTGGAACGGGTGGCGGTCACTTCCCGTTCGGCCAGCATCACCTGCGCGGCGATATCGTTGTTCCACAGCTCCAGGAGCAGCTCGCCTTCCTTGACGCGGTCCCCTTTTTTGACCGGCAGCCGAGCGATCTGGCCGCCGATGCTGGGCGACAGTTTGGCCCGCCGGCAGGCCTTTACCGTACCTGCCCGGGTATT